>CAZHBJ010000006.1:0-49999 GCA_964530445.1 uncultured Ignavibacteriaceae bacterium
AAACTTAAACTTCTCGGTTGTTATAGCCGCTAAAAATGAAGAGACAAACATTCCAGGCTTAATAAACTCGTTTAATAATTTAAATTATCCCGAAGAAAATTTTGAAATAATTTTGGTTGATGATAATTCAACCGACAATACTTTTAATACTGCAAATAATCTAACGGACAATATTGATAATTTTAAATTATATAAGATAACAGAAAAAGAACTCCCGGGTAAAAAGGGTGCATTGACTTTCGGAATTGGAAAAACAAATAATCCGTATATTATGATAACAGATGCGGACTGCCTGCCAAGCCCAAACTGGTTAAATATTTGTTCTGAATATTTTAGGAAAGGAGTCGATTTTATTTTCGGCATTTCTCCTTTTAAGCAGAATAAACATCTAATAAATAAAATTGCGTGCTTTGAAAATTTGAGAAGTTCAATTTTAACATTTACTGCTGCAAAATTAGGCATCCCCTATTCAGCTTCAGCAAGAAATTTTGGTTTTAAAAAATCATCATTTGAAAAATTAAACGGCTACGCCAATACTGCCGAAACACTTAGCGGCGACGATGATCTGCTTTTAAGAGAAGCTGTAAAAAATAAATTTAAAATAGCTGCAATAATTGATAAAGATGCATCGGTTTTATCTTTTACTAAAAATACCTTTAAAGAATATATTGCCCAGAAATCCCGGCACACCAAAACTTCAGTACATTATCTCTTAAAGCATAAAATACTTTTAGGAAGCTGGCATATTCTAAATTTATTTTTTCTATTTTCTATTATTTTATGTTTTGTAAATTCAATTTTTATTTGGCTATTTGTTCTAAAAATACTTACGGATATTACTCTGGTTTTATTGACACAAAAAACATTCGATTATAAGTTTAATATATTTGAAATACTTTATCTTCAAATTTTTTACGAATTGTTTTTAATAATTAATTTTTTCGGTGCTTTGTTTAGAAAAGACAAATGGGAATGAATGAAAATGTAATTCCGGCCTGGCTGGGCCGGACTCATCCGAATTACAGACGCTGGGAAAAGAGCCGACAGCTTGCACTTGAACGCGGTGATTTTGTAAAATCTATAATTCAAAATCATGTTAAGTGTTCGGGACTAAAAATACTAGACCTCGGCTCGGGTGAAGGCGGTACATCCTCTATTCTATCCGAAGTTAATTATGTAGTATCGTTTGATATAAGTCTCCTAAGATTAAAACGTCAGGTCAACAAAGGTAAAATCCAAAGGATAAACGGAAATGCTTTGGACTTGCCATTTAAACCCAAAACATTCGATTTAATAATTCTTCAAGATGTTATTGAACATTTAACCTATACTAAGTTAATTATTCATAACCTTAATAAGCTCTTAAAATCAGACGGGATTATATACTTAAGTACCCCGAATAAATTGTCATTCTTAAATTTTATTGCTGACCCGCATTGGGGATTGCCTTTTGTATCGATTTTAGGGAGAGATAAGATTAAAAAATATTTTTTAAAACACTTTAGAAAGAATGAAATTGAACGTGAAGATATTGCACAGCTTTTATCTTTAAAAGATATTAAAAAAAATTTTAATCCTATTTTTAAGATAAATCTCGACACAAAATATACCGTAAAAAAATTATTTGAAGGTCATAAAGGAATTGCTTGGAGTGATTTTCATATTTTCTTAATTGACACTATTAGAAAGCTGCATTTAGATAAAATAATATTAAAAATAGTTAACGACAAAGAAGGATTCGTAAATAAATATTTAACTCCTACTTTCTATTTTATTCTAACAAAAGCCGGATGATGAAAATTTCAATTTTAAATAATTATTCTTTTGATTTAAAAATCTAATAACATATTTTTATAACCTAAGATTGAAGGTAGTATGGATTATAAAACTCTTGCAGAAAAAGCTGTAGAAGCAAAAAAAACCGCCTATCCTCCTTATTCAAAATTTCACGTAGGGGCTGCACTCTTAACGGAAGACGACAAGCTTTATTTGGGAGGAAATATTGAAACACCGTCGTATAGCTTAACCATTTGCGCCGAAAGAACGGCAGTATTCAAAGCATTTTCTGAAGGCGAAAGAAAATTTAAAGCAATTGCAATTGCTAGCGATTCACCTTCTTACTGTCCGCCATGCGGTTCTTGCAGGCAGGTTCTGCTAGATCTTTGCGGTAATATTGATGTTGTAATGATCAATCATAAAAACGAATTAAAAATATTAAAACTAAACGAGTTGCTGCCGCTTGCTTTCGGCGACAAAGATTTAGTCTGATTTAAGAATACTAAAAAAGAAATTAAAATTATGCTTGATAGGGCACCTCACTCTATGCCAAAAGAAACCGGTTGGATAGAAGTAATAGCCGGATGTATGTTCAGCGGTAAAACCGAAGAACTTATTAGAAGATTAAGACGTGCAAAAATTGCAAAACAAAAAGTCAAAATATTCAAACCAAAAATAGACAATCGATACTCCAAGTCGGATATAGTATCACACAGTGAACAATCGCTGCCTTCTATTTTAATTGATGATATAAACGAAGTATTAAAACATTCGGAAGATGCCGAAGTAATAGGTATTGATGAAGCACAGTTTTTTTCAAACGATATTGTGGGCATATGTAATAATTTAGCAAATGATGGAAAGCGTGTTATTATTGCCGGATTGGATCAGGATTATCAAGGAATTCCATTCGAACCTATGCCTCAACTGTTAGCCATTGCGGAATATATTACAAAGACTTTGGCAATTTGTGTTGTATGCGGAAATCCCGCCGATAAAACACAGCGAAAAACAGAATCATCCGAAAGAGTAATTGTAGGCGCTTCGGATATTTATGAAGCCCGCTGCCGGAAATGTCATTACATCCCAAAAGAAAAATAAAGGTGTTCTATGAGCTTTACTGCAATTTACAGAGGAATAATCGGCATTATATTATTAGTCGGTATAGCTTTCCTTTTTTCAAATAATAAAAAGAAGATAAACTGGCGGCTGGTAGCCGGAGGTCTCGGTCTTCAAATTGTTTTTGCTATTGTAATACTTAAAGGCGATGTATTAAAAAATTATTTTTCTCCTTTCGGCTGGCCGAAAGAATTTTTTAACTGGGTAAGCTATTTCTTTGTCCTCATTTTAAATTTCACTTCCGAAGGAGCAAAATTTGTTTTCGGTAATCTGGCATTAGGCACCGGTACACCGGGAAGCCTGGGTTCGTTTTTTGCTTTTCAAGTTCTGCCGACAATTATCTTTTTCGCAAGTGTAATGTCCATTCTATATTACCTAGGAATTATGCAGAAAGTAGTTCAAGGAATGGCCTGGGTAATGGCAAAAGTTATGGGAACAAGCGGCGCCGAATCTTTATCATGTACAGCTAATATTTTCGTAGGACAAACGGAAGCACCGTTAATGATTAAACCTTTTATTAAAGGCGCCACCAACAGCGAACTATTAACAATAATGATAGGCGGAATGGCAACGATCTCCGGCGGGGTTATGGCGGCATATATTCAGGTTCTGGGAAGTTCATACGCACAGACCTTACACCTTCCTCTGGTGCAGGCACAGCAATTATTTGCAACTCAATTATTGGGGGCAAGTGTTATGGCAGCCCCGGCAGCACTGGTTATATCCAAAATATTATTTCCGGAATCCGGCGACCCGGAAACCAAAGGTACTGTAAAAGTTAAAGTGGAAAAGAATGCTTCCAATCTTGTTGAAGCTGCAGCGAACGGGGCAAGCGATGGATTAACTCTTGCACTTAATGTCGGTGCAATGCTGATTGCATTTATTGCCTTAATTGCCTTGATAAATTATCTGCTTCAAGGCTTTGGTAATATAACAGGATGGAATGCCGCTCTAAAGGCTCAGTACGGGCATCCTCTTAATTTCCAGCTAATAATCGGGTGGGTGCTTCAATACCTTGCTTTCGGTATCGGAGTTCCCTGGCATGAATCTCTTAATTTCGGCAGTTTAATAGGAACCAAAGTAGTACTTAATGAATTTGTTGCGTACCTTGAATTAGGCAAGATGATTTCTGCAAAAACTATGACAGATCCCAAAGCAATCTTTATGGCAACATATGCTTTATGCGGATTTGCCAATTTCAGTTCGATAGCAATTCAAATAGGCGGAATTGGGCCTTTGGCTCCTTCGCGAAAACCGGATTTGGCAAAGCTCGGTTTTAAAGCGGTACTCGGCGGTTCCTTGGCTACTTTAATGACTGCAACATTAGCCGGTATTTTATTCTAAATTTAAATGAATATTCTGTAAATAATTAAATATGATCAATTTAAATTTTAAATATAAAGAACTGATTAATTCGATTTCCAAAGATAAGCCGTTCGTACCTGAATTAGCATTAACGCTCGGCAGCGGTCTTGGTGATTTTGCCAATAAGGTTACAGTGCATAAAACAATATCAACTGCGGAATTAACCGGTTATCCGCCTTCAACCATACAAGGGCATGAAGGTAAAATACATTTTGCGGAATTTGGAGGTAAAAAAATTCTTTTGTTCCAGGGAAGAATTCATTATTATGAAGGATACCCGCTTTCCGAATGCATTCTGCCCGTATTTATTTCATTTAAACTCGGTTGTAAAAAAATGTTTCTTACAAATGCAGCAGGAGGAATCAATTCCAATTTTACCCCCGGTGATTTAATGCTTGCGGTATCTTTTAACGGAATAAACATAAAAAAAGAATTAACCGGTCTAATTGGTATTTCGTCTCTTAAAGGAAAATCAAACTTCTTCGACTTCCCTTCTACGGCATTTAATAATTTAATTAGAAGATCAGCACTGGAAGAAAAGATCAATTTAAAAGAAGGAGTTTACTGGTTTACCAAAGGCCCTAGTTATGAAACGCCGGCTGAAATAAAAATGATAAGAAAATTCGGAGGTGATGCCGTAGGAATGTCTACGGTTCATGAAGCCGTTTTCTCAGCATATTTGGGAATGGAAACTTCATCGATATCGTGTATTACAAATTTTGCCGCAGGAATTACAAATAAGAAGCTTAATCATGCCGAAGTTACGGAAACTGCCAATAGAGTTAAAGAAAAATTTGAGCGACTTGTAAAACGAATGATCTCAAATACTTGATTTTCGAATAAAATAGTAATAATCATTACAAATCAATCTTTACTAGGCTAAATTTTTAAAGGTCCACCGGGATATAAGTATAAGGTGATTATCAGTATCGTTTTTTCACTATTTTTTGTCCCTCTATACCCTATTCCTCCTATTTAATGACATTATACCTTATGGCATCAATTTTTATTGACTTTCTAAGCCTTTAGAGGTAATTTTGATTTTTAATTTTTTCAAAATCCAAATAAAAGTAAAACTTACATATGAAAGAACTTAGATTTAGAATTATTCTAATTATTGGTGCGGTTGTTCTGTCTGTTTACCTTTTAATTCCAACCTATACAAATTATAAAAACAGCGAAATGATTGATAAGATAGAGGCCCAAAGAAGAACTATGCTTGAAAAAGCAGTGCCTAAATTATCTACGGATGCAATCGATCAAAGAATAAAAGTACTTGAGGATAGTATTAAAGCTGCCGATCCTTCCATAACTAAAGATAAGCTAAAAAGCCTTAAACTTGGGCTTGATTTGCAGGGCGGTATGCGTGTTGTCCTTGAAGTAAATACAGGAAAATTATTAGAGAAATTGGCAAAAGAACCGGATGCTACCTTTAAACAAGTTTTAGCTTCTGCCGAAAAAACAGCAGCCAAATCGAGTCAATCAGTAGTAGATTTAGTCGCTGAGAAGCTGCAGGCTAAAGGAATAAGATTAAGCAGGTATTTCGGCACTATACGAGATGATGACAGTAAGATAATATCGGAGTTGAAAAAAGACGCCGACGACGCTGTTGCGAGGGCTATGGAAATAATTAGAAACAGAGTTGACCAATACGGAGTTTCCGAGCCAACTATCCAAAGGGAAGGCAGCAGAAGAATAATAGTTGCATTACCTGGAGTTGCAAGGGAGGAAGAAGCAAAGCAATTATTGCAGGGTACTGCTTTGCTGGAATTCAAACTTTTAAAAGATCCGCAGTTTACATACTCTGTAATGCAGAAAATCGACAATGTTTTAGCTGGAAAAGTAAGCGTGGATAGTACCGTAAACGATTCAACTGCTGCAAATAAATCTAAGAATTCTAAAAATGTTGCTTCTGCAAATGATACAAGTGAAAATAAACAATTAACACCCGAAGAGTTTAAAATAAAGCACCCGTTCTTTTCTGTTGCTGTTTTGAGCAAGAACTCCGGTACGGCAGATGCATATGTGAAAGGAAACGATAGAGATAAATTAAAATTATGGCTTTCGCGTCCGGATGTACAAAAAGTTATACCGTCAAATTGTCAGTTTGTATTTTCAGCAAAGCCAGTTGCTAAACAGGACGGTCAGGATTATTATATGTTATATTGTGTAAATAAAACTCCTGAACTTACAGGCGGTGTAATTACAAATGCTACTGCAAATATAAGCCCGGAAACATCCGAACCAATTGTAAATATGACTATGAACTCTCAAGGTGCGGCAGATTGGGCTAGAATTACAGGAGCCAACGTTCATAAAAGAATAGCCATTATTTTGGACGGGGTTGAATATTCTGCACCCGTAGTTCAAAATAAAATTACCGGAGGGCGTTCGCAGATTACCGGTATGGCAGACATGAAAGAGGCACAATTATTAGCTATCGTTTTAAAAGCCGGTGCTCTTCCTGCCCCGGTTGATATAATTGAAGAACGAACAGTCGGTCCGTCACTAGGACAGGATTCCGTTTACAACGGTTCTCTTTCAACTATTCTTGGTTTTCTTGTAGTAAGTCTTTTTATGATTCTTTATTATCAAAGAGCCGGTACAATAGCAGCCGCTTCTTTGGTCTTTACAATATTATTTATTTTAGGCTGCCTTGCAGGATTTAGAGCGACACTTACTTTGCCGGGTATAGCTGGTATTATTTTAACTATAGGTATGGCCGTCGATGCAAATGTGCTTATCTATGAAAGAATTAGAGAAGAGCTTGAAACCGGTAAGACAATTAAAGCATCTGTCGACAGCGGCTTCTCTAAAGCTTATTCGGCTATTATAGATTCAAACTTGACTACATTTATAACCGGTATAATTCTATATCAATTCGGAACCGGCCCTGTACAAGGATTTGCACTAACACTGATGATCGGATTGGTAGCAAGCTTATTTAGTGCACTTGTTATAGCACGTGTAATATTTGATTATATGGTTCAAAAAGGTATTAAAATAACTGTTGGTTAATTAACTCGCAATAAGGAGCAATTTTATAAATGCGTATATTCGAAAATATTCATATTGATTGGCTGGGAAAAAGGAAAATTTTTTATTTTGTATCCGGAAGTCTTTTCTTAATTGGGTTATTAAATGTTGTTTTCCGCGGCTTACATTTCGGAATAGATTTTAAGGGCGGTACCGAGATTGTGCTGGAATTTCAAAAACCCGTTAATGTAAGTAGTATGAGAGGTTATCTAAGTAACATCGGTTTGGGTAATGTAGAATTAACAACATTCGGCGGTGAAACCGGTATCCTGGTAAGAACAGAATTACAGGAACTGCCGCGGGCAATATTTCCTAAGATAATAAACAATATAAATTCTGTAATAAATAAAGAACACCCGGGATTAGCATACAAAATTCCCGACACCACATCATCATCTGTTGTTTATGCCTTTGCGAATCCCGATACTGCCAGTATGATGGTTTCCCAGTTATTTAAAGCCGGCTATCAAACCGGAAAAGTTTCCGAAGAACCTACAAATACAAAAATGGTTGTAAGGGTAGGCATCGCGGACTGGCTGAAACAAACGTTAAAAGAAAAATCTTCCGACAATCCGTTTCAGGTTGTAAAGGAAGATCATGTAGGACCGAAAGTAGGCGGTGAACTAAAAACCGATGCTGTTATCGCTATATTCCTCTCACTTATAGGTATTTTAATTTATCTGGCATTTAGATTCAAGTTTATTTTTGCAATGGGTGCTGTTGTTGCATTATTCCACGATGTGTTAATTACCGTAGGACTTTATGCGGCGCTGTACGGAGTAATACCGGGCTTAAATCTTCAAATAGATTTGACAGTAGTTGCAGCTTTCCTAACCTTAATTGGTTATTCGGTAAATGATACGGTTATTGTTTTCGATAGAGTAAGAGAAAATTTGAAAATTCATAAAACAATGCCTCTGGAAGAATTGATTAACCAAAGCGTTAACCGTACAATGAGCAGAACAATACTTACTGCGGGTACGGTATTGCTGGCAGTGCTGGTTCTTTTAATATTCGGCGGTGAAGTTTTAAGAGCATTTTCGTTTACACTGTTCTTCGGAACAATAATAGGAACTTACTCTTCAATATTTATTGCAAGCGCCCTTGTTCTTGAGTATGCAAACCGCTTCCAAAAGAAAGTTCAGTTCTAATTATTATTAAAATATTAAATAAAAAAGCCGGTTATATACCGGCTTTTTTATTTTTAAATATTTGGTAATACCCCTTTCTTAACCATTTATTCATATTAAATTCATCTTTTGATAACATTGGATTTATACCTTTGTTCCGTAGAATTTTTTTTAACAACAAATAGGGACAAATGAAAATAGCACATTTATCGGATCTCCATTTTACTACATTTTTTAAAGATAATAATATTGCCCATATTAAATATTTACTCGATTACGCATTGGAAAAAAATGCCGATCATATAATAATTACCGGAGACTTAACCGATAATGCAACTGATTCGGATTTTCTTATATTGCGGCAGCTATTTGAGAGTTATGGTATTTTAAACTCCGAAAGACTTTCATTAGTAATAGGTAATCATGATATTTTCGGAGGGGTGCAAACTGCGGAAGATATTTTTTCTTTCCCGGAAAAATGCGGTAAAGTAAATTTTTATAGACAAGTAGATTTATTTTACAACTACTTTAAAGAAACTTTCAATAATTGTGTATTCCTTTCCAAGCCGAATATTTTTCCTTATGCAAAGATATTGGATGGTGTTTTATTCGTTGGTATGAACTCCATTGCGGAATATTCAACTTCAAAAAATATTTTTGCTTCAAACGGAAGCGTCGGAATCGATCAGTTCGATGAGACTGTTCGGATACTTGAGCAATTTAAATACGATGCCGCTATAAAAATTATTTTAATTCACCATCATTTCAACAAAATAAAAGTAAAGGGAAAAAACTCATTCGGCAGCTTTTGGCAGAATATTGAAAAACAGACAATGAAATTGAGAAAAAAGAAAAGATTATTTAATCTATTCGATAGATACAATATCGATCTAGTCTTGCACGGTCATTTTCATGAAATGGGCGAATATAAACGCGCCGGAATCAGATTTCTTAATGCCGGGGGGAGTTTAAAGAATAATAATAAAAATTTAATCGGATTGAATTTTATTGATATCATCCATCAAGGAAAAATCACTACAAAAACGATAGAGTTTAAACCTGAGAAAACCGGATTAAAAATTGAAAGTAGTCAACTAAATTCATTCGAATCAAAAGAATTGATCATGCCTTAAAAAACAAGAATTATTATACGAATAATTTTTAACTAAATTTATATAAACATAATTCCATACCTTTCTAATCACTCACTCAAATACCCTGTCTAAAATTTTATACTAGGAAGGCAAAAAGGTCATTTTTAGGCCGATATAAAGCTTTATTAATTTTGTTCCTTTTGCTGATTGAGAATTGATTGAACTTTTATCCGGCTGGAACATCTAAATAACAAAATCAAATATTGTTTATGATTTTTTGAAAGGGAGAATAGTGAAACTAAACGGAAAAAACCATAAAATTAATTCCGAAATAAAAGTTGCATACTTTGCAGGAACCATGAGGCCGGGGCATGACGGAGTTACCAGGGTTCTGTACAGACTTATAGACGGATTAAAAGAACGCGGCATAAAAAATATTTTCTTCTCTCCTATTATTCCTTCGGAAGAAGAACAGCCGACCCCGATGTTTGAAGTACCTTCAGTTACTTTTCCTTTATATAAAGATTACAGGGTTTCTGTTCCCGGTTTTAAACATTTTGAAAAAGAATTATCTGAATTTAAACCGGATATAATTCATATTAATAGTCCGTGCTCATTGGGATGTGCGGCAATTAAATACGGGCAAAAGAATAATATTCCTGTTGTAGCTACTTACCATACCCACTTTACAAGCTATGCGAAATATTATAAGATAAAATCACTCGAATGTTTCGGCTGGGGTTATTTAAAAAATCTTTATAATAGATGCGATAGAGTTTATGTCCCTTCAAAACCCATTATGACCGAATTATACGAGCATGGATTAAACTCAATTGAGTTTCTTCCCCATGGAATAGATACAAATATATTTAATCCTAAATTCAAATCTGATGACTGGAAAAAAGAATTAGGTTTGGAAAATAAAATTACACTTTTATTTACCGGACGCTTGGTATGGGAAAAAGATCTTTTAACCTTAGCTAAGGCATATAAAATATTAAATGCTAAATATCCTAATGCTGCTTTTGTATTAGCCGGGGATGGACCAATTAGAAGAGAACTGGAAGGAATGATGCCTGATGCGGTCTTTCTAGGAAATTTATCCGGTGAAGAACTTTCAACGGCGTACGCTTCAAGTGATATTTTTGTTTTTCCTTCAACTACCGAGACATTCGGCAATGTAGTTCTTGAAGCAATGGCTTCCGGAATTCCGCCGGTCTGCGTAAGAGAAGGCGGTTCCTACGGGATGATCAATGACGGAATAAACGGTTTGATTGCAGAGCCGCATAATACTGAAGATTTTGCAAAAAAAGTTGAATCACTTTTGATAAAACCTGAGTTAAGAACTACACTAGCTTCTAATGCATTTAAATTTTCGCAAACGCAATCGTGGGATGAAATAATAGACAAATTGATTAGTAGTTATTACGAAATTATAAATAACAATAAAACAAAAACATTACACAAAAATGTTTTGAATATAACGAGGTTTAATAATCGTTATTCAAATCGGATCGGTTTATGATTGGAATAATGATATTCCTTTTGAACCGCATTTTGGTGGTCACTGAGTCTCACTAAGGAATCACTAAGGTGCACAGAGTTGTCAAAGCAAGATAACTTAATCTCAGGGAAACTCTGTGTATACTATGTGGTACTCTGTGTAAGAAAGAGACCGCTACACAAAATTTTATAAAAAATATATTTTATTTTCAACTCAATATTTTACTATTTTTGAATTGTTATAATTCTTTTTATTAAATAAACTTCTTTAACAATAAACGATACAGGAGCTTTTATGGGTAAAGGAGACAAAAAAAGTAAAAAGGGTAAAATTTGGAGAGGGACTCACGGAAAAACCAGACCCCGCCGTCATAAAAAACAAAAAGCAAAAGAAAAGCCTAAATCATAATTTAATTATTCAATTCCTTTTGTAATTTTCTCGTACGCTAAGACGGATTAAAATTTATTCGAACCTATGCAAAGAAAGAAATGTCAGATCATCATTCTGCGGTTCTTCTTTGGTAAATAATTTAATCTCATCCAAAAAAGTATTAAACAGACTTTCATTAGAAGAATTGAAATTCCGACCGGCAATTTGATTTATTTTTTCGGTTCCGAATTCATCTTTCCCGTTCGAGGCTTCCGATAAACCGTCGGTGTAAATGAAAATACTTTCCCCGGGATTTATTACAAACTTTTCAACATTATATTCTCCGGTACAAAAAACTCCAAGAGGAAGACCGGTGGAATTAATGTTTTCGATACGGTCTTTTCTAATTAAAACCGGAAGACAATGACCGGCATTGCTTAACTGTACTTCTCCCTCTTCGTTAATTTTTCCGCAAACCATGGTTACAAAATGCGTATAAGGTGAACTCTCACAAAACAAACGATTGGCTCTAACCATTATTTCTTCCAAAGGCAGATTAAGATCAATTAAACTATGAAACATTGCATGCATATGAGTCATAAGCATAGATGCTGCAATTCCTTTTCCGGTTACATCACCGACAATAAACAACATTTCCTTTTCCGGTTTTTCTCTCATTACAATATCGCAATAATCCCCGCTTACAAGTCCTGCCGGTGAATAATAATAATTAACTTCAAAACCTTTTAAGTTAATATCGTTTTTAGGAAGCATCGAACGCTGAATTTGAGCAGCCAACTCAAGGTCTCGTTCCAGTGATTTCTGCTGCGATTTGCTTAGATGAGCCAGGCAGAAAGTTATTAAAGGATCAATCAATAACCGATCGTGCTCTATTGGCTCATGGCATGTATCGCAGAGTCCGTATGTTCCGGTTGCTATTCGTTCCAGTGCATCGTCAACTTCTTTTAAAAGATTAACGAGGTGCAGATTATTTTGGGAAGTATTTATCGATTCTTCGAGTTTCTTTCGTCTATCTTGTAATTGAACTTGTATTTCTTCAAATGATTCTTCAGCCATTTTTTCACCCTTTATTTATGGTTTGAATCAAACCTTCAAGGTTAAAAAAGAAACAGCAAATAGTAACCTCTCCTAAATGGACTCCTTTGGAGGAAGGTTATACATCGGAAGAATATCGAAAATTAAATTTTTTAAAAAACTTCACTATTAATTTAACTTGAAAAGATATTAATGCAAAAAGTCATCAATTGTTTTAATAAACAAAACCACATTATAACGGCTTCAGCAGTTTACTCATCATCCATATATCTCATTCTGTATTTTTCTAAAGACTCTTTATATTATTCTGTAAATGATTTTAATTTATGATTCTCTTCTTGTCCGGCTATATAACTGCAAACCTAATTAACAGAAGATTCGGAAACAGAAAACACACCGTAACACCTTCCCTAGCTAAATTTTAAATGTAATAGATCCTTTTCGTTGATTCAATGTGAAAAACTATCTTTAAATAATCTAAGTGTATTCTCAATAGTCAGACCGGTCGGTAAATCAAGGTGTTTATGATAACTTATATTAATATCCTAACTTTAGAATATTAAGTCAATGCCGCGAAAGAACTGCTGATAATTTTTAATTTTTCAAAACTCAGCACTAATACCAATTGAAGGCAAAATACCGATCGATGATGATTCGTCAACCCGCATCGTTCTCGGATCCCATCTTATTGAAGCTGTATTTTTCCGGTTATAGATATTTTGTACATCCAGATATGTAATAAGAACCCAATCACTGAAATTCCATCTTTTATCAACCCTTAAGTCAAGACTATGCGCAGGTCTTAACCGCCTCGAATTATAATCAAAAACGTACTGTCTTCCATTCACATCGAACGGCGTATAGGGATTCCCGGTTGCAAACCTGAATTTAAAGCTCCCCTCCCATTCAGAATCGAATTTATAACCTCCGCTGACATTCAATATAACATTTTGATCGTAAAGCCCCGGACGTTTTATTCCGTCAAGAGGAGTAAAATCAGAACGGGAAATTGTTAAGCTCATTATGCCGTAATAAGGCAGATCGGAAAGTTTTTTCTGTAAAGAGAACTCAATTCCTTTCGTCAGTCCCTTACCGGCAGAAACCAGCGGATCGAGTCCTAACGATGTAAAATTATCATCCGAGTATCCTGCGCCCGTATTTGCCAGAATTAAGTAAGGTCTTGTTAGGCTGGCCGGGTAGTTGGAATAATCTTTTATAAATCCTTCCACTTTAAATAAAATATCTTCCCTTACCCGGTTTTCAAAGCCGAGTATATACTGGTTTACTCTTATATCTTTCAGGTTTTTATTACCGTTTGTCAACCATAAATATGACGGCGACTGATAATAAATCCCGGTACTGAAATTAATGCTGTTAATTGCCGATAGATTATATGAAAGCGAAAATCTCGGGCTGAAATAATATTTATCGTTTATTCCGCTAAAGTAATCTTCTCTTATACCGAGATTTACAATTACTCTTTTCATCATTACGGTATTAAAATTCAAATAACTTCCCCACTTAAAATAATTTTTATTCATTTGAGAATTTACAGCAGAAATGGAATCGCCGAATGAAGTAAATTTTGCCGGAGAAAAAATATCCGAATTAAATTCAATCAATTTTAATTCCGTACCGATGTTTAGTTCGTTTTCGGATGAAACTTTAACAGTTAAATCCGATTTAAGACTGTTCTCAATTTCCGTAGAGATATTTTTGTAAATAGGATTTTGAACCGTATCATTCTGAGTGCTGTTATAATTAACGTAATTTCTGCTTAATGCAATGTCCAAAAATCCTGTACCGAATATCTGCTGATATTTTCCCGCAGCAGTATACTGCTTTTGATCGCTTCCGAGAGTTCTAGAATTATTAAATCTTTTATCCGGTGTATCATTAAAAAAATTTACATTATCAAGCGCACCGAGAAAGAAAAAAGATAAATTGCTGTTAGTACCTGATTTTATGTTTACCTTTGAGAGCAGATCATAATATTCCGGAACAAATGCAAACCCGGCAGCTTTAAAAATAAAATCAAGGTAACTTCGTCTAACCGAAAAAATAAAATCGGAACTCCGATTAATAGGACCTTCCATATCCAGACCAAACTGAGTTGCCGACACCGTTGCTTTACCGCCTATCCTATCCTGCCTTCCGTTTTTTAAATTTATTGAAAGAACAGAAGAAAGCCTATCACCGTATGTAACGGGAAATCCTCCGGTGGAAAAGCTTGTTGATTTTACATAATCGAGATTCACGTAACTAACCGGTCCGCCTGCCGCACCCTGCGTACCGAAATGATTTATATTCGGAATTACAATTCCATCGACCAAAAATAAATTTTCCGAAGGCGCTCCGCCTCGTACAACCAGGTCGTTTCTTCCGGCATCTGCCTGTGCTACTCCCGGAAGAATGGAAAGTGCCCTAACTACATCCTCAAATCCTCCGGGTGCTCTTCTTATTTCTTCAAAACTAAATTTGGTTGTACTAATCGGCTCCAGAGGATTTTTAGAAAAATATTCATCCTTTACCGTAACTTCGCTAAGTTCCAGAGTTGTTTCCATTAATTCAACATCCAGCCTTGCAGGTTTTACCGAATTAACGACTACATCTGTTTTGATTACCGTGATATACCCGATGCTGGAAATTTTAAGCCGGTAGGTACCGGGTTTAATCCCTTTAATTTTGTAATTTCCTTCCTGATCGGCTGCAGCTCCAATATTGCTGTCCATTACAAGAATATTGGCACCGATTAACGGCTGCATAGAAACTGCATCGCTTACCTTACCATAAATAATTCCTTTTTCATCCTGGGCAGACATTTCTGCTGCAAAAATGAATGAAAAGAATAAGATTATTTTCAAAACCAGATTATAATGCATATGAAATCTTTTTAAATGATGAAGGATTGATTAGTATTAAAAATATAATTTTTATTTGACAAGATGAAAGAAATAAAGTAAAAATTTATAAAAAATAATTTTTACCTAAGAATCATTTTACCTTTACAATCACCATTGTCATATCGTCGTTTTGTTCGGCGGTTCCCCTAAATTGATTTATTGAATCCCAGATCCCGTTCATAATGTCAGTAGAGGTTTTGGACATACCGTTTTTCAGCAGACCTGATAAATTGTCTTCACCGAAAAGTTCGAGAGATTCATTCATTGCTTCTGTTATTCCGTCTGAGAAGAATGCAAATATTTGTCCGGGTTTCAATTCGACTTCCTCTTCAATCAATGTTTTTTCAAATATAATTCCTTTTTCCAGACCTACACCTATTCCCTGTGTTCTGTAGGAATGTACCGAGCCGTTCATTGCCGTAAGCACCGGCATATGTCCTGCTCTGCAGAAAGTAACTTTATTCGATTCGGTATCGAATAGGGCGAGAGTCATTGTTACAAAAGAATTTCTTTCAATAGCGTCGTAAAATTTTTTATTTACTTCAATCATTATCTCTCTCGGCGTTTTGCAGGGTGCGCATGCAAGCTGAATCATTGTTTGAAGTTTCGTCATGTATAGTGAGGCCGCAAGTCCTTTACCGGAAACATCTCCCACAACAACGAATAATTGCGAATCCGAAATTGGAATAAGATCATAATAATCCCCGCCGACCTGCATTGCCGGAATCATTTCACCGCAAATATCCAAACCTTTAGTATCCGGTATGCATTTAGGTAAAAGTCCTTGCTGAATTTTTCTAGCAATTGATAAATCTCTTTCAATTTCCAGTTTTTCAGCTTCGGATTTATATAACCTGGCATTTTCAATTGATACAGCAGCCTGGTTTGCCGAAGCTACAAGAAGTTCCAAATCCTTACCGGCAAACTGCGAACCGGAATGCTTTAACCCGAACATCAGCATCCCGATAACTTTTGCTTTAATTATCATCGGAATTACCGTATAAATTTCTTCATTAATTAACTGGTTTGATGCAGCGGGAAAGGCCTGCGGAAATTCGCTTTGTTCGAATACAGCTTGTTTAAATGTTAATGTTTTCTGTGCAACTGCTTCATCTAAATTTTCATTCTCACTAATCAGGTTGTTATTTTTAATCCCTTCTCCCCTAACAAGATGAAAGCTGCCGGCTTTTTTATTTTTAATTAAAATTGCGAAATGATTTATCATTAATGCATTAACAAATGTCTCTTGCATTGTATCCAGAATATTATCCAGGCCGACTACAGTAGATAAATCATTTGTAAACTTTATCAAGACTTTTTGATATGCGAATTGTTCCGGGTAAAATTTAGCGGTTAAGAACTCCTGGTACTTATTTTTAGTCGATTGAAAAACGACAGCAAAACCTATAAAAATTAATCCGGCAATAATTCCCTGGAATTCGGTTCCTATTGCCTCGCTGATGCCTTGACCTAAAATATATATTACAAAGAAATAAATAGCAGCCAGGCCTACAGTAGCAGTTCCGTACATCAAGGTGTTTTTAATTACAACGCTTACATCCATTAATTGATATTTAAAAATAGAATAGGCAAAGGCAATAGGAATTAAAATTATTAAAATAATAGGTGTGTAATATTCCGGCGCGTTATATAAATTGTCCGATATTGCAGGTGCAACGCGGGATGTGTAAATAATTGCTGCAAATGCTATTATTAAACCTACAAGTATAATAAAGATAGGTTTCCTTTCCTCTTTCGTTTTTAATCTTCTATAATTTATTATTAAAGATATAAAAGCAATAAACTCAATTCCGCTAAAAATATATTGTAATATGTTTCTAACATTTTGAAAGTCGATTCCTTTTTTAGCAAAAATAATATTTAAGACGTATGCTGTAAAAGCAGTTGCAAAAATTAAAAGCGGCACTATTATAAGTGTACGCCTAACCCATAGCTTGCTTATTAATTTAAAAGGTTTGGGAAAAGTCCAGAAAAAAGCGAGGAATAGAAATCCGAAACTGCATTGCCCCAGCAAACCTATAAATGCTATTGATAAAAAATACCATCTATATGTAATTAAAACTTCCGGAGAAGTAAACATAGGAGTAAGATAAAACATAGTAGAAAGTACCGCCGTAACTCCTATTCCGTAAAACAATTTTTGAACATTACCGGAAGGTTTGGCCATTAAAACAATAAACCCTATCAGCATCTGGATAAGAGCTAATATTGTATTGGCAAGATCATTAACTCTTACAAGCTTTTTAACATAAACTTTGGTATGAAACAGCTTCCCGTTGCTTTTAACAGTGTAGTCGGCATAATGGCCGGCCTTAACTTTATTTAAAATATTTTGAGCAACAAAGACATCAGGGAGTTTTTGATTATTTATTTCAACTAATTCATCGCCGTCTCTAATTCCGGCATTCCAGGTTACACCGCCTACTTTTACGGATTGGAAAATTATAACCGACTCTGTTTTATTTATTTTTTTAGGTTCCCATATACATTCATCATTTGACTGAACACGAACAAACAGGACAAAGTAAATCTCTACAACTGCCGTTAAAATCAGCAGAGTTGAAATTGCTATGATAAGCTTTGACTTATTTCTTAGAAAAAAATCTTTCACTTTTTCCCTGTTTAGTTAAATTTTATTTTAAACAAAATGTAAAGGAGTATATTCTGCTTGAAACTTTATAGCCGCAAAAAAATATTATCTTCACATAAAAGAAAATTCAATTTATCTTAATCACAATAATAGTCATATCGTCGGATTGTACTGTTCCGGCTGCAAAAGATTGAACTTCTTTTTTAATTGAATCCAAGATTTCCTGCGATGGTTTACCATCAATGCTAAGAACTAATTCTTCAAGCTTTTCATCGGAAAACTCTTCGCCTTGTTTATTCATAGCTTCGGTTATTCCGTCAGTAAATAAAACAATAACATCATCTTTCTGTAAATGAATAATTTCGGATTCATAAGGATTTACGGTTTTCATAACACCTAATATTATTCCGCCTTTTCCCAACTTCCGTATCTTTCCGTTTCTTATAAGCAGCGGATGATTGTGCCCCGCATTAACATAATGCATCTGCATATTTTTTTCTTCAAAAACCGCCCAGAAAAAAGTGATGAACTTTCCGTCGGAAGTATTTTCGGAAATCAAATCATTTATTAAAGCAGTTGCTTTCTCCAAATGCATTCCCTGCTTACATGTAGTTTTTAAGAATGCCTGAAGATTTGCCATCAATAAAGCTGCAGGCACTCCTTTACCGGAAACATCACCGATTGCAATACAAAAGCTGTCTTTATCAAGAGTTATTATGTCATAATAGTCGCCGCCTACTTGCTGCGAGGTAAGATTGAAAGCGGAAATATCGAAATTTTTATAAACCGGAATCTTACTCGGAAGTAAATTTCTTTGTATGCCCCGGGCAAGTTCAAGCTCTTCTTCCATTTTTTGCTTTGCCAATGCTTCTTTAAATAAACGCCTGTTTTCAAGAGAAATAATTGCCAGGCTGCCGATTGAATAAATGAACTCAACATCTGTTTCCGAAAAGATTTGATTATTAATTCTTTTCCCTAAAAAGATTAAGCCTTTTGTTTCTCCCTGAAGCTGCATTGGCACTATAAGTTCAACCTGCAGAGCCGCAAAATCCGGATAATACTTACTAATATTTTGCTTCAATACGGAGTTGTCTAATTTAGATAAACTATATTTCCTAATTAATTCAACAAGATCGCTTTCCGGGAATTTGGATTCCAGAATGTCAATATTACCACTATTAAAAATTACAACAGCAAATTTGGAAACAAGAAATTGCCCTATTACCGAATAAACCAAGAGTCTAGCGACTTTTGTTGATTCCGAAAATAATCCGAATTCCTTGCTCAACTCAAATAGTGAATTCAGCCTTTGAATCCTTGAGTCCAGCACACGGTTTACTTTTTTCAGTTCATTAATAACCATAGAATTCTGTATTGCGGAAGCAGATATATTAAGAATTGTTCTTAAGAACTCAACATCATCATCACTGAAAGGAGATTTGTTCAATTTTTCACCGAGGCAAACTATTCCTAAACATTCTTCAGACGAACTTATCCGTTGATAAATAGACAGCTTACATTCGTTAAAAAAATTTATTAATTCTGTATTCTCTTTAAAATCGGTCCTTGCTTCTGCTTCGGGAAATTTCTTAATCAATTCATCGGGAATGCCTTTTGAAGTTTTAAGGACTATTTTCTTATTTATGTTCAGCGCAATCATTCCTTTTGTTGCTAAGAACTTTCCCATACATGTCAGCAGTACATTATTTAGAATAAATTCAAGATCAAGACTACTGTTTATAATACGGCTGAATTCAACTAGAGCCGTTAAATTTCTTTTTACTCTAATATTATCTGAATCAATCATTATTATTGGGTAATATTTAAATTTTTAGACAGCATCACCTGGTTATATTTTCCAGGTACGGAAATATACTTAACTTCGTCCATAAGGGATTTCATCAAATACATTCCCAGTCCACCTATTCTGTGTTGTTGATAGTATTTTTGAAGATCGGGATCAGGAATGGTTTCGGGCCGGAACGGCGCACCATAATCGATAATTAAAATCGTGAATTTTTTATTTGTATATTTTATGTTTATAGTTATTTCGCCTTCCGGGTAAGACCTGTATGCGTGTTTAATAATGTTTGTACAAGCCTCATCAACGGCGAGAATTATATTTTCAATCACTTCGCTTAAAAAGCCTGCTTCCGAAGCAGCGTTATAAACAAAATCTCTAATCTCGGAGAGATTGTCGGTTCGGCTTTTTACAACAAGTTCTTTTTCTTTTATTTTTTTGCTATTGGTTTTCAAGTTTATTAATCTCTTTAAATTTATTAATTGCTTCATCTTCGGTTTTAAATATTTCATATAAAAGAGGAAAGCCCAATAAATCGAATATATTAAAAACTTTGTCACTCATAGTTGATAATTTTATATCACCTTTGTTTTCCCGGATCTTTTCAATAAATGCCATAAAAACTCCGAGACCGGCACTGCTTATATAGTTAAGATCTTTAAAGTTCACCACCAGAGAATAATCACCCTTTTCAATTAGACCGGAAAAGGTATTCTCAAGAATAGGCGCCGTATGGGCGTCTAAATAACCTTTAAGATATATAATATTTATGTCACCTGAGGATTTAACTGAGGTGCTGAATTCTGCCATTCTTTAACTCCGTTATTTTTTAAATTTTGTTTCCATTTCAATATAACCAAAGTGATGTCATCATGCTGTGAGTTGTCTTGTGAAAAAAGCGCAACCTTATTCATTACTTCTTTCGAAATTTCATCTGCTTCTTCATCCGAATTTTCCAATAAAACACTTTCAAAATTCTTGCTGCCGAAATCTTCCAAAGCACTGTTTTTAGCTTCCGTTATGCCGTCAGTATATAAAACCAAAATATCATTGTTCTCCAACTTAATATTCATTTCTTCGAGGCTTTCATTAAAGTTTTCGCTGTAATCAAGTCCAAGTCCGATTCCCGATGGCCTAATCTGTTGTGCTTCATTATTTCTTATTAATATTACGGGACAATGCCCCGCTCTGGCAATTGAAAGCGTATCTTCCGCTAAATCAATTAATCCATAAGCTGCACTTACAAAATTTTTTCTGTCCAAAGTTCTTTTTAAAATTTCATTTGCTTTTATTAAGATATTCCGCGGACTTTCCATTGTTTTGGATAATGATTCAAATATTCCTTTTATCTCCGCCATTATAAAAGCTGCGGATATTCCTTTGCCCGAAACATCTGCAATTACAAAACCGAATTTATTAGGATACAATTCAAAGAAATCGTAATAATCTCCCCCAACTTCAAATGCCGGAATAAACACCGATGATATTTGTAATTTTTCCAGTTTCGGATTATGTGAAGGCAAAATTTTTCTTTGAATCTCGCGTGCAACATCGAGTTCCTTTTCCAGCCGTTCTTTTTCGATCGATTCTTCAAGCAGCCGAGAATTTTCAATAGCCAAAGAGGCATAATCGGAAAAAGTAGTCATGGCATCTTTATCTTCATCATCAAAAATAAAATCATCCTTTTTTACGGCAATCAGATACCCCTTTAATTCATTGTGTGCTTTTAAAGGCGACACAGCTATATGAATATAATTATCGCTTAATTGCGGTTTATTGCTAAATCTGTTTAAGTTAAGGAAAAAAGTTTGATCGCTTATTTTGGGGTTTTTACTTTCAAAAATAAACTTAGTCAATATATTAGAATCATAAAAGCCGATATTTTTATTGGCAATTGCCTTAAATTCTTCTCCGTCTTTCCACACCAGCCAGGCTGCGTGGGCATTACAAACCTTCGCACTTATTTCCGTTAAACTTTCGGTAAGCTCTTTAAAATCCATTGATTGTGTAATAAGCTTGCTAAAATATTGAAGGAATGAGACTTCCTGTGCTTTCCTATCGAAAGCCTCAGCTGTCGGTATATGAAAGAGCGTAGTAAAAAATAAAATAGTAAAATAAAACGCTCCGTAAGTCATAATTATTTTAAAGAATTGACTTAGCACCGGAGAAAATTGAATTACTACTTTATCGCTTAATTTATTCCCGGATCCATTAATAAGATTGGCAACAAAGAGAACGGAAATTACAATAGATAAAGCAAGCAGCGATATTTTATCTTTTTTAACAATAAAGGCTATCCAGGAAATCTTTAACGAATTAACAGTAATAAGCACTACGGAAATAATAAAAAACGTATCTCTTATATAATGAAGATCGGGTATATCTTTTAGTAAAGCTCCGAATGATGCAAGCACAAAAAAAACAAGCATCGTATTAAAATACAGACTAACACTTTTTTTCTTTTTTAAAAAGTAGAGTTCCCTAAATACCATAAATATTACCGAGATGGAAACCAGGATAATAAAGGAATAAAAGAACGAAACTAAGTTATCGAATATATTCTGATTGATTCGCCCGGTACTTATATTATATAAACCGCTCAAGATAGAATCGGAATAGGTAAACAGAAAAAATAGTACGGCATTTAAAATACCTACATTTATTACCAGTGCCAGCGGGTTTATCTTCCTGGATCGGCTGAATTCAATTAAATAAATTATCAGTGAAAAAATGGTTAAAGCGGTTAGTAAGCCGTTGAATATTAAAAGAATCCAGGAATCAGGTGAATATATAAAAACCTTATATATCAAAAAGAGTATGGTAATCCCCATAAAGCTCTGGAACTTCAAATTATTCTTTATACTTCCAGCATTTAATTTCATATTCCGGATTTCCTGATTACAAAAACATGTAACATTATCTTTCAACGAAAGATACTTAAATTTGGCTAAAGCGTTTAAATAATAGCAACTTAATACTTTAACTCAATGTTAAATTACATTAAAATTCTATTTTTGTAAAGATTTGAGGGATAAACGGAAAATATTTAGGATGGCTGTACTATGCCTTATTTTGGTATGATTATTATCAAAATTCGGCCGGATTTTAAATAGCGTAATAATCCGGCATCCCGTTTTACTTTATATAATTACCGGCTTTTTTGTTTCAGGCTGAGGCACATTTTTTCTCAGTTCTTTCTGCAGGTTTTCCATTTCCTTCCTAAAGTTTTCCATCTCTTTTTGAAACTCCTGCATTTCTTTCTGAAGACTCCTTTGCTGATTAATATTTGTTGAATCACTCCTGAAAGATCTAAACAACGAAGCCATGGAATCGGGATTAAAATGAAAATTGCGGTTTTTAAATCTTGAATAAAATAACGAATCCATTTTATGGTTTTTAGAATTAAATGCCGAATCGAAACCAAAAGCCTTGAAGTTAAAATTCAAACCTTTGGAAGAATCGTGATAAAAATATTTGAAGTGATAATTCTTATGTTTTCCAAGTTCGGGAATATTAAAAGAATAATCTTTCATCAGTTTTGTTAAGCTGTCAAGGTGTGCCGAAAGATCGCCCATACCAGGAACAACGATAGGCGGAATAATTATGTTTGGAATATGTACCATACAATAATTGCTGTCGAAAAACACTTTAAAATCCTTAGCCCATGCGGAATCCTTTTTGAGTTTTGCAAAGTTATCGTCCAGGTTAACCGTAAAATCCAGATTATTTAAATTTTTACTTAACTCCTTCATATTCTTCTTAAATTCTTTCGACCACTGCTGCATTTCTTTTTTGAATTCATCTTTATTAAAGTTGAATGGCTCTGAAAAAATCGAATCCGGGGTAAAGAAGATATATCTTTTATTAGTAGACGATTTTACTCTGCTGACCATTTGAGCAAGCGATTTATTGTTGTAATAATGCTCAAACCCGGGCGGTAAAACTTTTTCCATCTCCTTTTTATTTGCTTTTGTGGCAAATGAAATAAGATCGGCTGTTAGTGCTTTGTTATAATTCCATATATTCGGATTTATCGCAACAGTATTCTTTTTGTTAACAAGAACCTGCGACTGCAGATCGGCTGCATAAGAAGCCAGAATTGAGTCCATCTGCCCCTGCTGCTTATCATTAAGATTTAAACCCTTAATAAATTTTTCCAGGTTATTGTTTCCTTCGGCCAGTCCTGCTTTTTTAATCTCGAAATATTGCTTACCGTTATTATCTGAACCGAATTGCAGATATTGGTGTTTCTTATTATCCAGCGGTAACTGATGATAGAATGCAAAATTGAAAATATCTTCGTTTGTTAAATCCGCAGTAAAAAGCAGCGGTTTTAAATTTTCTTTATAGAAAGCGGATATATTAGATCTTTGCTGTTCTAAAATTCTATTGATTATTTGGGGATTATATTTTAGAACTACCATTAAAATTATACTTACGGCAACAATACTTAATACAGGAGCAAGCTTTCTTATTTTAGTATACCATGGATTTTTAATTCGCATAGCTGCGGCTAAGCGTGTTTCAAAAAACGGATTTTCCTCAACACTCTTTACCGAAGAAAACGTAAGTTGTTTTAACTTTTTTAATTCGGCAAGCTTTTCCTGCAGTTCTTTCGAAAATTTTAACTCTTCTTCCAATTTCTTTCTATCGGCATCGGAAAGTTCATTATCAACATATGCCGAAAGCATTTCATATTTTTTGTATAAAGCTTTCATTACATTAACTCCTGAGCATAAGGTTTGAGAATATCCCTCAGCCCTTCTCTTGCTCTGAATATCCGCGATTTAACCGTCCCTATTTCGCATTGAACAGATTCGGCTATTTCCTGGTAACTTAATCCTTCAATATCTTTTAATAAAAGCGGAACTCTTAATTTTTCCGGTAATTTTGAAATTGCTTTTTGTACTATTTCCCTTACTTCCGATTCTTCCGGGTGAGGATAATAACTAAGCTCTTCCTCGGTATCTTTAATCGGTGAAAAAATATTCCTAATCTTTATCTTCCTTAAATGGTCTTTGCACTTATTTACCGTAATCCTATAAAGCCACGTTGTAAACTGAGATTCGAAACGGAAATTATGAAGATTTTTATAAATCGTTAAAAAAACTTCCTGGGCAATATCATCAACTAAATCATGGTTCCCTATAGTTAAATAAATAATGTTTCTTACCTTCTCCTTATGCCTCTGCACAAGTGTATTAAATGTGGATTGATCCCCGTCTATAAACCTCTTAATCAGGGAAAAATCATCATCTAAATTTAATATTTGCGGGTACAACAATTCTTTTTTCTTCTTTTTTATTTTCATGATTTTAGACGAAAACTCCTGATATTTGTTCCCTAAAATAAGTATTTCCGTCGAAATTCAAATTGAGTAGTGTGTAATTAAACTAACTTTATGATTAACGGATAATATTACTTATCAGAGTGAATATTTTACAATAAAAATTAATAAAAATCCGGTTTTTAAATAGTAAACGGTCTTTTAAAACAGATGCATGTAGAATAAAAAGTAATTGTACTTTTCAGGCAATAGTTGCATTAATTAATTCAATCTTGAATAGCAAATTACCAATTAACACATTTTAAATTATTTAATGGGCCTGCTTAAAATATTTTGTTAAAAATGACGAATTTATTGGCAATTTAATTTTAAGTTATTTAGTTTTGACATGCTTCCTATTGCATAAATTACGCTATCTAATTAAATTGGCTTTAAAATTAAAGGAGTTATTCATGAAAACAAAAATTGTTGAGCAATATAATGCTGTTATTATTGAACTTAAAGGAAATGTTATGGGGGGAGAAGATACTAAGGAGTTCAATGAACTTCTCCATAAATTTTTGGACGAAGGTAAAAAAAATCTTGTAGTTGATTTATCTGATGTAAAGTTTATGAATAGCTCTGGTTTGGGCATGTTGATCGGCGGTTTAACAACCATGAAAAAAGGAAACGGACAACTTAAATTAGCAAGGACAACCGAGAAAATCGAGAGTTTACTGGTTATAACAAAATTAATAACGATTTTTGAATCTTACGATTCGGTTGATGAAGCAATTAAAAGCTTTTCAAATTAATATTCATTTTAATTTTGATATTGTAAGAAACTCCGGGTTTAAGGATTCGGAGTTTTTATTTTGCTTATCTCATTTTATTAAATTTTTAAAAAGGACAAATAAATGAGTGTTACAGTACTCGTGGGGAGCCAATGGGGGGACGAAGGAAAAGGTAAAATTGTGGATATCTTAAGTGAAAGATATAACATCGTAACAAGATATCAAGGCGGCGCAAATGCCGGTCATACTGTAGAAATCGGAGATAAAAAATTTATTCTGCATCTAATACCGTCCGGTATTTTAAGAGATGATGTAACTTGCGTAATAGGCAACGGGGTTGTAATCGATCCGACAGCTCTACTTGACGAAATCAGCTTGCTTGAAAAAAATAATATAAAAGTCGGCGGCAGGCTACATATTAGTCACAATGCTCATTTAATTATGCCGTACCATAAACTTTTGGATTCAATTAACGAAAGCGGCGGTAAAAAAATTGGAACGACCGGGCGCGGGATTGGACCATGTTATATTGATAAGTACGCCCGGAAAGGTATAAAAATTGTAGATTTATTAAACCGCAAGGTATTAGAGGAAAAGATAAGAGAAAACCTTAAAGAAAAAAATAATCTGCTGAAGAAAGTATACGAACACGAAGAATTGGATGTGGAAGAAATTATCAAACAATATGTTGAATTTGATAAAACTATTGATAAATATATTAAAGATGTACCTTTATTTTTAAATAATGCTATTTCAGAGGGTAAGTCTATTTTGCTCGAAGGAGCTCAAGGCGCACTGCTGGATGTTGACCATGGGACTTATCCTTATGTCACCTCATCAAGTCCTACTTCGGGCGGGGCTTGTACCGGAACTGGAATTCCGCCGACAAAAATAGATAATGTAGTTGGCATTGTAAAAGCTTATACTACCAGAGTTGGATTCGGTCCTTTCCCTACGGAGCTGGTCGATGATGAAGGTGAAAAATTAAGAAAAATCGGAGTTGAGTATGGCGCAACAACCGGCCGGCCGAGAAGATGCGGATGGTTTGATGCTTTCTTAGTCAGATATTCTGCAATGATTAACGGAATTGATTCGGTTGCGGTTACTAAGCTTGATGTACTGAGCAGCTTTGAAAATATAAAAGTTTGTGTCGGATATGAATTAAACGGAAAACAGCTAAAATCTTTTCCTACCGATGTAGAGCGTTTATCTTCCGTAAAGCCTGTTTATGAGACTTTACCCGGATGGAACAGCGATATTTCAGGATGCTTGTCATATTCCGATCTTCCCTCCAAAACAAAAGATTATTTAAATTTTATTTCGGAAAAGTCTGGTATAAAAATCAAAATAGTTTCAGTAGGTCCAAAGCGTCTACAGACTTTTTTTGTGGAGTGAAAAATTAACCGGGGAGATTTTCAGGATATTCTTTCCTAAATTTCTCAAATGAATTGTCAAGGCTTTCACCGGATTTATATTTTTAATTTATAATCTATAATGATTTAAGATTAGAAAAGGAATAAATGATAATTCATTTTAAAAAAATTTAAAGCAACTAATCTTACTTCAAGGATTTATCCAATGAAAATGTCAGGCGGACCAGCTTCGTTAAATATAAAAATCGCTTTGTTAATTGTAGCTATTTTAATTGCGGTGGGTACACTATACTATACTCAAAATTTAGTTGAAAAACTGCAGACAACAGAGCGGAAAATTGTTCAGCTTTACGCAAAAGGCATAGAATATCTGGCAAACACTTCCCGCCCCGATGTAGATATTACTTTTTTATTCGAAAACATTCTAAAACCCATTGATTTTCCCCTAATAAACACTGGACCAAATAACAAAGTAGTTGTTGAAAACAAACATGATATTAAAAATATTAAGAATATTCCATACGATACTTCTTTAACAAATGCTCAATTGGAAAAATTCTTTAATGATAAAGTTCACCAGATGGATAAGGTACATAAACCTATCGATGTTATTTACAAAGATTATGTTGTGCTCCAAAGAATACATTACGGTGATTCGGCACTCATAAATCAGCTTAAATATTATCCTTATCTGCAGATTATCATTGCCGGTCTTTTTATAATCCTGGGTTATGTCGGCTTCAGCAACATTAAACGAAGCGAACAAAGCAATATATGGGTCGGGATGGCAAAGGAAACAGCACATCAATTCGGTACGCCAATATCCAGCTTAATGGGATGGCTCGAGATGCTGAAAATTAATTTCAAAGATCCCGATAAAGTTGTGGATATTACGGAAGAAATAAATAACGATGTGGAAAAACTAAGTAAAATTACTTACCGGTTTTCCAAAATCGGGGCAACTCCGGAACTAAAAGAATTAATTGTTTATGATGAAATAAAAAATGTGGTCGATTATTATCAGCGCAGACTTCCGCAAACCGGCAGAAGCGTTGAATTAACAATTGAAGGAGATCAGAGTTCCAAAGCCAGGCTTAACTCGGAATTATTCGGATGGGTAATAGAAAACTTAATTAAAAATTCTTTGGATGCTATGGATCAGAAAGAAGGCAAAATAAATATTGAAGTAAAAGCTTCAAATAATAATGTGGAGATTGAAGTGACAGATACCGGGAAAGGAATAGATTTAAAAAGAAGAAAAGATGTTTTCCGTCCGGGATACAGCACCAAAAGAAGAGGTTGGGGTTTGGGGTTAAGTTTATCCAAACGAATAATTGAAATTTATCATCAAGGTCGAATTTTTGTAAAGACTTCCGCCCTAGGCGAAGGTACGACATTTAAAATTACATTGAAAAAAGTTTAGCTCATCTCAAGCATTTTTTCTATGGGCAATAGTGCTTTTTTCATAACCCGTTCATTTAATTGAATCTCCGGCTTTCTATCTCTCATACAAAGATAAAGCTTCTCAAGTGTATTAAGCCTCATATAAGGACATTCATTGCAGCTGCAATTTTTATCCGGCGGTGCGGCAATAAAATTTTTATCCGGAGCAAATTTTTGCATTTGATGAAGTATCCCTGCTTCTGTAGCAACTATATATGCAGATGCATTATCTTCTTGAACAAATTTTAGTAGCTTAGTAGTTGAACCGATAAAATCCGATCTTCTTAAAATTACATCTTCACATTCGGGATGAGCAATTAATTTAGCTTCAGGGTATCGGGCTTTTAGATCAATAATTTTCCTTTCGCTGAATGTTTCATGTACAATACAGGTACCGTCCCATAACAGCATATCCCTCCCGGTTTTTTTAATTAGGTATGAACCTAAATTTCTATCAGGCGAAAACAATATTTGACGATCTTTAGGTATTTGGTTTATAATTTTTTCCGCATTACTTGAAGTGCAAATAATATCGCTTAATGCTTTTACATCGGCACTGCAGTTTATATAAGTTATTGCGATATGGCCTGGATGTTTTTTTCTGTAAGCACCAAATGATTCCGCCGGGCAACTATCGGCTAACGAACACCCTGCTTCCAAATCCGGAAGCAACACTAATTTATCCGGGTTTAAAATTTTGGCTGTTTCCGCCATAAAATGCACACCGGCAAATACAATTACATCTGCATTGGTAGTTTTTGCTTTTTTCGCTAATTCTAGGCTGTCCCCAATAAAATCGGCAATATCTTGAATTTCAGATTCTTGATAATAATGTGCTAAAATAACGGCATTTAATTCTTTTTTTAACTTTTTAATTTCTTCTTCTAAATCGATATCGAGTTCTTTACTATCTACGTTCATTTTTTATATTCACATTTATTAAATTGTATCAAAATAAGTTTAAAACAATAATAATCTTGAAATAAAACATATACAAGTTAAAATTTCTTCTAAAATCAAACTTTTTAAAATGGCACAGTACTTGGCTAAGTATATATGAAATAGATAAATACTTTAAGCAAGCCCTTCTAAATAAATTCAATCATAAAGTTGGCAGGTTCACTCCTTCAGAACCTGCCGACTCCTTTCTTTTAAATAACCCAAAATATTCATAAATGTTTTTAGTGAGCATCACAAATAAGTTTTTCAATTAAAAAAAATTCGCCATTTCGGTTTTCATTAGGTAAAATATAACCCTCAATGTAATTATTACAGGTAATAATTATATAATTATACCATTCGTTTGAAAAATAATAAAAAACATAGGATTTTTTTTGGCATGTCAGTTGATACTTCTAATGCGAAAATAGAAAATAGTTTTAAGCATAACATCCCTCCACAAGAATGTCACTCAGAAACTGCCGGATTTATCCCTCGAATCCGGCAGTTTTACTTTTAAAACCATTAAGTTTTTTTAAGGTAATTGAAATAAAAAGAAAACTCTTTAAGAAATTCTTCTTTCCATTTCACTAAATGTATAAAACAATTCTTTTTTACCGGCTTCCACATCCAGCAATAATTTTCCGATTTCGGAAATTAATACAAATTTAATTTTACCGTTCCGATTTTTCTTATCATGCTGCATTATTTTATACAAATTATTTTTATTTAATCCTGTAAACTTTGAAGGGAGAATTATTTTTAATGGAAGTTTAATATATGTGTTTAATTTTTCCTCCGATAAAAATCCCAGCTTGTTCGATAATAATAATGCGCATATAACACCTGCTGTAACAGCTTCTCCATGTTTTACAGCAAATTTCAATTCTGTCTCAAATGCATGTGCAAAAGTGTGACCTAAATTTAAAATTTTACGCAGTCCGGATTCTTTTTCATCCTGGGAAACAACGCCGGCTTTAATTTTTACCGAACCGATTATGGATTTAAGAAGTACTTTATTTTTTAGGCTAAAAATATCTTTAAAATTCTTATTTATAAAATTGAAGAAATCTTTATCGGATAAGAAAGCGTATTTAATTATTTCACCCAGCCCGGAAGTAATTTCGAGTTTAGGCAAAGTCTTTAAAAACCCGGTATCGGTTAAGACAAACTTAGGCTGATAGAATGAACCGATCATATTTTTTTTATTTTCAAAATTAATTCCGGTCTTACCTCCAATTGAACTATCAACAGCAGCCAATAAAGTAGTTGGGATATGTACTACTTGTATCCCTCTCATATAAGTAGCGGCAGCAAATGCTGCTAAATCTCCTGTTACCCCTCCCCCGATAGATATAATTAAACTGTCTCTTCCGTAATTATTCTTTAAAAGGAAAGAATATATCTTATTTAATACTTGATATGATTTTGAATTTTCTCCCGGCTTTAAATTGTAATAATTAATCTTCCCCTTAATATTTTTTAACACAAGTTGTATTTTTTTTTTATGATAAGAATAAACATTTTTATCTATAACAACGAGAATATTTTTATTCAATTTATACTTATCAATCAATTCCGGAATCTTAGCTAAAGAATTTTCTCCAATAATTACCGGATAAGAATTTTCTTTCAGTGAGACAATAATTTTATCCAAAACAGCTTCCTTAAAAGTTTATAAAGTTATTTTTAAATACGCAATAATTTTACAATTTTATCTACAGTTAATCCTATGGAAATATTATCTGTGTCAATAGTTATATCTGCCTGGTTGTAATATTTGTTCCTTGTATTCATAAGTTTGGATATTTTTTCTACAAATTGATTTTTATCCAAATTAATAGTTCCATCTAAAGTTAATACTGGTCTGTCTCTTTTAAAGCGGAGTCTTTCGTAAACAATACCGGGAGAAGTTTTCAAATAAATTAATTTTCCGGCTTTTTTTATTGAATTTAGATTCTCCGAATTTGCTATAGTTCCGCCGCCTAAAGATATTATAATATTTTCCTCTAAGATCAATTCATTCAGGGCATCCTTTTCAATTTTCCTAAAGTATTCTTCTCCAAACTTTTCAAAGATCTCCGATACTTTCAAACCTACTTTATCTTCAATAATTTTATCCAGATCGTAAAAGTCCCAGCCGACAGTATTAGCAAGAATCGGCCCGATTGTACTTTTACCTGAACCCATAAATCCGGTTAAAAAAATTACTTTACATCTCATAAAACTGATCTGAGGCAAATTATTGGAAAATTAAATTGTAATTTAAAACAAAGTGAGTTTAATTAGAATAGACCTCTATTTAAAACGAATAAGCGGCACCTAATATAAAAGTAACACCATCGACATTAACCTTCGATGTAAATGAGCTTTGCAAAACGTTTAGAACACTTCCGTTGTAATCAACAACTTTACGGTTATAAACATTTTTAACAGTAAACTGTGGATCCCTGAACTTCATTGCTCCGCGAATACTTATATGATTAGTAATTAAATAATCCATAGAAACCGAAACTTGAATACCGTATGCAATATGTGTTTCACTGCTTGAAATTCCGGCGTTACCGAAGTTTCTTATTTGTTTACCGTAATAATAAGCTCCCCCTCCTCCCATTAAAAACTTAAAATCTTCCGTAGAAAACGGAAGTAAATAGTATAATGACAATTCAAACGGAACCATAATAAAACCATCTTTAACATTAATAGTTACCGTTTCGTCATTTGAAAATACAGTTAAGTTTTTCCCGTAACTTGTTTTTTTCATGTACTCCGTATTAAACCCGATTATTAAATCATCTGTAAGTCTATATCTAAAAAACAAACCCGGGTTAATTATATCCGATAAAGGGAAAGATGTATTCCTAAGTACAGCATCGGAGGAGTACGGATATAGATATATTTTTGCAGATGTAGTATATACTCCGTTTATTCCTATCATAAATGAATTTCCATTATACTGGCTAAAGCTTACTGATGTATATAGAATTAATATTATGATTATTTTTTTTGAAATCATTAAATATAAATTACTCACATAAGTTTGGAAATCAATATATATTTAAAAATTAAAACCCCCAACCTTGTTATGATTGGGGGCATTTTAATCAAAAAGTATATTAGAATTACTGACCGAAAAACTGACTTCTGTGATCGACAATATCAGCATTCTTTTTCAGACCGGCAATCCACTCATTAATAAAATTTCGCTTCTTTTGTTCAAGGAGATTATTCATTATTGTATTTTTTTGAATTGCAAATGTCTTTGCATTAAATGGAGTCCGTGATAGAACTTTTATTAAGTAATATCCCTTCTCTCCTTTTACGGGATTTGATACCTTGTTAAGAGGCAACTTCATCGAATGAGCAATAAAGTTATAATCCAAACCTATTCCGGGAACAGAACCCGTCGCAGAAAAATCCCCGGTTTCACTAACGATTGCATTAGGATCAATTGATGCTGCTTTTGTTAAATCTTCACCGACCTTACTTTTAATAGTTTCTGCCCGTTGCTTAGCCAGTTCATATTTCTTTTCTTTAATAACCAAAGGCTTAACCAAATTTTTTACTTCTTCAAATGGCTTTACTCCTTCATGAATCACATCGGAAACTTGAGCAACAACATATCCGTTTGTGGTTCTGATAGGATCGCTTATTGAATTTAAATCATTATCGAAAGCAAAATTTATTAAATCTGTACTAACGCCTACTCCCGGGATATAATATGCATCTTTAGTAAAGGCAGGAGTTTCCATATAATGGTAATTCATTAATTTTGTTTCTTTTATAAATGCATCCTTATTTGCAATATAAGAAAAGTCTTTTGCATTACTTAATAATTGATCTTGGGTTGAAGTAGAAGTTTTAATAGGATTGACAATTTGTTCAACAATAAACTTTTTATCTGTTCTGCCTGTTACTTTAATAATATGATACCCGTAAGTGGTTTTAATCGGTTTTTGAACAACTCCTACTCTTCCTTCAAAAGCAGCTTTTTGAAATGCAGGCGTCATTCTACCTTTACCAAACCAGCCTAAATCTCCGCCGTTCTTGGCACTGCCGGGGTCTTTGGAATACTTTTCAGCCATCTTTGCAAAATCCGCACCTTTTTGTATTTCTTCATAAATCTTCATGGCTTCAGCATAATTCTTAGCATCGTTGCCAAACTGATTTATTAAAATATGAGAGGCTCTAACCACGATATTTTTTGAAGGTACTGTTCCGATAAAGTGAATTAAATTATATCCCTGCCTGGAAAGTACCGGGCCAATAATTGTTCCGGGTTTAGCTTTTAAAAGCTGAGAAGCTGCGTCCGGAGTAAATGATGAAATTGATAAAGTATCTCTGGAGTATGGTATGGAAGAATAAGTATTTACAAGAGTTTTAAAACTTGTTGTATCGGTTTTAGTTTCATTTAAAATACTTTCCAAAGTAAGTCTAACATTTTGAGAATCCTCTTTTGAAGGGACAAACGGAAACATAACATATCTTATTTTTCTCTGCGCTTTAATTCCATATTTATCCAGGTGTGTATTATAATAATTCTTCAAATCATTTTCTGAAATTTTAATCAATGAATCCGGGAATTCATTTAAACTAACCAGTACATACTGGTCTTTCATTTTCGTTGTCTGATCGATGAATTTTCTTTTAACCTCTGCACTGCTTACCGTAAGAGAAGCCATTATCATACTTTGCAATTTTTGGTATAGTTTGTTTTCTCTTATATAATTTTCAAACTCAAGCAGAGCTTTGGAATTTTGTTTATCATAAAGAGCACTTATATATTGACTTCTATTAAACTTGCCTGTCGAATCAATAAAATTTCTTTTTATAGCTTCAGGCGGATTCGGCCCTAATAGTATATCTCGTATTTCCTGATCAGAAACCGAAATTCCTAATTTTTTTTCTTGCTGTGCTAAAAGAGTTTGGGTAACCATCGCATTCCAAACCTGATCTCTAAACTGAAAGCTGTCCTCATCAGGAACATCTTTCCCCTTTTGCTGTTTTAAGTTCTCCCTCTCTGTATCAAGAGTCTTCATAAATTCTTTATAAGTTATTTTCTCACCGTTTATGGAGCCGACATTGTTAGTTCGTGCTCCAAAAATTTCCATAACGTTTGAACCTGAAATAACCATAAAAAGCACCATTATTACGCCGAAACCTACTATTAAAACAGGGGCTAAACTTCTCATTTTGGCCATCATAGCCATAGTGCATTAAACTCCAGAATTTGATTAAAAATATTTAAGAATGTAAAAATAGACACATAGCTAAACAAAAGCAATGTTTTTTCAATTGTATATCATACAATCTAATCCTTGATTCAGATTCCCAAATATGCCTTGACTCACATATTAATATACACTTTAGCAGCTAAAAAAGAGCCTGATATATGCTAAATATTGGCTCAAACTAAATTTAACAAATATAAGCTGTTATAAAGTCTGAATTTACAAAGTTTGACTTTCATTAAGTTCCAATTTATATTTCAACTTAATCTATTAATAATGAGGGACAAAAATGCAGGAAAATAATGATTTTCTTAAATATGTACCAATATTTTCAGATTTAGATGACAATACCCTTGAACAAATTTCACGTTTAGGTATTAGAAAGTCTTTTATAAAAGACTCAGTGGTTCTATTTGAACATGAAACCGGATCAGCTTTATTTGTAATTATAAACGGCAAAGTAAAAGTATCAAGAGTAAGTGATGACGGTAAGGAAGTTATTCTGACTATACTCGGGGAGTCAGATTTTTTTGGTGAAATGGCAATTTTAGACGGTCTGGCTCGCTCTGCAAATGTTACTGCTATGGAGGATTCGGAACTTTTTATTATCCAGAGAAGTGAGTTTTTGGATTTGCTGCACAGTCACCCCGAAATTGCTGTTGCCCTGCTTCAAGAGTTAACCCAAAGATTAAGATCGGCAGATATGAAAATAAAATCTTTATCTTTAAAAGATGCTGAAGGGAAAGTTGCTACGGTTATTTTACAATTAGCCGATGATATTGGGAAAATTAAACAAGGAACCGTAGAAATAGAAAAATTACCTTTTCAACATGATCTGGCAAATATGGCGGGAACTTCGAGAGAAACTATTTCCCGTACTTTACATTCATTTGCAAAAAAAGGTATGGTTGAGTTGGATGGTTCACGTTTAAGAATCATCGATTATGAAAAGTTTAAAGAACTGTTCAGTTAACAATTTTAAAGAAATGCATTATGAGTGGGAAAGTAGATTTACATACTCATACCACGTTCTCGGATGGTTTCTACTCTCCTGAAGAACTGATGAAAAAAGCCAAGGATGCAGGTATTGATACTTTAGGCATCTCCGATCATGATAATACAGCCGCAATTATACAGGCAACGGAAATCGGTAAAGAAATCGGAATTAATGTTATTCCCGGAGTTGAAATTAGTTCGGATATTAAGGACAGAGAATTACATATTCTTGGATATTTTTTTGAACCGGATAACAGTGAACTGGAGAGATATTTAATTTTTTTCCGTGAAGAAAGATTGAAAAGAGCGGAAAGAATTGTTGATAAGCTTAAATCTCTAGGGTTGTATCTTTCTATTAACGATGTACTTGAGAAAGCAAAAAATAGTGCGGTAGGCAGGCCTCACATCGCACAGGCAATGCTGGAAAAAGGATTAGTATCCTCCTACTACGAAGCTTTTAACAAGTATATCGGCAACGGCGGTCCAGCATATGAAAGGAAAGTTCATTTATCCCCGCAGAGTGCTTTTAAAATCATCAATGATGCCGGAGGTTTAAGCTTTATTGCACATCCGGGCTTTATGCCGGAATCGCTTTTGAAAGAATTAATAACTGCCGGAGTGGACGGAATAGAAGTTATACATCCTTCTCACTCTCCTCAGCAAGTTAGATTTTATAGAGGTGTAGTAAACGAATATTTTCTTCTTGAATCCGGCGGTTCGGACTTTCACGGCGGTAAAAGAGAAGATGATCAAAATTTCGGAAAATATTACGTAAACTCTGCCGTTGTTGAAGCAATGCAGCAAAGACTGTTGAAGAATTCGGCTTAGATTTTTAATACAAACTAATTTACATAAAACATTATGAACATTATTGAAGGAAATTTTTCTTGCGGCAATTCAAAATTTGCTATAATAGTAAGCAGGTTTAATGAATTTATAAGCGAACGTTTGTTGCAAGGCGCTTTGGATTGTCTTAAAAAGCATAATTGTTCCGAACAAAACATTGAGATAATAAAAGTACCGGGTGCTTTTGAAATTCCTCTTACTGCTTCCAAAATTGCAGAACAAAAAAAATGTGATGCTATAATTTGTTTAGGGGCTGTAATTAGAGGTGCAACTCCTCATTTTGATTATGTTGCAGAATCTGTTAGCAGCGGTGTTGCAGAGGTTTCTTTAAAATATAAAATTCCTATTGCTTTCGGAGTATTAACAACCGATACTATCGAACAGGCAATTGAAAGAGCGGGAACCAAATCGGGAAATAAGGGCTGGGATGCTGCTTTAACCGCAATTGAGATGAATGACTTAATGAAAAAGATTTGATACTTATTCAATCTTTACAAATCCGTTTCCATTATAATAAATTTGTGTAAGGTTTAGTTTACTTTGTTTCAACTTAACAATTGCGATTGATTGAGGTTCATTATTTTTTATAAACGTATTTATTATTAATGAAACTTCATTATCATTATAATGCAAAGTTTCCTTTTTTATTATCGATTCAGATCTACCGTAAAGCGGAAGGAATCTTCCGCCGTATAAATGAAAAATAAAAATCGAATCAGACATACTCTTCCAATTAATTTTACTCTTACCACTTGTAAGCTCGGCTCTTAACGGCGAAAATACTTCTAAGTTTTTATCATGTAAAGTCCATTGAATAGATTGTTGAACTCCGAGTTTCATCATGGGTATTCTATTTAATTTATCCGGCACACACCAAACAAAAATTGAATCTGTTTTTATCTCATTTTTTATTTTGTTTAAACTAGCTAGAGACTTCTCAAATTTTTTACCGGTAGTTATCCATTGTCCCATTAATAAAAAATCATATACGGCTAGTGCAATCATCATTGGAATTAAAATGGCAGTAAGTAATTTTCTATAATTATTTTTTTGAAAATAAAACTCAAATACGACAGCCAGCGACCAAATCAAACCGATTGATGCCGTAAAAACGTACCATCGCATTAACTTAGGTAGTGCAGGAATTACAAAAATAACGTACCAGGCAACACCGGTAAGTAATAAATTTCTTCTCCCTCTATCCAGCCCTCTATATGCATAAATTATCAAATATATTAGAGTAATTAATGCCGCACATAAAGGAATTATAATCAGCCAATTATGCAAATTATCATAAATAAATTCCAAAACTTCAGGTGGGAAAAAAGCTAAAGGTATATAAACAAAAAAATTCTTGATCCAGGTTACCGGACCGCTTTGGTAGAAGTTTGGGGAATTGAACGGCGATCCGCCAATTACAATAATTCTATACAATAATACAACACATAATATGCCCAAAGCAAATAATATATGCTTAATAATATCTTTAAAACTTGTTTTTGTTTTTTCTCTTTTTGCTATATATGCAATTGCCGGAATTAGAATACCTACAAACGCTAATTCCTTAACCAGTAATGATGCCGTAAAAAATATCAAAAAAAGGATCAAAAAATTTCTTGAGTTCCCCTTGCCGTCTAGTACGAAGTAATAACTTACAAAGCTTAGCAATAATAATGCAGCTATTAGGCTTTCTCCCTGATCTGCTATCCAGGCAACCTGAAATTCATGAGAAGGAAGTATTATAAAAAATATTACCAATAATAGAGATGACTTTATATTGAAATTAATTTTAGTACTCGTATAAAAAAGCACCAAACAGCAGAATGCATATAATAAGATACTAACTAATCTGAACGGGAACGGATTAAACCCGACTAAAATTAATACCAGAGGATGGATTATATTTCCTAGAGGCCGCCAGTAAAAATATGAAACATCCGGGGTCCAGAAAGATTTAAAAATGGAAAGTATGGTTTTCCCGGGGTTGTATCCCAGTATCTGATAATCATCATTAATAAATGGAACAAATAATACCGGAAGCCAAGAAACGAGAACTACAGCTATTAGTAAAAAATATTTTGAAACTATGTATTTATTTGTTTGAGAGAAAATAGAATTTTTCAATTGCCGAAATAAAATATTTGTAAAAAGTCTTTGATTTATTTATTAAAGTATGAATATCATATAAAATTTATAAAAATAATGCTTTTACACTTTTTGATTAAGAAAAATATGTTAAATTTACACAGTATATTTTTAGAAAAAAAATAAAATTATCCGCCTATCTTTAATAATAGAGGTAAAATATAAGATACTTTATACCTTTGCGAATAGGAAATTTAATAATTTAAAAGGCTAGTGATGAAATATTTATTGAGTATCTTATTTTATTACTTTTTAATTATACCCATCTTCGCTCAGGAAGCAACTAACTGGCAGAATTATACGGATATGAAAAATGTCCGGGCAATCTATACTGTCCCTAATGGAATTTGGGCTGCAAGTACAGGCGGAGGGTTCTTTTATAACTTTGATTCAGATAATTATAAAACCTTGCATAGAGCCGACGGAATGGTGGGACAAATTATTACTGCCGTTACTGTTGATAAATACGGTAAAATATGGTTCGGAAGCAGTGGAGGAGCAATAGATGTTTATAACCCGTCAGATAATTCTTTTAAATCAATACTCGATATTTACAATTCCGATAAGTCATCAAAACAAATAAATGAACTTGCTGCATCTGGTGATACCATACTAGTATCTTCAGACTTTGGTATTTCTTTAATAAATACAAATAATTATACCTTTTACGATACATTTTTTCGATTTGGAAGTTTTACTTCGAACATCCAGGTAAACAATGTTATTAAGTCAAAATTATTATATGCTTCAACTGTTTCCGGGGTAGCAATACAAAAGCAAGGTACTACAAACTTATCTGCACCTGAATCATGGAACGTTTATTCGTCTACGAATGGACTGCAGTCTAATGATATTAATAAAATCTTATTTTATAATGACACATTACTTGCTGCTACTTCAAACGGATTATCTTTTTTTAACGGAAATAACTGGCAATCATATATACCTGCTCTTAACGGAAAAAATATTAATGATATGCTCTCGACAAATGATACCCTTTTTATTTTAGCTGATAATTATAATATTTATTCTTATAGTAACGGAGTTTTAAATTCCAATTTTACAATAACCTCACCTGCAAAAAAGATTGCATATTCAAACTCTACCGGATTATTAGCTGCTACATCAGACGGAATATTAAAACTAAATGAGCAATCCGGCAACAATTTTATTTATCCTAACGGCCCTGCAACCAATCAATTCCCTTCAATAACTGTTGACAACAACGGAGTTTTATGGTGTGCAAGCGGAACAGATCAGACAGGAAAAGGTTTTTACAAATATGACGGGAAATTATGGACAAATTATTCACAATCAACTAACCCGGATTTTCTTTCCAATTTCTTTTTTGTGGTTTATTTAGAACCTAATAATTCAATTGATTTTGGGAACTGGGGAAGTGGATTTATCAATATAAAAGATAATGTTTTCACCAATTATTATTTAGCTAAAACTGGAATGTTGGGAACAAATGATAATCCCGATGCACATTTTTTAGTTATTACCGGTTTTGCTGTCGATTCAAAAAATAATCTATGGGTCTTAAATTTCGGCGGTGTTGATAAAAAACCACTAAACGTAATGACGACGGACAGCACGTGGTATCATTATACCATGCCTTCCGCACCTCAAGAATATGTAAAAGGATATTTAAATCTTACTATTGACCAGTACGATACAAAATGGTTTTGCAATGACCAACAACCAAAACCCGGACTTTATTATTATAATGAAAATAAAACTTTTGATAACTTGAATGATGACAGCTACGGCTATTTATCTACTTCTGACGGTTTAAATACAAATACCATTAATTCAATTGTTGTAGATCAAAGAGGGGATCTTTGGGTAGGTACAAGTTTAGGAGTAAATGTAATTTCAAATACGGAAGCAGTGCTAAACAGTGAAAGTTCCAAATTATCAATAACCAGTGTTTTTCCTCTTCGCCAGCAATCAATTAATTGTATAGCTGTAGATCCTATTAATAACAAATGGGTTGGCACTGATCAAGGTCTACAATTAGTAAATTCAGATGGGACTAATCTATTAGCTTCATATACTACTAAAAACAGTCCGTTATTAAGCGATCAAATAACAAGTATTGCAATTGATAAGAACACCGGAACGATATATGTGGGTACTAACAGCGGATTGACTTCATTTCAAACCTCTGCAGTTCAGCCGCAGCAGAGCTTTACTAAGTTATTTATGTATCCAAGTCCGTTTGTACTAAATAGCGGAGTAAATAAATTAACAATTGACGGTTTGATAAAAGATTCAAAAATCAAAATAATTTCTTTGACAGGGAAACTTATTAAAGAATTTGACTCTCCCGGAGGAAGAATTGCTTATTGGGACGGAACCGATTCAAACGGTAATTTAGTAAATTCGGGAGTGTACCTAGTTGTAGCTTACGACACCGATGGCAACAGTGTATTTACGGGAAAAATTGCGGTGCTGCGTCGCTGATTTAAACAAAAATATGATAAAAAATTTTCAAATGAATAAGCCTGATGATAGATCTCTCCAACATTTCACTTCAATTTAGCGGTAAATATCTTTTTCAAAACGTAAATTTTAAAATAAACTCCGGCGATAAAATTTCTTTGGTCGGCGCTAACGGCAGCGGGAAAACTTCTCTACTTAAAATTATTGCAGGCGAATTACAACCGGAGTCCGGAAAAGTATTAAAACCAAAAGGAATTAACATCGGTTATTTACCCCAAGAAAACATAACTCATCTGGGTAAATCTTTAATTGATGAAGCATCTTCAGCGCTTACAACTATAATTTCACTTCATGCAAAAGAGAAACAATTAACAAACGAGCTGGGGAATAATGACTTAAGCGATGAAGAAAAACTCGATTTGGTTAACCAGTTAGGCGAAGTTCACCATAGATTAGAAGAATTGGATTCATATAGCGCCACATCTAAAATTGAAAAAATATTATTGGGACTGGGTTTTGAAGAAAACGATTTCGAAAGATTAACGGATGAATTTTCCGGCGGCTGGCAAATGAGAATTGCATTAGCTAAAATTTTGATCTCTCAAAACGATCTTATTTTAATGGATGAACCAACTAATCATCTCGATTTTGATTCTTTGGAATGGCTGACAGGATTTCTAAAAAATTATTCCGGCGCTTTATTAATCGTTTCCCACGACAAACGATTTATAAATTCCGTTACAAAAAAAACACTGGAAATATATCTCAACAAATTTAATACCTTTAACGGTGATTACGATTCTTATTTTAAATATAAAGAGGAGAGAGACAGGCTTTCGGTTAATCAATATCTTCAGCAGCAGAAGAAAATAAAAGAAACCGAAAAATTTATTGAAAGGTTCAGGTACAAAGCAACAAAAGCCAAACAAGTTCAAAGCAGAATTAAACAGCTTGAAAAAATTAATCTTGAGGAACTTCCTGAATTTAAAGAAGATATTAATATTAAATTTCCTACTCCCCCTTCGAGCGGTAAAATTAATATTATTCTTAAATCAATCTCAAAATCTTACGGTGATAAAAAGATTTTTAATCAACTGGATTTTCAAATTGACCGCGGTGAGAAAATTGCTTTCGTAGGGCCCAACGGAGCCGGTAAAACCACTCTTGCTAAAATAATAGCAGGTGTGTTAGCAATCGATGCCGGAGAACGAACACTTGGACATAATACCTTAATATCTTATTACGCGCAGGATGTTGCAGATAATTTAGACAGCAATCTTGATATTTTAGAAACTGTTGAAAATATTTCCGAAGAAAAAACAATCGGGCAGCTCCGTTCTTTACTCGGCTCATTCTTATTCAGCGGCGATGATGTATTCAAAAAAGTAGGAGTACTTTCCGGCGGCGAAAAAAGCAGGGTTGCTTTGGTAAAAATTTTATTAACAAAATCAAATTTTATTATTCTCGACGAACCTACAAACCATCTGGATATTTCATCAAAAACCGTTTTACAAAAAGCTTTAATTGATTTTTCCGGTTCCTTGGTTCTTGTATCCCACGATGTTGAATTCTTAACTCCGGTTGTAAATAAAGTTATAGAAATAAGAAAAGGAAGCCTGAAGATATTTAACGGAGACATGAATTATTATCTAGCAAAAAGAGAACAGACTTTAAATGAACAAGAATTTAATAAACAGTCGCAATTAAAAGAAATAGATACAATATCTAAAAAAGATCAAAAAAGAATTGAAGCCGAGTTGAGACAAAAAAGATACAATGCATCAAAGGAATTAGTTAAAAAGATCAAAGAACTTGAGAAGCAAATTGAGAATTTGGAAAATAAAGAAAAAGATCTGGAAAAAATATTATCAGACCAGGAAACTTACTCCGATCCTGATACGGCAAGAGAAAAGACAATAGAATTTAATAAAGTTAAAGAAACAATTGAAGAAAGCTTATCCGAATGGAGTAAATTATCCGAAGAACTTACGCGAATTGAAAAACAGTTCGGCTAAATTTTAATATCAAGAAATTCCTCGGCAAGTGCAATCCCTCCGTACAAAGCAGCTTCATCACCCAGCTTACTTGAAATAATTTTTAATCCTTTCAAAGCATCGTTAAGTACATATTCGTTAAAGGAAGCTTTAATCTTCGGCAGCATAAAATCATCCAAAGCTTCAATTAAACCTCCACCTAATACTATCATATCAAAGTTCATTAGGTTAGCTAAACCGGCCAGCACTACTCCCATAGTTTTACACGCATTGGAAATATGTTTAATTACAAGCTTGTCTCCGGCTTTTACAGCTTGTGAAAGCATTTTACTTTTTATTGGTTTCTTAGGAGATTTTAATTTATTAAGGATAGTTTTTTTATTTGCTTTTATTTCTTCTTCAATATTCCTTACGATAGCACTTCTGCTTGCAATGGTTTCAAAGCACCCTTTATTACCGCAGCCGCAAACCGGCCCTTTTTCATCTACTATAATATGGCCGATTTCTCCTGCGACAAAATTTGAACCGCGGTAAATTTTTTTATCGATTATTATTGCGCCGCCGATTCCGGTCCCTATAAAAGCCACTAAAACATTCTTAGCTTTTTTTGCTACCCCAAATTTTTGTATTCCCAAAGCACCCAGATTAACATCGTTTTCAATTAAGACAGGGATAGAAATTTTTTCCTGCAGCTTTTTTTTGATCGGGAAATTATGCAAACCGATATTTGGAGCTAATCCTATAACACCGGTATAAGGATTGAGAGAACCGGGAATTCCCAGGCTAATGGCTTTGATATTAGAAGTTTTTAATTTTGCTTTAGAAATTAATTCGTTGACAATTTCAGTTAAAACCTTAATATAAATTCTCTGATTTACATCGGCATAGGTGGGTTTTTTTAATTTAGCAATAACACCTTCTTTAGAATTTATAACAGCAGCCAGAATTTTAGTACCTCCCATGTCTATACTTATTATATATTCCTTTTTCAGAAGAACCTCCCTAATATTTAATTTTAAATTAAATTAACTTAAAAGATCAATTGAAACTAAAATTATCTACCAATAATTGCAATTTAATTTTTGAAAATGATTCTACAAAATTGATTTAATTGTTTATGTAGCACTTATTCGATAATTTTAAGGATGCAAAATGTAAAACCATTAAAAAAGTTCGGACAAAATTATCTTACCGACTCCAATATTATAAAAAAAATAATATCTGAAATTTCGCCGAAACCTAATGATAATTTAATTGAAATCGGTCCGGGCCTCGGTGCATTAACGGGAAAATTAATTGAGACAATTCCGAATTTTACTTCTATTGAAATAGACAAACGCGTAATAAGCGAACTTCGTTTAAAATATCCGGGATTGAACTTAATAAATGATGATTTTTTAAATTTTAACTTAAATGAAATTGTAAAAAATAAAAATGAGAAATTAAGGATTGTGGGAAATATCCCATACAATTTAACATCGCCTATTCTTTTTAAAATGTTTGATTTTAATCAAATAATAAAAGATTCGATATTAATGGTACAATGGGAAGTTGCTAAAAGAATTACAGCATTAAAAGGGACAAAAGATTACGGCATTCTAGCGGTTTTAATGCAGCATTTTACCTATACTAAAATCAGCTTTAAGGTATCACCTAATGTATTTTATCCCAAACCTAAAGTACATTCGGCAGTTATTCATATTTCTTTTAAAGATGATTGTTTAAAAGAATTAGAGAAAACTTATTTTATAAAAATTGTTAAAGCTTCTTTCGGAAATAGAAGAAAAACTTTAAAAAATTCGTTAAGTAATAGTATATTTAAGACGGTAAATTTTTTTAATTCAGGAATTGATTTAACACTCCGGGCGGAACAATTAGATGTGAAGGATTTTGTCAATCTTGCAAAATATACCCTCGCAAATGATCAACTTGGTTTACTAAATATTCGAAACTCAAAATAACGGCTTCATTCTAATTAATGGAATTTATAAAATCTTTTTTAGGAAAATTAAAAGCTTACGATCTGGTAGTCGTTGTTTTTTATATCTTCCTTACCGTATTAAATATAATTTTTCATAACGAAGTAGTACACTGGCTTTTATGGTCGGCAATAAATATTGGAATAATTATTTTAACATTCATAATTGCCTACTTTGAAAATAAATATAACAACAAATTCTGGCGGGTAATACATTACTGGTATATTGCACCTTTAATTTTACTTACATTCAAAGAACTTTACTATCAAGTAGAACCAATCAGGCACCAGGACTATGACTGGCTGTTTATTAAGATTGATCATTGGATGTTCGGAACGGATCCGACAAAATTTCTGCTTAAGTATTCATTCCCTCTTCTTACCGAACTACTTCAAATTATTTATAGTATGTTTTACCTTCTGCCTATTTTCCTTGCATTAGTATTGCTTAAAAATCGCAGATATGTTGCCCTGGACTTCACTGTGTTCTCGATTATTTACGGATTCTATTTATCGTATTTAGGATATTTTATACTGCCCGGAATCGGGCCTAGGTTTACCCTTCACAACTTTGCAGCATTAAACCAACAATTACCGGGATTATTTTTAACTAATTATTTAAGGGACTTTATTGATCTCGGCGAATCGATTCCGCCCGGCACTTTACATCCTGCTATGGTTGTGCAGCGAGATGTTTTCCCGAGCGGACATACAATGATAACGCTGATTGTTATGTATTTATCGGTAAAATTAAAAAGCCGATCCAGATATTTTTTCGTCCCTGTGGGAACATTATTAATTTTTGCAACTGTATATTTGTGGTATCATTATGTAATCGATTTAATAGGCGGACTAATATTTATGATATTTGCAATGTGGACGGGAAAATTAATTTTTAATTGGTGGAGAAAAGTTCTTGGAGAAGAAGAGTTCGATTATCACAAATATTAATTTAGATTTTTTAGATGGAAGATAAAAAAAACCAAGTTAAACATATATTCGATTCAATAGCTTTTAAATATGATTTTTTAAATCACCTGCTTAGCTTTGGAACAGATAATTATTGGCGCTATAAAGCGCTGAAGCTGACCGGAGTGAATGATAAAACCATTCTTTTGGATGTAGCCTGCGGTACAGGTGATTTTGCCATTGCCGCAAAGAAAATGGGAGTTAACAAAATTTTCGGCGCCGACTTTTCACACAACATGCTGAAATTATTCAACAAAAAAAGTGAATGGATCATCGGGAAAAATATTCAAATGGTAGCCGAAAAAATTCCTATTAAAAAAGATACAGTTACAAATATTACGGTTGCATTCGGTGTCCGTAATTTTTATAACTTAGCAGAAGGCTTTAAATCATTTTATGATGTTTTAGTGAATAACGGGAAAGCTACGATCCTTGAATTCAGAATGCCCTCCAATTTTTTATTCAAAGCATTATATAAATTTTATTTTAAAAAAATTCTGCCGGTTGTAGGTGGATTCATCTCAGGCGACCGCGAAGCTTACGACTATCTCCCCCGTTCCGTTGAAGAGTTTGATGAAAAAATAAATTTGCCCGAACTTTTAAAGAATTCGGGCTTTCAAAGAGTCGATAAATATAATCTTACCTTAGGAATCGTTCAAGTAATTATAGCAACAAAGTAAGCGTATTATTTAATATTATAAGAAACTAAACTCTGCGTAACGGTAGCCGTAGTGTCTCCTAAATTTACACCGCTACCCGAAAAAGCACCGAGGATAGCTTCACTACCCTTTAATTGAATCAATCCGATCCCGCTTGCGAACCATGCATACGCATTATAAGTTACTGTTGACGTGGTAAAATTTTGTAAATCTGGTACAGTTAATGTTAATACATATTTAATTTTGGCTGCATTTTCATTAACATTCCCTGAAACTAGATTTAACGGCACCTTTTCCATACCCTGATAGAAAGCTTCAACTTTAACAACATTAATCGAGAAAACTCCATATATTAGCTTCATGTTAAATACCGACCAGGAACTACCATCACTTAATGGTGTTTGTAAAAGTTTAAGAGATGCATCAAAGTGAATATACTGCATTAAAGAATCAGGTATTGCTTGAGACAATCCGGTAGTATCTAAAGCATATTCTACTCCGCTGCTTGATTTTAAGAAATATGATTGAGTTGAAGTTGAAAAACCGCTGATTGCAACCGTATCAATTTGAATTTGGAAGGTATTTCCATTTACGACTTTTGTACCTTTATATGTTGTAGATCTGGTTCCTGAAGTTTGGGTTCCGTTTGAATCCGTTTGAACGGTGCTATATTTATAAGTAGTACCGTCTCCATTCGGGAAATAATTTTCCGAAGCGGAAGGTGGGGTTGGGCTAGTTGAACTATTACTCTTGCATGCATTAAATAATATTGAAGTAAAAAACATCGTAAATATTATAATTATTTTATTTCTCATGTCCTCTCCGTTGAATTTATAATTAGATCCTTTAATTTATTAAATGCAATTGACCTGTGACTTATTTTATTCTTTTCTATCAAACCGATTTCGGCAGTAGTTTTAGAATACCCGTCCGGCAGAAATAAAGGATCGTATCCGAAACCGTTATCGCCGTGAGGAGTATTTAGTATTTTCCCTTTCAATTCTCCATAAGAACTTAGAAAATTCTTACCGTCATAATATATTGCCGAACAAATAAACTTAGCAAAATGAGGCTCAGGATAATTTTGTAATTCCATTAACAATTTTTCATTATTTTCTCCATCGGATGCATTTTCACCGGCGTACCTTGCCGAGTATACACCCGGCCTTCCGTCAAGCTGATCTACGGACAATCCGGAATCATCAGCAATCACCGGTATTCTAAATGCGTTATATACCTCAACAGCTTTTATCTTTGCGTTTTCATCGAATGTTTTGCCGCTTTCGACAATTTTAAGAGAATCATCCAGACCGAGTAAAGAAAGCAACTTTATATTTGAGCCATTAAGTATTTCTTTAACTTCTTTAATCTTCCCGCTATTCCTGGAAGCAAATATAATCTGCATCATAATTCTACCCGGGTAGTCTTAAATTTATAATAAAAATTTATCAACGCACCGACTGCCGTCATAAAATTTAGAACTGAGAAAATGACGTCATGAAGGAATACTGCGTATAACATTAACGACACACTTCCTACAAAACTTAAAATTAAAAAATGAGTATTAATTTTACATTCCTTTTCTTTAATAGTTTGGAATGTTTGGGGAACCCAACCGGCTGCCAAAGCGGTTAAACCGATTATACCTACCGTATTCATCATCGAATCCTTTTACAAATTATTTAATTTAAACCGAGCCGCTTTCTTCACTTAATATTTCTTCCATCACTTCAAAAGCATATCTTAAGTGCGGAATTACTATTGATCCGCCGACGATTAAAGCGATATTAAAACTTTCGTACAGCTCCTCTTTTGTTGCGCCTTCCTGTATCGACCTGTCTATATGGTAAAAGATACAATCGTTACACCTTAAGACCATTGATGCCACAAGTCCCATTAATTCTTTTGTTTTTGCCGGAAGGATACCGTTTACATATGCTTTATTGTCGAGAGCAAAAAATTTATTAAAATCTCTGAAACCCGAATCTAATATTTTATTATTCATATCAAGTCTATATTTTCTTGTCTCAGATGTATTTTTTTTCATTATATTTCCTGTAAAATTTGGATTTAAATATCTGTAGAGAAATGGACTTAAAAACTTATCCGCTCAAAGAGGATGGTAATTAAATACCCAAATTGCTTAAACTGCTGATAACGATGTTAATAGCTCCTGCCAATTCAGGATGCGTTAACTCAAACTTTTGAGAAGATTCCTTAAGACTTTCCAAAAGATTATGATGTTCTTTTACCGCTTCTTTTTCATTCTTATCTAAAATTGTCTGAATATCATTCATCAATTCCCTGAGCACGTTTTTTGAATCTTCATCTACTTGCTTTGCTTCTTTTAGTTCTTGATGAAGCTTTTCAAGCGAAACTTTTAATTTTTCCATTATATAATTCCTATTTAATTAGAAAATTGATTTATGAAGCTGTATTGTATAATAGACTGTATGAATTAAATTTGTTTATAATATTTTATTGAAAAATAAGAAAAATCTTCAATATAAATAAACTTTATATTTGATAGTTACTTTTATCACATAAAAGCACTAAACTTTATAAATTAAAATAGCGTCAAAAGCAATTATTACCATTATTTGTTTTTGTTTTTTTACCCTAATTTACGTCGGGTGATAATTATCATATTGTGACTATTACAATGATTATTGAAATTTATATAAATTACTTTTGAAGCATAATCAAATTATATTATTTAAATGTAAAATGGATTTTAATAAAGTTGAAAGTATTTTTTTCGTAAAGCATGATTATTCTTTTATTAAATTTTTCATTCTTCAGAAATTAGTTGCGATTTTAAGAGGGATTAAAATTATAAATTTATTTTCATATTCGTAACGTAAATTGAATTGGATTATTAAAATGATAAACCGATTATTAAATAAGTTTTTAATAACTTTTGCTTTTATTTTTGTGTTCATAGGATTTTATACGGTAAAAGTAAATGCTCAATATTTCGGGCAAAACAAAGTGCTGTACGATGATTTTAATTTTAAAATTCTTCATACCGAACATTTTAACATTTATTATTACCCTGAAGAAGCCGATGCAGTAAAATATGCAGCAAGAATGGCGGAACGATGGTATGCACGTCACTCAGAAGTTCTTCACGATTCGCTCAGCGGGCCCCAAA
>CAZHBJ010000007.1:0-49614 GCA_964530445.1 uncultured Ignavibacteriaceae bacterium
ACTGCAAAGATCTAAACCTGGCAATTGAAGTTGACGGAGAGAGTCATTACGGCAGAGAAAGAAGAGACAAATTAAAAGATAAAAGATTAAAAGAATTGGGTGTCAGTGTATTAAGGTTTGATGATCTTGATATAATTTATAAACTTGATAAAGTAATTGAATCAATAGAAAGATGGATTGACGATAACATAACCCACCTCCACCAAAGGCGGACAGGTCTAAATCTCCTCCGAGGAGGAGACTTTCAATTTCATTTTTGTCTTTACATTATTTGTTCTATCATTTTGTAAACACGACAAATCTTTGGTCTTGTATTTCTAATACTTTGATATCATTCCCCAAAAGTATATCGTCCCCTCCTTGGGAGGGGTAAGGGGTGGGTTACTTCTAATATTTTTACCAAATACTTCTACAAACCAACCCACCTCCACCAAAGGCGGACAGGTCTAAATCTCCTCCGGAGGAGGAGACTTTTTACTTTCTTTTATATCTTTTCATTAATAGTTCTACCATTTCCTTAACTACTTATAAAAAACATTTAAAATTTATTTTATAAAAAGATGAATATATTTTTTGTAACCATGACAAATATGTGGTTGCAGGACGAAGACGGGGGGCGGGTAAGTAAATTATAATTTTAAGACTTTATACATCCGCCTAAATTGATTCCCGTTACAACAAGCTGTTCTTAATGTTCCATCCCATTCACTTTTTAATTTTATCTGCATATCTTAACCTAAAACAAAAAATAGTGTCCTAATTAATAATCTTATTTTATTCTAATTCTGTAATCCTTAGCGGTGTTGAGGGACATTTTCATAATTGTCATAGTTCGACTCCGCTCACTACGACAAAAATTTAAATTAGGATACTGCTGATTGAAGCTTACAAAGAAGGAGGTTATATGAAATACATATTAATACTTTTGTTCGGATTGTTTATACTATCCGGCTGTACTCAAAAAAAAGAAACCGGTACCGTTAACAAAGGACCGTCAATTGCAGCAAAAGAAGTTACTTACTCGGCAGACGGAACTACGCTTAAAGGCTTCCTTGCATACGACAGCAGCAAGACTGGAAAACGGCCGGGAGTAATTGTCGTTCATGAATGGTGGGGATTGACTAACTATGCAAAAGACAGAGCAAAGATGCTGGCGAAGCTCGGGTATGTTGCTTTTGCGGTCGATATGTACGGCAACGGGGTAACTGCAGATAACCCCAAAGACGCGGGAAACCTTGCTGCGGCAGCAACACACAGCATGGATACGGCAATGGCAAGATTCAACGCGGGTGTTAACATACTAAAAGAGCAGCCGGAAACAGATACAAGCAAAATTGCCGCTATCGGTTATTGTTTCGGAGGAGGTGTGGTTCTCGACATGGCTCTCGCCGGCGATAATCTTAACGGAGTTGTGAGCTTCCACGGAGACCTGCCGACCGGCAAAGTTAAAAATCCTAAAGATGTCAAATCAAAAATTTTAGTCTGCACAGGCGGTGCAGATCCATTTAATCCGAAGAAAAAGGTAGACGCTTTTGAAGATGCAATGAAAGCTGCAAAAGTTGATTATAAGGTTATCAGCTATCCAGGTGCAGAACACAGCTTTACAAATCCGGCTGCCGACAGCCTGGGCAAAAAATTCAAATTACCCATTGCATATAACAAACAAGCCGATGAAAAAAGCTGGGCTGCAATGCAGAATTTCTTTGATCAAATATTTAAATAAGTAATAAATACAGCCTTCGAGGTCACATAAATAACGTGTCTATTCTATGTATATTATCACGCTAACTTTTCGACCTCGGGGGTTACTACTATATAATTTCCCTCCGCATTTCTAAGATAACTTTCTTTCATCCCTTTTTCAAAATTTTTCTTGATACCTAATCTTCAACCTGTTATAATTGACTACTGCAGTAATTTTCAATTTGAGAAAAAGTTTTTATTAATCAATACAGGAAACAAAAAATGAAAACTTTCTTTTTAATCCTGATTTTATTCTTAACCTCACTTAATAGTTATGCGCAGAAGGTTTTAAGTTATCCTATTAAAACAGCAAATTTAAACGAAGTCAATTTTACAGGGGGATTTTGGCAGCAGAGATACGACACAAACATAATCGTAACAATCCCGTTCCTTATTAAAGAAATTAAAAAGACAGGAAGAGTTGCTAATATGGAATTTGCCGCAGGAATAAAAAAAGGAGTTTTCTGCACACGTTATCAATTTGACGATTCGGATATTTATAAAACCATTGAAGCGGCCAGCTACGACCTGGCAAAGAATAAGAATATAAAACTTAAAAAACAGGTCGATACTTTAATAAATATAATCGTTAAAGCACAAACAGACGACGGATATTTGTATTCGCCGAGAAGTGCGCCTTCCAAACAAATAAAAAAAGTTATAGGTCCTAAGAGATGGTCGGATTTGCGCTGGAGCCATGAACTTTACGTTCTTGGGCATTTATATGAAGCGGCCGTAGCATATTACCGTGCAACAGGGGAAAAATCACTTTTAAATGTCGCATTAAAAAATGCGGCATTGATTTTAAAAGATTTCAATCCGCATGCTTTACAGATTCCACCTGGACACGAAGAAATTGAAATCGGCCTGGTAAAATTATATTTGCTTACAGGCGAAAAAAAATATTTAAACGAAGCAAAATTTTTTCTGGACATCCGCGGAAGGGGACCGGAATTAACCGGAAGAAAATCGTGGGGTGATTATGCACAGGACCAAAAACCTGTTACAGAACAGACTGAAGCCGTAGGGCATGCTGTGCGCGCCGCCTATCTGTATTCTGCAATGACGGATATTGCCGCATTAACCGGGAATAAAGATTATTTAAATGCCGTGAACAAATTATGGCAGAACGTTACATATAAAAAATTATATGTTACGGGCGGTATAGGTTCAACAGGGTGGGGAGAAGCGCTCGGGAAAAATTACGATCTGCCGAATGCAAGCGCATACAATGAAACATGTTCTTCGGTGGCATTAATGCTCTGGAATTACAGGATGTTCCTAATGACCGGCAACGCCAAATATCTTGATGTCTTTGAACGAACTCTTTATAATGCTTTTCTTTCCGGTATAAGCATCCAGGGAAATTCATTCTTTTACTCTAATCCCCTGCAGTCTTTCGGCAGCGAATCACGTTCGCATTGGTTTACATGCGCATGCTGCCCGCCGAATGCGGCAAGGTTTATTGCTTCACTTCCCTCCAGGGTTTATGCATCCGATAAAAATAGTATTTATGTTAATTTATATTGTACAAGCAACGCCGATCTAATGATCGGAAATTCATCTGTAAATTTGAAGCAGGAAACAAATTACCCTTGGGGTGGGAATATAAATCTATTTGTTAACCCGGAAAAAGAGAATGAAAATTTCACAGTAAAATTAAGAATTCCTTCATGGTCGCTTGGAAAGCCGCTTGATGGAAACTTATATAAATTTGTGCATGCAAACGGATCGCCGGTTATCAAAATAAATAATAAAAAAATTCTATTTAAAATTGAAAAGGGATTCGTCTCAATAAAACGAAACTGGAAGAAAAACGACCATATTGAATTAATTCTGCCGATGGAAATTCACAGAGTAATTGCAAACGACAGTGTTGATGCAGACAAAGGAATGGTTGTTTTGCAAAGAGGGCCTGTTGTTTATTGCGTTGAATGGCCGGAGAACAAAGACAGCATTACAAACAATATTCTTTTACCCGATAATGAAAAATTAACTTCGGAATTCAAGCCCGGATTACTGAACGGATTAACTGTTATTAAAGGAGATTTTCTTAAATACAAATTCGTTGACGAGCATGCTGTTTCCTATAAAGAGGAAATAGAAGCAATACCGTATTACGCATGGGCGCACCGCGGCAAAGGCGAAATGAATGTATGGCTTGCCCGAGAAAAATCTGCAGTTACTCCTGCAAACGGGCCCGGTATAATTGCAGAAAGCATGTTATCATCCTCGCCGGGAAAAAATATTAAAGCATTAAACGATCTTGCTGATCCTGAAAATTCAAAAGGTCAAGCGATTCCGTTTTTTGTATTTAACAAAGATACAGGTGATAAATGGGTTCAAATTGATTTCCCGAAATTGTCCGAGATTTCAGCTATTAAAATTTACTGGGTAAAAAATAATGATTCCCGCCAGCTTAAAATACCGTTTGACTGGAAAGTTCAATTTATGCAAGAGGATAACAATTGGGGTGATGTATATGCCACTTCGGCCTACTCCGTAAAGAAAAACGAATACAGCAACGTTTCTTTTGAAACCGTAAGAACCAAATCAATAAGGATTAAAGTAACTTCACAAAAAAATTCAGACGTTGGTATATACGAAATAAAAACAGAATAAGGATAGAAATTTATTTAATACGTTGACCGCAAAAACGCTAAGCCGCAAAGGTTTAAATTAAAGATTTCCCTCTGTGCCTTTGTGTCTCTGCGGTAAAATTTTTTCTTAACGAATAATGATTAGTTTTACTCACCTTCATCATAATTTAAGATAGGCCTAAGCCATCTTTCCATTTCATCAAGGCTCATGCCTTTGCGCTTGTGGTAGTCGAGTACCTGGTCTTTCCCGATTTTACCAACGTTAAAGTATTTAGCTTCCGGGTGTGCAAAGTAAAGTCCGCTTACGGAAGCAGCAGGATACATTGCCAGGCTTTCGGTAAGTGTAATCGAAGTGTTTTTCTCAGCATCCAGCAGATCGAAGATTATCGTTTTCTCCGTATGATCCGGCTGTGCAGGGTAGCCGGGCGCAGGACGAATTCCCAGGTAGCTTTCTTTAATAAGCTCATCATTGCTGAAGTTTTCATCATAGGCGTAACCCCAGTATTTTTTTCTTACCAGTTCATGCAAATGTTCGGCAAATGCTTCGGCTAGCCGGTCGGCTAATGCTTTTACCATTATACTGTTATAGTCGTCGTGTTCGGCTTCATATTTCTTTACAATCGGTTCAATCCCTATCCCCGTTGTAACTGCAAAAGCGCCGATGTAATCCGGTATCCCCGTTCCTTTTGGAGCAACAAAATCAGCTAATGCAAGGTTCGGCAGACCGTCGGATTTCTGTGTCTGCGAGCGAAGCGAATGCAGAACTCTTTTTACACCTTTCCTTGCTTCATCAACATAAATTTCAATATCATCGCCCACAGAATTAGCCGGGAATATACCGAATACTCCGTTGGCTTTTAATAATTTATTTTTAATTATTTTATCGAGCAGATTATTTGCATCTTTAAAAATTCTGTTTGCTTCGGCGCCGTATTTTTCACTTTCTAAAATTGCGGGGTATTTGCCTTTAAGTTCCCATGTCTGGAAGTACGGCGTCCAGTCGATATAATTACGTAAAGTTTCGAGAGAAAAATCTTTTAAAACCGTAACGCCTGCATTTTCCGGTTTTTTAATTTTAACTTTCGTCCATTCGGTTTTTAATTTGTTTTTTCTTGCCCGGTCAATTGAAATAAAATTCTTCAGCTCTTTTTTCTTAAGATGATCTTCTCTTACTTTTTTATATTCCGATTTAAGATCGTTTATAAATTTATTTTTTTGATTTTTATCTGCGGTTAATAGACTGCTTACAACCGGCACGCTCCTGGAAGCATCCAGAACATGCACTGCCGTACCGCTGTAGTTAGGCGCAATCTTAACAGCAGTATGAACGCGGGAAGTAGTCGCACCGCCGATAAGAAGCGGAATCTTAAATCCGCGTCTTTCCATTTCCTTGGCAACATGAACCATTTCATCAAGTGAAGGAGTAATCAAACCGCTAATTCCTATTACATCAACCTTTTCACTTATTGCGGTATCGAGTATTTTATCTGCGCTGACCATTACTCCTAGATCTATTACATTATAGTTGTTGCACCCGAGAACAACACCAACTATGTTTTTACCGATGTCGTGAACGTCGCCTTTCACGGTAGCCATAAGGATTTTACCCGCCCCACCCTGTCCCTCCCCAATAGGAGAAGTGGCCTCTCCCTCCCCCTCTCCCAAGGAGAGGGCTGAAGGCTTTAAATCGCTAAGAATTTTGTTTAATACTCTAACTATTTCATTAATGACTTCTTCATTATTAAATCGAATTACTTTGAAACCTTGTTTTTCTAACCAGGCCGTTCTTATTTCATCGGATTCTTTATTCTCAGGAAGCTGATGTATCTTGCCGTCAAGTTCAATTATTAAATTATGAGAAAGACATACGAAATCTGCAATATACTGACCGATAATATGCTGCCTTCTAAATTTATATCTTTCTAATTGCTTTGATTTAAGCTGTTCCCACAAAAATAATTCAGCATTAGTAGGATTATTTCGATTAGTTTCAGCAAACTCTTTTAACAAATGATACAAAGCCGGGTCTGCAGTTTCATATCCAAATCGATCTCGACTTTTCAGCTGGGCTTCTTTCTCCCCTTCCCTTTGGGAAGGGGCGGGGGATAGGCCTATATACGGCTCCAAATACGCCACTGCTTTTTTCATCACCCTTGCACTTTTAACAACCTGCGGCAAAAACATTTTACCCGCACCGAAAAGATCGCCGACAACATTCATACCGTCCATTAAAGGACCTTCAATTATATCCAGCGGCTGAGAATATTTTTGTCTTGCCTCCTCAGTATCTTCTATAATGTATTCAACTATACCTTTTATAAGTGCATGCTTTAATCTTTCTTCAACCGGTTTCGTGCGCCATTCATCTGCCTTAATTTCGGTTTTATCTTTTTGTTTAACCGTCTCGGCAAAATCGACAAGTCTCTCGGTTGCGTCTTTTCTTCTGTTAAAAAGAACATCTTCTACAAGGGTCAAAAGATCCTTTGGAATTTCCTCATAAACTTCAAGCTGTCCCGCATTAACAATTCCCATATCCATTCCGGCTTTTATTGCATGGAACAAAAAAGCCGAATGCATTGCCTCGCGTACCAGGTTGTTGCCTCTGAAAGAAAAAGAAATATTGCTAACGCCGCCGCTTACTTTTGCAAGAGGAAGATTTTGTTTTATCCATTTTGTTGTTTCAATATAATTTATTGCATAATCGTTATGTTCTTCAATACCCGTGGCAACGGTAAGAATGTTCGGATCGAAAATTATATCCTGCGGCTGAAAGCCGACTTCTTCGGTTAAAATTTTATAAGCACGTCTGCAAATATCTATTCTTCTTTCAAGTGTATCGCCTTGTCCCTGTTCATCAAAAGCCATAACGATAACTGCAGCACCATATTGAAATATTTTATTCGCATGTTCCTTAAAAACTTCTTCGCCTTCCTTTAAGCTGATCGAATTAACAATGCTTTTTCCCTGGAGGCATTTAAGTCCAGCTTCTATTACCGACCATTTCGATGAATCGATCATAACGGGAACTTTTGCTATATCCGGTTCGGCGGTAATTAAATTAAGAAATTTTGTCATCGCTTCTTCGGAATCAAGAAGTCCTTCGTCCATATTCACATCAATAACCTGGGCGCCGTTTTCCACTTGATCTCTAGCTACGGACAGCGCACTTTCAAAATCTCCTGTAAGAATCAGCTTCTGAAATTTCTTTGAGCCTGCAACATTTGTTCTTTCGCCTACATTAACAAAGTTGGTTTCGGGTCTTATTATAAGCGGTTCCATTCCGCTTAATCTTAAATATGGTTCTGCTTCCGGAATACTGCGCGGCTTGAATTTGGAAGCCATTTCCGAAATCATTTTTATATGATCGGGAGTAGTTCCGCAGCAGCCTCCTACTATATTGAAAAATCCGTTCTCTGCAAATTCTTTTAAAATTGAAGAAGTAATCTCGGCTGTTTCATCATATTCTCCCATTTCGTTCGGAAGTCCCGCATTGGGATAAATGCTTACGAAGCAGGTGGCAATTCTTGAAAGCTCTTCTATGAAGGGCCTCATCTGCGCAGCACCGAATGAGCAATTTAAACCGACGCTTAATAAATTTTTAGCATGGGAAATAGAAATCCAGAAAGCTTCTGTTGTTTGTCCTGAAAGCGTTCTTCCGCTTAGATCGACAATAGTTCCGGATAACATTACAGGAATAACCCTGTTTATCTTTTTGCAATGCTCGTCAATTGCAAAGATTGCCGCCTTTGCATTTAATGTATCAAACACCGTTTCAACAAGAAGAATGTCGGCGCCGCCGTCGACCAATCCCCTAATTTGTTCGGTGTAAGATTCAACAAGATTATCAAAAGTAACTGCTCTATAACCGGGATCGTTTACATTAGGCGAAAGAGATGCCGTTTTGTTCGTAGGACCGAGAGAGCCTGCTACGAATCTTGGTTTGTCCGGGTTTTTTTTATTGTATTCCTCCGCAGCTTCCTTTGCTATCTTTGCTGCATTAAAATTCAGGTCGTAAATGATATGTTCTAATTTATAATCTGCCTGCGCAATTGACGTTCCGCTGAATGTATTTGTTTCGATAATATCCGCGCCGGCATCAAGGTATGCTTTGTGTATTTCTTTAATTATCTGCGGCTGAGTTATGCATAAAAGATCGTTATCACCCTTAAGGTCATATGGATGATCCTTAAACTTTTCTCCTCTGAAATCTTTTTCGGTTAGTTTATAGCGCTGGATCATTGTGCCCATTGCACCGTCCAAAACCATTATCCTGTTTTTTAAGATTTCCTTTAATATTTCAAAATTATCTGTCATGTTCGGATTTATTTTATCAATAATTATTCAAAACTTATTTACAATTAATTTTCATGTTCTTTAAATAAGTACGGCATAAAAAAATATTAGACTCGTTTTATCGGTTAATCCGTTACCTTTGTAAAGAATTACAAATATAATTAAATTGAATCCTATTAAAAAACAAGACTTTGAATCATAAAGGTACCGAAATGATAGTAGTTACGGGCGGAGCAGGATTTATTGGAAGCGCAATTGTATGGCGTTTAAACACACTTGGTAAAGATAAAATTATAATCGTTGATGAACTCGGACAAGATGAAAAATGGAAGAATCTTGTCGGTTTAAATTATTATGATTTTATAAATAAAGATGACTTTATTAAAAAAATTGAAAACGGGATTGATATTGACATCAAAGCAATAATTCATATGGGGGCAAACTCTTCTACTACGGAAAAAGATGCCGATCACCTTCTCCGCAATAATTATGAGTACACAAAAAAGCTTGCACAATTCTGCATGTCTAAAAATGTTAGATTCATTTATGCTTCTTCTGCTGCAACTTACGGAGACGGTTCGCTTGGATTTGATGACAGCGAAAGCGTTAGTCAGTTTTTGCGTCCGTTAAATATGTACGGTTACTCTAAAAATTTATTTGATGTTTGGGCAATTAAACAGGGCATGATGGATAAGATTGCCGGAATAAAATATTTTAATGTTTACGGACCGAATGAGTATCACAAGGGGGATATGAGGAGCGTTGTTCATAAAGCCTTTGAACAAATTAAAAACACAGGGAAGGTAAAGTTGTTTAAATCTCGGAACCCGGAATATAAAGACGGTGAACAAATGCGTGATTTTATTTATGTAAAAGATGCCGTTGATATGACTTTGTTTTTTTTAGATCAAAAAGATAAAAACGGACTTTTTAACGTGGGTTCAGGGAAAGCGCGGACATGGAATGATCTTGTTTCCGCAATATTTAAAGCAACGGATAAACCCGTTAATATTGAATATATTGAACTTCCCGAACACCTTATTGAGAAGTACCAATATTTTACCGAAGCAAAGCTTGAGAAGATAAAAAAAGCAGGATACTCAAATTCAATTACTTCTTTGGAAGACGGTGTAGCCGACTACGTGAAAAATTATCTTCTGAAGAACAAATACTTCGGCTTATAAAAATAAAACACAGACAACACGGCCGATTGGCTCTATATTTATTCAACCGGTCTCTTCGAGATATTCACAGATATTCTTAATGGATAATAAAGGATATCTTTAATTAATCCTTAATAATAATGTTATTTAAATAAATTTAGTTATAAGGCGGTTCTTCATCATCGAATAAATCGTCGTCATCGTCGTCGAAATCAAAATCTTCCTCATAAAAATCTTCTTCCTTCTCGGGCTCTTTATCAAATATATCCTCCTCTTCTTCAAAATCATCCTCCTCTTCATCTTCATCTTCAAAAAAATCGTCATCATCGTTATCATAATAATCGTCGTCGGAATCATTGTCTTCATCTTTTTGCTTTTTTCTGCCGAGACTAATATTTAAGAAATTTTTATCTTCATCAGAATAAAGATTTTCAGTGCGGAGCTGTTCTTCAACAAAATCATCGCTCGAATTAATTTCTTCTTCAGTAATATTCCATTCGCGGTCCATAACAATCATTCTCCTATTGTTAAATTAAAATTATTCAAAACGAATTTATTTCTACCAAGAAATATTTCTAAAATTTTTGAAATAGCAAAATAAAATTATTGTTATATTAATCATTAATAAAAAGAATATTAATCGTACCTGCTAAAACTTAAACCAGTATTTTTACAGTGTCAATACAATTGTTAATCATAAGGAAAAAATTAATATGAGGCTGGCTACACTTTGTTACGTAATTGATAATACTAACAACAAGACTCTTATGCTTCACAGAATCAAAAAAAAGAACGATGTACACGAAGGAAAATGGAACGGACTGGGGGGGAAATTTGAAGATAATGAGACGCCGGAAGAGTGTGTAATTAGAGAAGTTAAGGAAGAATCAGGTTTATTAATTTCTTCACCCAAACTGCACGGATTCATAACCTTCCCTTTGTTTGACGGCACACACGATTGGTACGTTTTTGTTTTTACCGCCGATAAATTCAAGGGGAATTTAATTGACTCAAATGAAGGGCGGCTTGAATGGATCCCGAACAATAAAATTACGGATTTAAATTTATGGGACGGCGATGCCATCTTTCTCAAATGGCTGAAAGAAGATAAATTTTTCAGCGCAAAGTTTAACTACGAAAACGGTATGTTCAAAGATTATTCCGTTAATTTTTATTAAAGATAATTTGAAAGAAAAAGTAAGATTCATATTCGTTGATCTTCTGCGCGGCTGGGCGCTGCTCGTAATGATTGAAGTCCACATCTCCAATGTTACGCTTCTTCCCTCATTAAAAGAAACAGGCTGGTTTAATATTCTTAATTTTATAAACGGACTTGTTGCTCCTTCGTTCCTTTTTATTTCCGGTTTTGCATTTATGCTTTCTACACAGGGCAGTGTTGAGGTTTTAAGAAAATTCGATTACAAATTTTGGAAAAAGCTCGGAAGGATCGCACTTATTTTTCTTGCCGGGTATGCGCTTCATCTGCCTATTCTTTCATTAAGAAGACTGATGAATTTTTACTCGCCCGAAGTTATAAACAGCTTTTATAACGTCGATATATTACAATGCATAGCTTTCGGATTATTATTTTTATTTGCATTAAGACTGCTTATAAAATCGGACAAAATTTTTAATTACACCGTTCTTTTAAGTTTATTAGTAGTAATTATTTTTTCTCCCTTAATCTGGAAAATAGATTTCGGCAAATACATGATTATTCCCCTGGCGGATTATTTTAATGCCCAGCACGGTTCGTTCTTTCCTTTGTTTCCATGGATCGGATTTTTACTTGCCGGCGCCGCTGCATGTAAATATTTTCTTGATGCGCGAAATGCAGGCAAAGAAAAAAATTACATTAATCAACTTATAATTCTAGGGATTATTTTAGCTGCAATAGGACATTTCTTCCTATCCGAATTATTTCATATTTCATTCAGGTCGATAAAGCCGCATCCTCTTTTTTTCATGGAACGGCTCGGTTATGTGCTGGTACTGCTTGGGGTTTGCTGGTATTACGCGGAATGGAGACAAACAAAAACATCTTTTGTGCTAGATGTAGGGCGCGAATCCTTAATAGTATACTGGCTGCATCTTCAAATTATTTACAGAAGATTCTGGAATGATAAAAGCTTTGCTTCTATCATAGGAGATAAGTTTAATGTTTTGGAAGCGGCAATTGCAATCGTAGTTCTTGCTTTAATAATGATTGGTGTCGCCAAATATTGGGGAAATTTTAAAAGGAAACATAAATCGGCGGCTTTAAAATTGACGCTGGCAATTGTTGGCCTGGCAATTATTATTTTCCTAATCGGATTTTAAATTCATTTTATTTTAACCAGTCCCTTTTCCTCAACTTTCATAATCCTCTCTTTATAATCAACCAGTTCTCTTTTGTATTCCGAAGACATTAAGGATGAAGAAATTATAAAATCTGCGGATGATCTGTTGTTGGCAATAGGAATATTATAAACAACCGCAATTCTCAAAAGAGCTTTCACATCCGGGTCGTGCGGCATTGGTTCCAGCGGGTCCCAGAAAAAGATCAAAAAATCAATTTTACCTTCGGCAATTTTAGCGCCCACCTGCTGATCACCTCCCAAAGGTCCGCTTTTAAATCTATGGACATTAAGCTTCAACCGGTCGGCAATAATTTGGCCGGTAGTACCGGTACCATAAAGCTTATGCATGGCAAGCAGGTCGCGGTTGAATTCCGCCCATTCCAGCAGATCGGTTTTTCTATTATCGTGCGCAATTAATGCAATTCTTTTTTGCTTTTGCATAGCCACTGTTTTTTTCTCCATAAAACATCTCCGTAATAAGTAAGAGATAACCTACCCGTTTTTAGAAAATAACTTCCTTTTAAGATATAAAGGAAACACCCGCTAATCAACAATCTTATATTAAATAAAATTTAAATAATTTTCCTTGATTATGAACTTTTATTGTTTAATTTTCGTTAGGATTTTTCATCTTACTTTTTCTTGAAATGCGGGATCTTCCACAGAAAAATTACAATACATTACTCTAGTCTAGTTCCAAAATAGTTTCTTTAATTTTTAATATTTATTAAAGGAGGCTCAAATGAAACGCTTTTTCTTATCGGTATTTTCGCTGCTTTTTATTATTTATTCAATTCAAATATCGGCACAGGACAATGAAAACAGCTTAAAACAAAAACTTCAAAAAATGAATGATGAAATGGTAAAGGCTCAATTAGCGGAAAATTATGATATGCTGCTTTCTAATTACACAGACGATGCTATCTCCCTGCCGAGTTATTCACAAATGATGAAGGGAAAAGATGAAATTCATAAAGCAATGATGAAAGATAAAGATGCTTTTAAGATAAATGAATTCACTCTGACAACACTCGAAGCTTTCGAAAGCGGCGACATGGTGTATGAAATCGGGAAGTACAATATGACAATGACCATGAAGGGAATGGATAATCCCGTTACAGATGAGGGAAAATATTTAACCGTGTACCAAAAGCAGGATGACGGTTCTTTAAAAATAAAAGCGGAAATATGGAATACCGATATGAATCCCTGGGCAATGATGGGCACACAAGGAGGGGAACAGGAAGAAGAACAAGAGTAATTTAAAATATATTTTGCGGCCGCTCTTAAATAAATTAGATAGTCAATTTATTTGAGCGGCTGTAACTATTTTATACAAAGAGATAAAGCAGGGGCCGAATGATTTGGACAAATGTATATTTATTATTTTTAATAATTTATATCTTAATATGGACTGCTGTTTTAATCGGGGTTTTACTCCTAAGAGGAGATTACCAATTTGCAATTAAATCCTGCAATTGGATTAAGGAAAAAAGAAAATTGCAGTTTAAATATCCCCCTTTTAATATATTATTAAAATTCTGGATTCGTAAAAAGTATTTATTGACCTCAACATTTTTTATAATTATAATCATGCTTGCTTCGGTAATGTATTTCGTTGTGGGGACATTATTACTCACTCCTCTAATTTCAATTTACCAGGGATTTATAGCAGGTATTTTAATTGGAAGTCTTCATAAGAAAGATTTGCTCTGGGCAGTAACGGTAGGAATTTTTGAATTTGGTTATTGGGCGCTTTCCGGTGCTCTCGGTTTAAGTGTAATTTTAAAATTTGTTTTCACTGATATGTCATTTTATTCTTCTCTTTTCATTTGCTATGAAAAATTTGTATCCTTTTACTGGATGCCCTTAGCCGTATGCGTTGTTATAAATGCTTTCGGTGAAACGGCAGGACCAATATATTTTAAAATTCATGGCCCAATCAGTCTGGAAGAATTGGCCGGCGGGAAATAAATTTAGTTTTAAAATATTTTTTACTGTAATTCGTCTATATATATTAAAGAATTAATTATTTTGTAAATATTTAATCAATAGGAAATAAATGGCCGAAAAAGTTTGTCCTGTTTGGGTCGGCTACTTTTTAGCAAGCCCAATTAGAAAATTATATCAAAATCCATTCGATATTTTAAGACCATATTTAAAGGAAGGAATGAAAGTAATTGATATCGGAAGTGCGATGGGATTTTTCAGTATTCCCGCTGCAAAAATGGCCGGCAGCAGCGGTAAAGTAATTTGTATCGATTTACAGAAAAAAATGCTTGAAAAATTAAAGACAAGAGCCCAGAAAGCAAGAGTATTTGATAGAATTGAGCTGCATCATTGCTCAGAAAGTTCTTTGGAGATTGATTCATTAAAAAATGAAATTGATTTGGCGCTGGCTTTTGCTGTTCTGCATGAAATGCCGGATTTAAATGTTGTATTTAAAGAGGTTAATAGTGCGCTTAAGGAAAAAGCAAAATTGCTTATAGCAGAACCACAAGGACATGTAACCGATCATAGTTTTCAATCTACCCTGGATATTGCATTAAGCAACGGTTTTAAATTAAAAGATCAGCCTAAAATTAACGGGAGCAAAAGCGCTGTGCTGGAGAAAACACTTAGGGCCTAGCTGTAAAAAATAATTTATAATTTAACTTTCTCTTTACTTAAATTAAAAGACTCTTCCTTTTTGCACTATCTCTCCTGGAATATGTATCAAATCAAATACAATTTATTTTTCAATCCATTCTTAGAGATCTTCAATTATTTTTAATTTTTTACTTATTGTTGTAAATTATTTGTTAAATTGAATGTAAGTCGGTCTTCTCCCATAAAACTCCGTGTATAATTTAATTTATTGCTTAAAACAGTACTTCGTGTTTTACATTACTTGAACTTAGCAAAAAAAATTTTATTATATAAAAACTTTATTGTTATGAAGAATATAACCTCATTCGGCGAAATTTTATTTGACGTTTATCCCGGTAAAAAAACACTAGGCGGCGCTCCGTTTAATTTTATTTACCATATAAAAAAATTGACCGGCAAAGGGAATTTTATTAGCAGGGTCGGAGATGATGATTTTGGCAAAAACATTTTATCGCTAGCCCATTCTTGCGGATTGGAGTCTTTTATTCAAATTGATAAAGAGCATACGACCGGAACGGCAAATGCAAACCTGGATAAAAATAAAATTCCGCATTGGCAGATAGAATTAAACCGGGCTTATGATTTTATTGAAAACAATTCAGAAATTGAAAGTTTGGTAGAGAAAAAATCGGACTGTCTTTACTTTGGAACTTTGGCTCAAAGAAACGAGAAATCAAGAAACACAATCCGGAAATTGTTCGGTAAAAAAATAAAATACTTTTGCGACTTGAATATCCGGCAGGACTTTTACTCCAGGGAAATAATAGAAACATCGTTAAATGCTGCAGATGCTGTAAAACTCAACCTGGAAGAACTGGATCTTGTAAATGATCTCTTAATAAAAGAAAAAACAGGTATAGAAGAAACAGCAAAGCAGGTATTAAAGAAATATAATATACAATTACTTTGCATTACACAGGGCAGCGGCGGTGCATTTTTATTTAAAGGATATGAAACAGATCATTGTAAAATTAATATAGATAAAATTGTGGATACCGTTGGAGCCGGTGATGCTTATGCCGCTATTCTTTGCCTTGGATTTTTAGAAGGCTGGGAAATATCAAAACTAAATAACCTCGCTTCCCGGTTTGCAGCAAGAGTCGTCGGCTTTCCCGGGGCACTGCCGGAAGATGATTCGATTTATAATGAATTTAAAAAAGAGTTTTAAATGAGCGAAAATAAAGAGGCTAAAAAACTTTATATTCAGCTCTACAGCATACACGGCTTAATAAGAGGGCACAATCTGGAACTCGGCAGAGATGCAGATACCGGGGGACAAACCAAGTATGTGCTGGAGCTTGCCAATACACTTAGCAAAGACCCGCGTGTTGAGAAGATAGAACTGGTTACAAGACTAATAAAAGATAAAACCATCTCGGGGGATTATTCCCGTTCTTTCGAAAAGGTAAACGATAAACTTGATATTGTTAGAATTAGATGCGGTGGCGGTAAATATATAAGAAAAGAACTGCTCTGGAATCACCTTGAAGAGTTCGTAGACAAAAGCATAAAGCATATTAAATCCCTGGGAAGGCTGCCGGATATTATTCACAGCCACTATGCCGATGCCGGATACGTTTGCAGTGAGCTTACTAAATTTTTCGGCATTCCTTTTATTCACACAGGGCACTCCTTGGGAAGAGATAAATTGAGAAAACTTCTTAACGATGGGGTGCCGATTGAAGACATAGAGAAACGATATAAAATAACACACAGAATAGAAGTCGAAGAAAATGTCTTATATTTTGCGGACTTAATTATTACAAGCACCCATCAGGAAATAAAACAGCAATACGGAGGATATAAAAATACCAACGAAGAATTATTTAAAGTAATTCCACCCGGCGTTGATCTGGAAAAGTTTTATCCGTTCAACAACAACCAATTAATTCAGGAAGAAGCAATAAAATCCAAGGGAATTATTGCCGAAAAGATGATTAAGTTTTTTGTAAAAGTTAATAAACCCCTTGTCCTTACGCTTTGCCGCCCGGATAAAAGGAAAAATATTTCCGGTTTAATTACCGCTTACGGAGAAGATAAAGAACTTCAAGAAAAAGCAAACTTGGCTATATTTGCCGGCATAAGAGAAGATATTCAAACTATGCCGGATAACGAACGGGAAGTACTTACCGAGATACTTCTTCTAATGGATAAATATAACCTTTACGGTAAAATGGCTATTCCTAAAAGACATGATACCCAGCATGAAGTTCCGGAGTTGTATAGAATTGCAGCCGAGACAGGCGGCGTATTTGTTAATGCAGCCCTTACCGAACCGTTCGGATTAACACTTATCGAAGCCGCGGCTTCGGGCGTTCCGGTAGTTGCAACCGATGACGGCGGACCAAGAGATATTATTGCCAACTGCAAAAACGGACTTCTCGTTGATGTTTCCGATTCGAAGAACATTGCATGCTCGCTAAACAAAATTCTAGACGATGAACAACTTTGGAATGAGTATTCACAAAACGGAATTGATAATGTAAAAAAATTCTATACGTGGGATGCGCATGTAAAAGCGTATCTCGACGAAATAGTTCATTTGGTCGGTAAAGAAAAAACAAAAAGCGATACTTTTGCACAAGTAGGCAGGAAACTCCTCGACACGGAAAAACTGATAGTAAGCGATATAGACCATACCCTTCTGGGAGACGATGCGGCCTTGGCGGAATTTGTGAGCCTTGTTAATAATTTACAGAGAGGTGTTGGGTTTGCAGTTGCAACCGGGCGGACAGTACAATCCGCCTTTGATGTTTTAAATGAAAATAACGTTCCTATTCCCGATGTTGTTATTTCTTCCGTCGGTTCCGAAATTTATTATAATTATAAAGGAGAATTAATTTATTCTAACGGCTGGGATGCCCATATCTCCCATTTGTGGAAGAGAGAAAAAATTTACGAACTTTTAAAACAGTTCGACTTTCTCCATTACCAGGAACCCGACACACAAAGAAAATTTAAAATCAGTTATTATACCGAGGAAAACAAAAACAATTTAAAGAAAATCAAAGAAGTTTTAATAAAGAATAAACTTAAGGTAAATATTATTTTCAGTCACGGCCAGTTTCTGGACATTCTGCCATACAGAGCCTCCAAAGGAAAGGCAATAAGGTATCTTTCTTATAGATGGAATATACCCCATGAAAATATTTTGGTAGCAGGCGATTCCGGCAACGACAAAGAAATGTTAAAAGGCGAATTGCTCGGCGTGGTTGTTGCTAACTACAGTCGCGAGCTTGATTCGTTAAGAGGCGGTAAAAGAATTTATTTTTCCAAGAGACAATATGCCGGGGGAATTATAGACGGCTTAAAATATTATGAATTCCTGAAAGACATAAAGGAGACTTAAATTGAGTAAAAAATTAATAACTCTAATTGAAGAAAATAAAAATGATTTTTTCAGATACCTGAACAGAGTTGCTTCACACGAAAACAAGCTTCTTGTAAAAGGACAGCTTCTCGACATACTTGAAGAATTTCAGAAAGACGATGGAAACGGAAATCATCAATTAATTGAAGATGTAATAAAAAAAACAAATGAATCCGTAACATTCGGGCAGGTTGTTTATTTTGAAATAAGAGAAAAGATTGCAGATTCAACATTTTATCTTTTTAATATTGAAGAGTTATATTTTGAAAAAATTACGGTAAGAGAATTTCTTAAGGCAAAAGAAAGATTTATAAATCCGAACAGCAACAATGATATTTTAACTATTAACTTCAGTACGTTTTATGACAAATTTCCCAGCGTGAGGGAATATAAAAGTATTGGCCGCGGCGTTGAATACCTCAACCGGTATTTATCGAGCAATATGTTTACACAGCCGGAAAAACTTCGCAATGCTTTGTTCGATTTTTTGTTCATGCATAAATATAAATCGCAGCAGCTTATTTTAAATGGACGCATAAACAGCCCGGAACAATTAAGCAGCAGAATTGACAAAGCTCTTCATTTTCTCCGGCGTAAGCCCGAAAATGAACCGCTTGAAAATTTTATTCATGAACTTCAACAACTCGGCTTTGAACCCGGGCTGGGCAATAATGCAATCAGAATAATTGAAAGCCTTGAGATGCTCGATGGTCTTTTACAATCACCTGATCATCAAGCATTAAAAGATTTTCTCTCCCGTATTCCGATGATTTTTAATATTGCAATACTTTCACCTCACGGATACTTCGGACAGGAAGGCGTTCTCGGAATGCCGGATACCGGCGGTCAGGTTGTATATATACTCGACCAGGTAAAAGCATTGGAAAAAAAGCTCATTCAATCGTTAAAAGAATCCGGCTTAAATGCAAAACCGAAAATAATTATACTTACCAGACTAATTCCCAACGCAGATAATACAAAAGCCAATCAGCGGCTTGAAAAAGTACATGAAACAAAAGACTCGTGGATTTTACGTGTTCCTTTCAGAACTTATAATAAAAAAGTAACCGACAACTGGATCTCCAGATTTGAAATTTGGCCGTACCTGGAAAACTTTGCCGAAGATTCTTACAAGGAACTGCTTGCAGAGTTCGGCGACAGACCCGATTTTATTATCGGCAACTATTCTGATGGAAATCTGGTGGCATTTATTCTCTCCCAAAAATTCGGTGTAACACAATGCAACGTTGCACATGCACTGGAAAAGAGTAAATATCTGTATAGCTCTCTTTACTGGAAAAGCCTGGAACAGTATTACAATTTCTCAATACAGTTTACAGCTGATTTAATTGCTATGAACTCTGCAAATTTTATAGTAACATCTACATACCAGGAAATTGTAGGTACCGAAGATAGTATCGGACAGTATGAGTCGTATCATTATTTTACTATGCCGGATCTATATCGTGTTGAAGGAGGTATAAATCTATATCATCCAAAATTTAACATAGTACCGCCGGGAGTTAATACTAAAATTTACTTTCCTTATACACAAAAGAAAAATCGTATAAAAGAAATAAAAGAAGAACTTAATGCCCTGCTTTTTGAAAATATAGAGGATCCGGATGTTTTCGGAACACTCGAAAATCCAGAACTCACTCCGATCTTTACAATCGCCCGGTTAGATAAGATAAAAAACCTTACCGGTTTTGTTAACTGGTACGGAGAAAATGAAGAACTTCAAAAAGTTGCCAACATTATACTTGTCGCAGGCAAAACGGATGCTTCTAAATCAAGCGACGGGGAAGAAAAAGAGCAGATTAACTGGATGCATCATCTTATTGAACAGTACAATCTGCAAAATAAAATTAGGTGGATCGGCAAGCTTTTCAGAAAAGATCGATCGGGCGAGGTATACAGATTAATAGCAGACCGCAAGGGAGTTTTTGTTCAACCGGCTTTGTTTGAAGGATTCGGACTTACGGTTTTGGAAGCGATGAGATCCGGGCTGCCTGTATTTGCTACTTTATACGGTGGACCTCTGGAAATAATTCAAGATCAAATTTCCGGATTTCATATCGATCCTATTAATGGCACGGAATCTTCCGGCAAAATACTTGATTTCATCCTTAAGTGTAAAAAAGATCCGAATTACTGGGAAAAAATATCAACTAAAGCGATACAAAGAGTTGACAATTCATATAACTGGGAACTATATGCAAACAATCTTTTATCTCTTGCAAAGATTTACGGGTTTTGGAGATACACAACAAATATAGAAATGGAAGAAATGAATTCTTACCTCGAAGTTCTATATCATCTTTTATATAAGCCGCGGGCGAAATCAATGCTTGAAATACACAATAAAAGATAAGAGATATTAAAAATAATTTACGCTTATAAATTATTTTTTGCCCGGGTATATTTTATCAATCTGTACAATTTAGCTCCCGCTGTCTTTCGATAAAAACAATGTCTGCGTCGGGTAAGCAAATTCAATTCCGCGTTTCTCAAACGCTTCAAATATTTTTAGATTAATCGATTGCTGTATATCCATATACTTTGTATAGTCTGCGCCGATTACATAATAAACAAATTCAAAATCCAGGCTTGAGTTTCCATAATTATAAAAATGTCCGCGATCAAATGTAACATCGGTTTGTGCTTCTATTATTTCTTTCACTATCCCCGGAACTTCTGCAAGCTGCTCTGCTTTTGTTTGGTAAATTACTCCGAGATGAAATACTACTCTTCGCTTTTCCATTTTTTTATAATTATGAATGATGGAGCTTGTTAATTCCTTGTTTGAAAAAACAAGCTGCTCCCCGCCGAGAGCTCTAATTCTTGTTGTTTTTATTCCGATATATTCTATTGAACCTGCTTTGTCACCGACAACAATAAAGTCGCCTATTTCAAACGGCCGATCGAAAAAAATAACAAAATAACTAAATAAATCACCTAAAATTGTTTGTGCGGCAAGCGCAATTGCAATGCCGCCAATACCTAACCCGGCAATTACTGCAGAGATATTAAAACCGAGATTATCCAGCAAAAAGACGAAACCAAGGGCCCAGATTAGAATACTTATTAAGGATGTAAGACCTCTAATTTCCTTACGCCTGGTTTGGCCTTCGCTCTTTTTTGATAAATACAAATCAAGACTAAATCTCATTCCGGAGGTAATTACTCGCAATACGAAAAAAGTAACTAGAATGATAGAAGCTTTCTCTATAATATTTGAAACCTTCGGGTTTAATACAAGCGTGTTCACGGCTAAATAAAGTGCACCGAAATAGAGAAGCGGTATAAGGCTTTTTTCAATTGATTTTACCAGGAAATCATCTATTATGGTTTCGGTTTTTTCCGACCATTTTTTCAAACGGTTTAAAACAATTCTCTTAAATATTTTTACCGCTATTACACAGACTATAAAAACTCCGAAGGCGGTTATATATAATAAAACAGTATTGTTAAGAAATTTCTGATCTAAAAAACTTTGCATTAATTATATTTCCCTTATAATTATTGTATTCAAAATAAAATGTGCTTAGTTAATTAAGATAAAAGATTTCAACATTAATTATTTGACTAAAAACACCAAAAAATTAAATATTATAAGCTATTCCCAGGTGATTTTTTAATTATAGTTAGATAAAATTATTTGTGTCTGCTCTCAAGGTTCTTAACTATATCTTCAAAGTCGATTTCCTGTTCGGCAAGCATAACAAAAAGATGATATATTAAATCCGAGGTTTCGTTTATAATTTCGTTTTTATCCCTATTCTTAGCGGCTATAACAGTTTCTATAGCTTCTTCCCCTACTTTTTGAATTATCCTGTTTGCACCGGATTTAAATAGTTCCGTTGTATAAGATTTTTCCGGCATCTCAACTTTTCGCTCTTTAACCAGGCTGAATAATTCATTTAAAAAATTTAACGACGGATAATTTGGAATATCAAAGCACGAATATTTTCCCGTATGACACGTGTCTCCGTCCGGTTTTGCATACACAAGAAGAGTATCGTTATCGCAGTCCGGTTTTATATCAACAAGATGCAAATAATTTTTAGAAGTTTCACCCTTTGTCCATAATGCTTTTCTTGTGCGGCTGTAAAAAGTTACTAATTTTGTTTCAATAGTCTTTTCAAGAGCTTCTTTATTCATAAAACCCAGCATCAAAACCTGGCTATTACTATTATCAATAACAACGGCAGGAATCAGCCCGTTTAATTTTTCAAAGTCCATTTTGTTCTTGTTAAATTTAGTCAAATAATTAATCCTTTAAATTTAATTAAGCGGCTATTAAGCATCTATTATAATTGAAATTATATATATCTCTCTCTGTCCGAAAATAACAAATTAGCCCGTCTTCTGCGAGGTCTCTATCCGACTTTAGTTTGGAACTAGGCTTTGTCGGGTTATGTCGGACAATTCAACAATTTCATAATAATTGTTATGGCCTAACAGTAACACCATTTTGATTTAGAAATTCCTTCAGCTCTTTTATGGGCAGTATGTTAAAATGAAATAAACTCGCCGCAAGACAAGCGTCTGCATTAGCTTCTTTAAAGGCTTCTAAAAAATGTTCTTTGTTGCCTGCACCGCCGGATGCAATTACAGGGATAGAAACCGCCGAAGTTAATTCCTTTAAAAATTTAATGTCGTATCCGTTTTTTGTGCCGTCTTTATCCATTGATGTTAAAAGAATTTCGCCCGCACCGAGTTCTGCCGCCTGTTTACACCAGTTCATTCCGAATAATTCGGTTTCTTCTCTTCCGCCTTTTATAAAGACTTTATAATCTCCATCTAAAAACTTAATATCAATAGCTGCAACAACTGCCTGGCTGCCAAACTGTTTTGACGCTTGAGATATAATATCCGGATTCTTTACTATCGATGAATTAAGCGAAATTTTGTCTGCGCCTGCTTTTAGAAGCGCTTCAATATCTTTTAATTCGGATATCCCGCCGCCGACGGTAAAAGGTATTCTTATGGCTTTAGCAACATCACCAACCAGAGAAACCAGCGTTTTCCTTTTTTCAGCCGATGCTGTAATATCAAGAAAAACCAATTCATCGGCACCTTCTTTGGAGTATCTTTCCGCTAATTCTACCGGCGATCCGGCATCGACTAGATTAATAAAATTTGTTCCTTTTACAACCCGGCCGTCTTTTACATCAAGACAGGGAATTATTCTTTTACACAGCAAATTCTGCAAGCTCCTTTAAATCTATTCTTTCTTCATAAATTGCTTTACCCACAACAACGCCGTATAAGTTAAGCTCGTTTAACATTTTGATTTCTTCCAGGTCTTTCACACCGCCTGAAGCAATTAACTCAATCTGCGGAAATCTTTCCATTATCTTTTTATACAAATCAACATTTGTCCCAATAAGAGTTCCGTCTTTTGATATATCGGTACAAAGATATTTTTGAATTCCGAGTTTTGAGCAGTATTCTATATGTGAATAAACAGAAACTGCAGTGTCTTCAGTCCATCCGCTGATTCTCAGTTTTTCATCCTTAACATCTATTGCAGAAACGATTTTTGACGGAGAATATTCGCCGACAATAAGCTCAAACTCGCTTTTATTTTGTATTGAAAGTGAGCCTATTATCGCATAGTCAACTCCGGCGGAAAAAATATCTGCTACCGATTTAACATCTCTTATGCCGCCGCCGAATTCCATTTTCAGCTTTGTAAATTCTTTAATTTTTTTTACTGATTCCATCGATGTAAGTTTGCCGGTTTTGGAACCGGTTAAATCAACAACGTGAACTAATTGGAACCCGAATGATTCATACAATTTCGCCTGCTGAACGGGTGTGTTTTTATAATAGGTAATATTATCAAAATCGCCTTTTGTCAGGCGCACTATTTTTTCATCATATATGTCGATTGCCGGTATTACTAACATAATTCAATAAAGTTTTTTAAAAGTTTAAGTCCGGCATCTCCGGATTTTTCCGGATGAAACTGGACCCCATAAAAATTATCTTTTTCCAATGATGCCGAGAAATCAATGTTATTATTTGACGTCGAAGTCGTAATTTCATTAACCGGAAGGTAATATGAATTTGCAAAGTAAAAATGTTCCCCGCTCTTTATTTCATTAAACAGCTTGCTCTCTTTAACAATTTTTATATCGTTCCATCCCATGTGCGGTACTTTTGTTTTTGTCGAATCAAACTTTAATGCTGTTCCCGGAAAGATTCCCAAGCACGCTACATCGCCTTCGGTAGAGTGATCCGCCATTAGCTGCATGCCGAGACAGATACCAAGAACCGGTTTTTTTACGATGCGAAGAACCGTAAATAAATTTAATAGATGAAGCTGACGAACGGCAAACGAAGCCTCGCCAACTCCGGGAAATATAATTTTGTCCGAGTTGCAAATATCCGCTTCTTTATTGGTTATTCTGAAATCCTGTTTCAACTCGGTTAACGCATTAGCTACCGAAGCAACATTACCGGCCCCGTAATCTATCAACGCTATCATAAAACACCCTTTGTGGAAGGCAGAATGCCTTCGTTTCTTTCATCGAGCCTGCAAGCCTCATTTAATGATTTTGCAAAGGCTTTAAAGATCGCCTCAATTTTATGATGATCGTTTTTGCCTCTTGCCTTAATATAAATATTCGCCTTTAATCCGGATGCCAATCCTCTAAAAAATTCTTCCGTCAGCTCCGTAGGAAATTCACCTACTTTTTCCCGGTTAAATTTACAATTAAAATTTAAAAATGCTCTTCCGCTTAGGTCAACAGCACATTTTGCAATTGATTCATCCATGGGCAGATAATAGCCGTATCTTTTTATGCCGACTTTATTTCCAAGAGCTTCGCTCAATGCTTCACCTAAAGTTATTCCTACATCCTCAACCGTATGGTGTTCATCGACATTTAAATCTCCTTCTACTTCAACCGTCAAATTTATGTTCGCATGCTTGGCAATTTGTTCCAGCATATGATCGAAAAAACCAATACCGGTATTAATCTTTGAATTTCCTTTGCCGTCAAGAGAAAGTTCTACTTCAATATCTGTTTCTTTTGTTTTTCTATGTTGTAAAGAGTAGCGGAGATTTGTTAAAATTTTGTCTACCGCTTTTTCAAATGTATCGATTTGAGTTTTATCCGCAACAACAATAGAATTTCTTACTTTTGCTCTCTCTGTTGTTATTAAAAATTTTTCCTCAAATTCGCTCTTAGGCAAATTGTTCATGCTTATATTTTCAAATTTCAAAATCGATTGAAGATATTCCATTTTTTTTAAATCCAAATCCTTAGATTCTATAACAAAACCTCTTTCAGTCAATTTCTTCAAACCGCTGATTAATCCTGCCGATATCGGAGATTTTAATTCAAAAAATATTTTGTCAATTGATACTTTATTCATAAGATTCCGCTTTTTTACCTTTCTCTTTCCTACGTTTATTTTTAGCCGCAAAGCCCCCGTTTGGGGTATTTATAAGGCCTACTCTTACATTAAACATTCTTTCTAACAACATCCCATAACTTATCATTTTCTTCTTCCGTTCCAATAGAAATTCTCAAACAATTTTCAAGCTTTGGCTGATTGCTTCTATCTCTTACAATTATCCCATTATTAGCCAGTGTCTTTTGTAAAAGTTTTGCATCTTTACATTTTATTAACAAAAAATTTGCATCAGAATCAAACACCTTCTCAATTCCGCTTAAACTCTCAAATTGATTTCTTAATCTTTCTCTTTCCTTTTTTATGCCTTTAATGTAAGCATCTTTTTTGTCTGAATTATTTATTGAAGATTGAAGCGCATAACGCGTTAAAGAATTAATATTATATGGAGCCTTCACTTTAAACAAAATATTTATAATCTCTTCCGACGCCGAACAAAATCCAAGACGAATTCCGGCAAGCCCCCATGCTTTTGAGAATGTTCTTAAAACCACCAGGTTTGGGCGTTTTTCAATTTCATTTATTATAGTTCCATCGCTTGCAAAATCAATATAAGCTTCATCAACAACAATTATAGAATTATTCTGCTCGCACAAACTTATAATATCTTTTTTATTCAGTAAATTTCCGGTAGGATTATTCGGCGAACAAAGGAATACCATCTTTATATTTTTGTCATAATTATTTTCAATCTCATTAAAATTTATTTGAAAATCATCATTTAAAAGGATCTTAACAACCTCTACATTGTTTATATCGCAAGCTACTTTATACATTCCGTAAGTCGGTTCGGGAATAATTACTTTATCTTTTCCCGGTTCGCAGAAAATTCTAATTAAAAGATCAATGATTTCATCTGAGCCGACACCAAAGAATAAATTTGATTCATTTATTCCATAATAATTCCCAACTAATTTTCTTAAATCTTTTTGATGCGGATCCGGATAACGGTTTAGATTTAGTCCTTTAATTTCCGTGAATGTAGATCCCCAGCTATTCTCGTTTGCATCAAGCAGTATTCCTTCATTGCTGTCGTAAATATCCCGCGCCGATGTATACGGCTGCAAGCTTTGAATATTTTTTCTAACTAAATTTTTTATTTTCATTTTATTCTTATTGAAACTGCTTTTTTATGCGCCTCCAAACCTTCTGCTTCCGCAAGCGTTTGAATAGTGCCGGATATTTGTTTCAATCCATTCTCTGTCAGTTTCTGAAAAGTAATAGACTTCATAAACATTTCAACCGATACGCCTCCGAATGTTTTTGCAAATCCCGATGTCGGCAGCGAATGGTTTGTTCCCGAGGCATAATCTCCTGCACTTTCCGGAGAATACCCGCCTAGAAATACCGAGCCTGCATTTTTAATCTCGGAAACATAATCTTGTGCATTGTCTATATTTAATATAAGATGTTCCGGCGCATAATTATTACTGAAATCAATCGCCTGTTTTATTTCCTTTACTATTAATGTAAATGAATTTTCCAGCGCTTTGGAAGCCAATTCTTTTCTTGGTAAAACATTAAGCTGAGGCATAATTTCTTCATTTATTCTGCCGGCCAAATTTTCCGATGTTGAAATTAAAACAACCTGCGAGTCTGCGCCGTGTTCTGCCTGGGATAAAAGATCGGCAGCAACAAAAGCCGGATTTGCGCTTTCATCGGCGATAACCAAAACTTCACTTGGCCCGGCTGGCATATCAATCGAGCATCCTTCAGGATCAATGCTTGCCAATAATTTAGAGGCAGTTACAAATTGATTTCCCGGTCCGAATATTTTATTTACTTTAGGAATTGTCGAATCACCAAAAGCCATTAAAGCAACCGCCTGAGCTCCGCCGATTTTGTAAAATTCATTTACGCCGCATAATCTTGCGGCATAAAGTAAAGGATAGTTGATTTTTTCTTTTTTAGAGGGAGAACAAACAACAATGCGTTTGCAGCCTGCAATTTGTGCGGGTATTCCCAGCATTAACATTGTTGAAGGTAAAACTGCGCTTCCGCCGGGAACATAAAGCCCAACATTTTCAATCGGCCTGAATTCTCTTGAACAAGTTATCCCTTTCTTAATTTCTTTTTCATATTTTTTTGGATACTGCTCTTCATGAAACTTTTTAATATTTGCTGCGGCATTTTCCAACGCGGACTTAATTTTCGGTTCCAGTTTTTGTTCTGCTTCAACAAATTCTTCTTCCGTTACTTTAATTTTATTCCCTTCAAATCCGTCAAATTCTTTTGCATAATTAAGAGCCGCACTTAGACCTTTTAATTTAACATTTTCTAATATAGGCTTAACAACCCCAAAGGTCTTTTCCAAATTTATTGAAGGACGCTTTGCTAAGTTTTTAAGTTCTTCAGAAGAAAGATTATTTAAATAAAATGTTTTCATTGTATAAGATTATCAATTGGTAATAAAAGAATACCGGAAGCGCCTGCACTCTTTAAATCATTTACTATTTGCCAAAACTTATCAGACGGAATTACCGCATGAACCGCCAGCATATTTTCCTCGGCCAAGCTAAGAACAGTCGGGCTTTTTAGAGACGGAATAATTTCTAATATTGTCTCAAGAGAATCTTTGGGAACGTTCATCATTAAATATTTAGATGAATGTGCGGTTTTAACCGATCTAATCCGCCCTAAAAGATCATTCAAAATTTCATTTAGTTTCGGATCTTTTAATTTTTCTTCTGCTGAAATAAGAACGGCTTCGGATTCAAAAACCTTAAATGATTTTTTCAATTTATTCATCATCAGTGTGTTTCCCGTGGACACAATGTCGCATATCAAATCAGCCACACCTAAAGACGGAGCAATTTCCACAGAGCCGCTTAGTTCTATTACTTTTGCTTTTATATTGTTTTTTTTCAAATATTCATTTAGAATCCTGGGGTAAGTTGTAGCAATTGTTTTTCCGTTTATATCTTCGATTTTCTTCAATTCATTTTTTTCCGGGTACGCAAACATCAAACTGCATCTTCCGAATCCCAGCTTTTCCAGGACTTTTGTTCCGGATTGCTTTTCGTATACAACATTCTCTCCGACTATGCCTATATCGGCAACGCCGTCCTGAACATATTCCGGGATATCATCATCCCTTAAAAAAAGAATATCCAGAGGAAAATTTCTTACAGATACAACCAAACGTTCGGAATAGTTTTCAATATCAAGTCCGCATAGACTTAATAACTCAAGCGATTTTTCCGTCAGCCTTCCTTTTTTTTGAAGCGCTAATTTCAAATTTCCGTTCATTAATTTCATCCTTTAAAAAGCAAAAACCCCGACAATTGCCGGGGTGTAAATTTCATTATTTCAATTATTTTAACACGATCCGGCCGGATAAATTCTTCTCGCGTGATGATGAACCGTGTTTTTATGTGTTTTCATTATTATTAAAATATCATGTTTTTTACTATGCACAAAGTTAAAGAAAATATATAAAAATTCAAATGAGAAGATTCATTAAAAATTTTCAAAAACACCAGGTTTTTCTCAAAACATATCCAGCAATTTTAACGACATAATCAGTATTGCAATTATTAAAACTATTTTTATAAGTTTGTCACCCTTTTTTACCGATGCTTTAACAGCCCACCACCCGCCGGTAGCATTTCCGGCAGCCAGACTAATTCCAAATAGCCAGTTCACACTTCCGGTTAGAATAAAAATTAGGAGTGCGGGAATAGTATAAACCAGTACAATAAAAACCTTATGCATGTTAACGTGAACCAAATCGAATTTTAACAAATAATTTAATGCCGCCATTATTATAAATCCTACACCGACCTGTATAAATCCACCGTAGAAACCTATAAATAACATAGATAAAATTACCGAGGCCGTTATTTTTTTATTTGAATTATTATCAAAAACAATTTTTGCTTTAGGTATAATCATCGAAATTATTATGCCTATCATTACAACGCCTAAAATTTTTTGAAACACTGCATCGCTTATTTTTACTGCAAGTACAGCTCCGGCAATAGCCCCCGGAAGGGTGAATAGTGAGAGTTTTAAGCTTAAATTGAATTGCTGATATTTTTCTTTTTTAAATGAATAAACAGCCGAAATATTCTGTATAAATATTGCTATGCGGTTTGTGCCGTTTGCAACCGCAGCATCCAGGCCTAAAAAGATTAAGGTAGGTAAAGTTAAAGTTGAACCGCCGCCGGCAGTTACATTCATAAATCCGGCAATCAATCCTACTCCGAATAAAATTAATATTGAATAAATTTCAGGCAAAAGTCTTATATAAAAATAATTACAAATTTATTATTAATTATCCTGTTAGCAAAAAGTTGTAAGTTCAATTATTAACTGATTATCCAACAAAAACCATAAAATTATTTTTAAAATTTTTTTTTGTTGAAACGATGTTGATAAAACACTAATAAGATGTTAATAACCGGCCAAGTTTTAACAGTGTGTTTATTAAATATATTTTTGGACTCCTTGTTTCACAATTAAATTTTTAAATTTTATTTATAACTCTATTCATATAAAGTAATATAGACGTTATAAACATATCAACATGCTTATTATAATAATTAATATTTTAAAATTAATTTTAATATTAATAATAAGAATGTTGGTTTCGTCTAAGACGCTTTCGGTTAATTAATATTCGGGCATTTTTCCGATTGATTATTAAGAACTTTTCAGGTAATTTTTGGGGGATGTTAATTGCACATAAATGAATAAATAATGGCGGCGGAAACAATTATTCAAAAGAGGATCGTTTTTTTATTATTCTAACATCTCATAAGAAAATGAATAAACTTATAGATAAAATCTAGTTCAAATTAAACCGGTTTAACCGACTTTTTATGAAAAAAAATCATAAAATTTTCAAAGCATAAATAATGCGCAAAACCCTCAATATTTTAAAAAATTCTCAACTTTTTATAGGCTCATTTAATTGAGATTCGCATGAAAAAATAGTATTTTTAAAAGTTAATTTAGGAGAAAAATTAAATGCAGTTTAACGTCAACAGCAAAGTTTTAGAAAAATTATTATCCAAAATAATTCCTGCGGTTCCTTTAAGAACTCCGATGCCGATATTGGAGAACTTTCTGTTTGATATTAAGGACGGAGCGTTGAATGTATGCGCTACTGACCTTGAAATTGCACTCCGTTCGTCTATCAATGTGGCAACGGATGAAAACATGAAAATGGTAATTCCTGCAAGATTGCTTTTCGATATTATAAGATCGCTTAACGAAACTCAAATTCATTTTGAAACCGAAAGCAATTCAAAATTAAAATTAACTACGGATAACGGCGTATATAACATCGGGTTTTCTTCTTCCGAAGACTTTCCTGCTATTCCTTCGGTATCCGGAGAAAAAGAAATTATCATCGGCGGTAAAGATTTAAAGAAACTAATAGACCAAACTTCTTTTGCAATGAGCAAAGAAGATATGCGGCCAGCAATGACAGGTACTCTGTTCGAATTTACTGCAGACGGATTAAAATTTGTAACTACCGACGGACACAGGCTGGTAAAATTTATAAATAAAAATGTAAAAACCGATTTGGAAGAACAGTATATTGTTCCCGAAAGAGCTATTTCGGTACTTACAAAATTACTCAGCGACACCGATGTTAAGATTCACCTTAGCAAAACGAATATTTCTTTTAACATAGGCGATTTGGAATTTATATCAAGACTTATAGGAGAAAAATATCCATCATACAATAGTGTTATTCCAATGGAAAATGAAAGCCTAATGAAAATAAAGACCGGCGAACTGCTTTCCACAATAAAAAGAATGATTTTGTTTTCTACATCTAATTCCAAGCAGGTGAAATTTTCAATTTCAAAAAATCAAATAGAGGTTTCTGCCGAAGATATTGATCACGGCTCCAACGCTAAGGAAAATATTTTATGCGAATATTCCGGGGAGCCGATGGATATAGGTTTTAATACAACATATGTAAACGATATTCTGTCTCATATAGACGGAGACGAAATAATATTTAAACTTCATTCACCAACCAAAGCATGCATTATTGAGCCGTCTGTAGTTGATGAGAACGAGGATTTAATGATGTTGTTGATGCCGGTTCGATTAAACAATTAAGATGATATTAACCTCCATTCATTTAAAAAATTTTAGGAGTCACAAAGATACACAGTTAAATTTTTCCGATGAGCTTAATTATATAATAGGAGGGAACGGCCAAGGAAAAACATCGATATTAGAAGCAATTTATTATTTGTGTACTACTAAAAGCAACAATTCAAAGTCAGACAACGAAGTGGTTAAGTTTAACGAAGAAGAATTTGAAGTTACCGGATTATTCAAGAATTTAACGGATGATACAGTAAGAATATTTTATTCTCAAAACGAAAACAAAAAATATTATTTTCAAAACGGCAAACAAGTTTCACGCTCTGCCGATATTATAGGCAAGTTCCCGGTAGTAGTTTTAACTCCTGCGGATCACTCGATAACCCAAGGCTCGCCAGGTGATAGAAGGAAGTTTGTTGATTCTGTAATTTCTCAAGCAAGCGATACGTATCTTAAATTCTTATTGGATTATAATAAAACCCTTAGGCATCGCTCAACATTGCTGAGTAAATTAAAAGAGACAAGACAGCAAACATTGATGGAAGAATTTGATGCATGGACTGCAAAGCTTGTTCAAAGCGGCGTTGAATTGATTAAACATAGGATAAAATTTATTGATGAATTTAATTCTTTTATGAAAGAATCTTATAAAATAATTATGGGAAACGATGAAGAACCGGGAATATGTTATTCTTTTTTAGATGACGGTAAGGATTCTGACATAGAAGCATGGTTTCATGAGCTGCTTTCTTCACGTAAAGACGATGAACTTAGGCGTGCAACAAATTTAATAGGACCGCACAGGGATGATTTTATTTTTACTATAAACAAGATGAATCTTAAAAGTTACGGATCACAAGGTCAGCATAAAACATTTCAAACCGCACTAAGATTTGCTCAGTTCTTTTATTTAAAAGAAAGGACTAACAAAACGCCTTTGTTTCTGCTGGATGATGTTTTCGGTGAACTGGATGCAAACAGATCCGGCAAAATAAGCGAATATTTAAAACATGTCGGTCAGGCATTCATTACACTTACGGATTTTACGAATTTTTCTTTTTTAAAGCGCAGCCAGTCGGATTTTCTTATCAATTTAAATAACGGGGAAGTAGTTTATGCCTAACGGGTTTGTAAGTTTATCCGAAGCATTTAAAAAAGAACCGGCATTTGAGGGGTTAAGAAAAATTATAAACGAATCGGACGTAGTTGCTGAGTTTAAAAAGATTTTTCCCGACCTGGAAAAAATTGCCAAAGCAGTAAAAGTAGAAAAAAAAGTTTTATATCTTCATGTGGAAAATCCTTCGTGGAGAAGTGAATTGAAATTTAGAGAGAATGCTCTGGTTGAAAAAGTAAATAAATATTTTAAAGATGAGCGAATATATAGAGTAAAATTTGTTGCATAATTTTTATTAACCAAAAAAGATTTTTTAAAACAATGGAACTGGACTACTTATATGAAAAACGGAAATAATTCTAGCGAATACAGTGCAAAGAATATAAATGTATTAAAAGGCTTGGAAGCGGTAAGAAAAAGACCGGCAATGTATATTGGCGATGTCAGCACAAGAGGACTGCACCATCTGGTTAATGAAGTTGTTGACAACAGCATTGATGAAGCATTAGCCGGATTTGCGGATAATATTATTATAACCATAAATAAGGATGAAACAGTTACTGTGGAAGATAACGGGCGCGGCATTCCCGTTGATATGCACCCCGTAGAAAAACGGTCTGCCCTGGAAGTTGTTATGACGGTTCTTCATGCCGGCGGTAAGTTTGATAAAAATACATATAAAGTTTCCGGCGGTTTACATGGCGTCGGCGTTTCGGTTGTTAATGCTTTATCCGAATGGTGCAGGGTAGAAGTTAAAAGAGACGGTAAGGTTTATTTTCAGGAATATAAAAGAGGAGTTCCCTTAAAACCGGTTAAAGAAATCGGTAAAGCTAAAAAGAACGATTCCGGAACAAAAACTACATTTATGCCGGATAAAGAGATTTTTAAGGTTACTAACTTTAAGTTCGATACGCTTGCAGAAAGAATGAGAGAGCTTGCTTATCTTAATAAAAATATAACTATTAAGATAAAAGATGTACGAAACGGAGGAGAAGAAGAAGTATTTCACTTCAAAGGCGGTCTGATTGAGTTTGTTAAATATCTGGACGAAACAAGAGATCCTATTCATAAAACAGTTTATATTGAGGGCGAAAGGGACAACACACCAATTGAAATAGCTTTTCAATATAGCAATACATATTCTGAAAATATTTTCTCTTATGTAAACAATATAAACACACACGAAGGCGGAACACATCTGGTAGGATTTAAAACAGCTTTAACAAGAACCTTAAATAATTATGCCGGTAAAAACGGATTAACAAAAGAAGGTAAAATAAATTTAACAGGTGATGATTTTAGAGAAGGATTAACGGCTGTAATTTCCATAAAAGTTGCAGAACCTCAATTTGAAGGACAAACAAAAACAAAACTGGGTAACAGCGAAACGAAATCTGCCGTGGAAACTCTTGTTGGAGAAAAACTGGCTGAATTTCTAGAGGAAAATCCGTCTGTTGGTAAGAAAATAGTTGAAAAATGTATGAGAGCTGCAGAAGCAAGAGAAGCAGCAAGAAAAGCACGTGACCTTGCGAGAAGAAAGAATGCCCTGGATAGTATGAATCTTCCCGGTAAGCTGGCCGATTGTTCTATTACCGACCCTGAACATTGTGAAATATATATTGTTGAGGGTGATTCTGCAGGCGGTTCTGCAAAACAGGGAAGAGATAGAAGATTTCAAGCAATACTTCCTTTAAAAGGAAAAATTTTGAATGTTGAAAAAGCTAAGCTTAATAAGATTTTGGAGAATAACGAAATTAAGGCAATAATCTCGGCGATTGGTGCCGGTATGGGTGCAGACTTTGACGGAGCGAAAACAAGATATGGTAAAATAATTCTTATGACCGATGCGGATGTTGACGGCAGCCATATAAGGACTTTGCTTCTAACGTTTTTTTATAGACATATGCAGGGATTAATCAATGAGGGCAAGGTTTATATTGCACAGCCGCCGCTATATAAAATAAAGAAAGGCAAACAAGAATTGTATGCTTTCGATGATAACGAAAGAGACGAAATAATGAAGCGCTTTAAAAGCAACGGGAAGAGTGATTCTGCGGAGGAATCGGAATTGGAAGAAGGTTCTGTTAAAGGAGTCGGAATATCGCGCTATAAAGGTTTGGGGGAAATGAATCCCGAGCAGCTCTGGGAAACGACAATGAACCCTGAAACAAGAACAGTTCTGCAGGTTACTTTGGAAAGTGCAGCTGCAGCAGATAAAATATTCGAAACATTAATGGGCGATGCGGTTGAACCCCGCAGAGAGTTTATAGAAAAGAATGCTAAATATGTAAGAAATCTTGATGTTTAATTTATAACAGCCTTAACAAACTAATTACATAAATTTTAAAAAGTAGATAGAGAACAATGGCAACAATTTTTGAAAAAATAATACCTGTATCATTAGAAGAAGAAATGAAATCATCTTACATCGATTATTCGATGTCGGTTATTGTCTCGCGTGCATTACCGGATGTAAGAGATGGGTTAAAGCCTGTGCACCGGAGAGTTTTGTTCGGAATGCATGAATTGGGTGTAGCATATAATAAACCGTATAAAAAATCCGCAAGAATTGTAGGAGAAGTTTTAGGAAAGTATCACCCGCACGGAGATACCGCTGTTTATGATACTATGGTTAGAATGGTTCAGGATTTCTCACTTCGTTATCCGCTTGTAGACGGACAGGGCAACTTCGGATCGGTGGACGGTGATTCTCCTGCCGCAATGAGATATACCGAAGCACGGCTTGCAAGAATTGCAGATGAAATGCTTCGTGATCTCGATAAAAACACAGTGGATTTTGTTCCTAATTTTGACGATTCTTTACAAGAGCCTACAGTTCTCCCTTCTTATCTTCCTAACTTACTTATTAACGGTTCAAGCGGAATTGCTGTTGGTATGGCTACAAATATTCCTCCTCATAACTTAGGCGAAGTTGTTGACGGATTAATTGCGTTGATTAAAAATCCTGATATAACAACAGAAAAATTAATGAAGCATGTAATAGCTCCGGATTTTCCTACCGGCGGTATTATCTATGGTTACGAAGGAGTTAAAGATGCTTTTACAACGGGGCGGGGTAGAGTAATTGTAAGAGCAAAGGCGAACATCGAAACATTAAAGAACGGAAAAGAAAATATTGTTGTAACGGAACTTCCATATCAGGTGAATAAGGCAAACTTAATTGAAAAAATTGCCGATCTGGTTCGAGAAGGAAAATTAAGTAATATTTCTAATATACGTGATGAATCCGACCGCGACGGGATGAGAATGGTAATCGAATTAAAACGCGACGCCCAGCCTTCGGTTGTTTTAAACCAATTATTTAAGCATACACAAATGCAGACTACTTTCGGCGTTATTATGCTTGCTCTTGTTAAAGGCGCTCCGAAAATTCTTACACTAAAAGAAACAATGCAGCATTTTATAAATCACCGCATGGATGTTCTAGTAAGAAGAACAAAGTACGAACTTGATGCTGCCGAAAGAAGAGCGCATATTTTAGAAGGCTATATAATAGCTCTCGATAATATTGACGAAGTAATAGAGACGATTAAAAAATCTAGGGATGTTGAAACCGCAAAGAAAAACTTGATGAGAAAATTCAAGTTGAGCGATATTCAGGCCAAGGCAATCCTTGATATGAGACTGCAGCGCTTAACCGGCCTGGAAAGAAAGAAAATAGAAGATGAATATAAAGAGGTAATTAAATTAATTGAAAAGCTGAAAGGAATACTCGACAGCGAAGAAAAAAGATATTTGATAATTAAAGATGAACTTTTGGAAATTAAAGAAAAATACGGCAATCCGAGAAGAACAGAAATAATCTATAACTATGAAGAGTTTTCGCTGGAAGACATAATTGCCGAGGAGGATGTTGTAGTAACAATATCGCACAAGGGCTTTATTAAAAGATTCCCGGTAAGCGGATACAGAAAACAAGGAAGAGGCGGAAAAGGTGTTACCGGCGCCGGCACTAAGGACGACGATTTTATAGAGCATATGTTCATTGCCTCAACCCATCAATATATACTATTCTTTACGGATAAAGGTAAATGTTATTGGCTTAAGGTGCATGAACTTCCTGAAGGAGGAAGAGCGACTAGGGGAAGGTCTATTATTAATTTAATTCAAAAAGATAAAGACGAAGAAATCGCCGCTTTCGTTTCAGTTAAAGAATTTAAAGAAGATAATTATTTAATTATGGCAACCGAGCTGGGTACGATTAAAAAGACGGTTCTTTCCGCGTACGGTAATGTAAGAAAAGGCGGCATAAATGCTATAAATATTGTTAATGGCGATAGGTTAATTGCTGTTAAAATGTCCGACGGTACAAACGATATAGTTTTAGGTACGCGAAACGGATTTGCTATAAGGTTTAATGAAAAAGATGTGCGGGATATGGGTAGGACTGCAACCGGTGTTAGAGGCGTTAAGTTGGGCAAAGACGATAAAGTTGTAGGACTTCTTGTTATTAAAAGAAACGACAATATTTTAGTGGTAACCGAGAACGGTTTCGGCAAACGCTCGGATATAAATGATTATCGAATTACCCATCGCGGCGGAAAAGGCGTAATTACCGTAAAGACAAGCGAAAAGGTCGGTAAAATGATTGCAATGATGGAAGTTGTAGATGGAGATGAACTTGTTATAATCTCCAGTAAAGGTATGGTAATAAGACAAGGTGTTAAAGATATAAGAGTAATGGGAAGAAATACTCAGGGTGTAAGGGTAATTCGATTAAGTGAAAACGATAAAATTGCAGATATAGCTAAAGTTGTACCGGAAGAAGTCGATGTGGAAAATACTAACGAAAAAAAGTAGAGCTGAAATTAGGTAATATTTTGATCCTGAACTTCTAAGTTTTATAAATTTCTTAACGTAATTTTTTCTATAGAACTTTTAAAACGTATTATTAGATTCAATTATTTTGTAGAACAATATTATTATTTTAAAAGGTACAAAATAAAAAGCTATTTTAATCTGAATTTTAATACTAATACGATTAACAGCCGTTATTATTGCCCCCGCACATGTTCAAATGAATTATAATTAAATTATTAAAGATCAATATTCATAATTTGTATTATGAAAATTGCGCACTTAAGGTTTTATGAAGAATTAAATGATTTTCTACCTGCTGCTAAAAAGAAAATACGTTTTGAACATAAGTTTAGCGGAACACCATCCGTAAAAGATTTAATAGAATCTTTAGGAATACCCCATACTGAAATTGATTTAATCCTGGTAAACGGAAAGTCGACTGATTTTAATCGAAAGATAAATGACGGAGACGATATAAGTGTTTACCCGGTATTTGAATCAGTCGATATTAAAGAGGTACAGCATTTAAGGGAAAACACACTGCGCATACCCAAATTTATTTTGGATGTTCACCTCGGAAAACTGGCAAGATATTTAAGAATGTTAGGCTTTGATGCACTTTACAGGAATAATTATAGTGATGATGAGATTGTAAGTATTTCAGGTATGGAAGCCAGGGCAATCCTGACTAAAGACAAAGGTATTTTAAAACACAATAAAGTGAATCGCGGGTATTACGTAAGAAATTCAAATCCAGAGGAACAATTAAGTGAAGTTGTTTTACGCTTTGATCTTAATAAATCTATAAATGAATTTACAAGATGCCTGGAATGTAATACGATATTAAAAAAAATTGAAAAAAATGAAGTGGCCGACAGAATTCCGAGGAAGGTAAAAGAGCGGCAAATCGATTTTTATATATGTAATAGCTGCAATAAAATTTATTGGCCTGGCAGCCATTATATAAAGATGAAAGAGATGATCAAAAAAATTATTAAATAAACTTGATAAAATTAATTTATGCAGTTATTAATTAGGTCAATAGTTTTTATAATACTTATTTTTTTAGTAGAGTTTTACTTTTTTAAAAAACTAAAAAGGCCGGTAAAAAAATTATTTTCTAAAAAGCCCTTACCGAAATTTAATATATTAATAGCTGCCGGGTACCTTAATTTATACCCTGTCTATTTAATTATTCTTTGGTTTTATTCGGCAATTAATCATATCCCTGTCCTTTTACCGCAAAACGGAATTTTCAATTATCTTATTATGTATCCCTTCTGGTTAACAATATTAATAGTTGTTCAATGCGATCTGTTCTTTTTAATAATTGATTTTTTAAAATTAATGTTATACCCGTTCAAATATTTAAAGAAAACAATATTCAAATTTGAATCAATATTAATTTTGTGCTTAACAACGGTGTTCATTATTTATGTTCCGGCAAATGTTATTTTTAATTATAATTCAATACAGGTGCGCCGTGTAAATTATATAAATAAAGATATTCCCCGAGAACTGAATAATTTTAAATTAGTTTTTATTTCAGATATCCATGCAGATCAATATACGAATGCAAAACGACTTGAAAAGTATATCTTAAAAGTTAATTACCTTCACCCAGATCTTGTTCTTGTCGGAGGGGATTTTATTTCTTCTACTCCGGATTATATTCAAACAGCAGCGAAATACGTTGGTAAAATAAAGTCCAAATACGGAATTTATTCATGCGTAGGCGATCATGATAATTGGGCATATGGAAATGATTATGAAAAAAGCCTACAGGCAGTTGAATCCGCGTTGAAGGATAATAACATTGAAATGATAAACAATTCAACAAAAGTTATAAATATAGGCGGATCAAAAATTGATATTGTTTTTATAACCAATACTTATGCAGAGCATATTAAAAAATCTACACTGGATAAATTAACATTGGATACGGCTAAATACTCTTTAAAAATTTTGTTGACTCATCAACCCCACAATAACGTTATAAAGCGTGCAGCTAAAATGGGATTCGATTTATTTCTTGCAGGGCACACTCACGGCGGACAAATTACCTTTTTATTCCCCTTTATAAATCTCACTCCAACTTTGCTCGAAACTAAGTACGTTAGAGGTAATTTTCGTATAAAAAACATGTTAATGATTGTAACCCGGGGGATGGGAATGTCTTTGGTTCCGCTGAGGTATAATTCTGAGCCGGAAATTACGATAATAAATATAAGAAAAAATAAAAATTAGTAATTTTTTCTTATTTTAAATTATTTAATTAAAAATGAAAAATATTAGGTAAAAAACTATGGAATCTAATATTCAGAAAAAAGCGAAAACAGAAGCAGTCTTGGCGGGGATTAAAAACCTGCCGCCTATTCCAAAAGTTGTATTCGAAGTAACCAGGTTACTCAATAATTCTAATACCGCAACAAACCAGTTGGCGGAATTAATTAGCAAAGACCATGGTTTGACTTCAAAAATATTAGCCGTCGCTAATTCCCCTTTATATGGAATTAAAAGAAAAGTATCCTCGATTGAATTTGCTATTATTGTACTAGGCCATGAAGATATAAGGAGTATTGTAACTGCATTATCTCTTGCCGGCTCCATACAAAGCGCACCAAGCAAGTATTTTGACCCGATTGAATTTTGGGTACATTCTATGGTTGTTGGTACTGCTGTCAAAGGTATTTCAACTAATTTAGGCTTTGATTTCGGAAACGAGGCGTTTGTTGCGGGAATCTTGCATGATATCGGTATTCTTGTAATATATAAGTTCTTTAATAATGAGTTTAACCAAATTGTAGAACTGTCAGAGACAGAAAACATAAAATTAATGGATGCGGAAGAAAGAATTTTGGGAATTACTCATCAGGAGATTGGCAAATTCTTGGGCGAAAAATGGGATCTTCCCAAGAATCTCTGCGATACTCTTAATTTTCACCATAATCCGTTAAAAGGCGTAGATAATCATAAATTTATTTCAGTAATTCATCTGGTAGATTATATGACGCAAAAGCTTAAGATAGGAAGCTTTTACTGGGATAAAGATTTTGAACTTGATCCCGGAATAATCGATCTTCTTAACTTTCCGTCTGAAGATGCTTTGGATAATTTTATTGTAGATTACGAAGAGATGTTTCAAGTAACTGCGGAATCACTTAAACTTTAATAGTTTTAAAAACATAAATAGCATATAATGGATTTTATCCTATCTGAAATTTTTGTTTATCCCATTAAATCTGTATCCGGAATATCGCTTAACGAAGCATACATCGGAGAAAAAGGAATTGAAAAAGATAGAAGATGGATGATTATTAATGAAGAAGGTAAGTTTCTTTCTCAAAGAACTTATCCCGAGCTGTCTCTTGTTTATGTTAATATTGAAAACGATGGTCTGGTTGTAAAACATAAATATAAGAATTACGATGAACTATTTATTCCTTTTGAGGCTGATGAAGAATATACAAGAGACGTTGAAATTTGGAATGATAAATGCGGAGCAGTATTAGTAAGCAATGCTGCAGACTGCTGGTTTAGTAAGGTTTTAGGAATACCATGCCGATTAGTTTATATGCCGGATAATACCAAGCGTATTGTCGATCCAAGATATTCCGACGGCAATAAAACGGTTGGATTTGCAGACGGATATCCGTTTCTTTTAATCGGTCAATCTTCATTAGATGATTTAAATTCAAAATTAGAATTACCCATTAATATAAATCGTTTCCGGCCAAACCTGGTTTTTACTGGCGGAGAACCATTTTCAGAAGATTTATGGAAAGAATTTAAGATTGGTTCTATTACTTTTTTCCCGGTAAAACCGTGTGCAAGATGCACAATTCCAACAATAAATCAAGAAACAGGCGAAAAAGGAAAAGAGCCGTTGGTTACATTGTCTTCATACAGAATGAAAAATAATAAAGTATATTTTGGTCAAAATTTAGTTAGTGAGGGTAGTGGAATAATTAAAGTCGGCGACCCATTATTCGTAATAAAGTAAATTATATCTCGTGAAATCATTTTCGGGGATTTTTCATATCAAAGATCCGTGTATAATAAAAGGGAGTAAATGGAAAAAAGCAGGGTTAAAAAATCGAACAGCGCCTGGAATTTCCCCAAAGAATTCTGGACCGCAAACATAGTTGAGCTTTTCGAGAGAGCGGCATATTATGCCGTATTTATAGCGATTACACTTTATCTAACCAGGGTTGTGGGTTTTAATGATATAAACGCAGGCTGGATAGGAGGAATGTTTTCTGCAGGATTATATTTTCTTCCACCATTCAGCGGAGCATTTGCAGATAAAATTGGTTTCCGGAAAGCTGTAATATTAGCATTCATATTATTAACAATAGGTTATTTTACACTCGGGACTTTGCCTTATAAATCAACCGTAGTTCCTGCCTTAATAATTCTAATGGTTGGCGGCTCATTCATTAAATCGATAATTACGGGAACGGTAGCTAAAACCACTAATAAAGAAACCAGGGCCCGTGGTTATTCAATATTTTACGGACTTGTAAATGTCGGGGCGTTTCTGGGAAAGACCTTTGCTTACCCCTTGCGATTGAATTGGGGTTTAGTATCTATAAACTATTATGCAGCCGTAATGACGTTTATCGCGCTGATAACCGTCTTGTTATTTTACAAATCGGTGAATGTTGATGGTGAGGGAAAATCATTTAAAGAAACCTGGGCTGCATTTATAAAAGTCATAACAAATGTAAAACTTCTATTATTGATAATTATTATTACCGGCTTTTGGATAATTCAGCAGCAGTTATACGCCACAATGCCAAAGTATGTTTTAAGAACAGTCGGCGAACAGGCTTCGCCTGAATGGATTGCGAATGTTAATCCCTTTGTTGTTATGATTTTTGTTGTGTTCATAACCAATCTTATGAGAAATGTAAAGGCGGTTTCTTCGATGATAGTGGGAATGTTCTTAATGCCGATCTCGGCTCTATTGATGGCTTCCAGTCCTATTCTTGAAAGTTTTGCAGGTCATTCGGTTTCTTTCTTTGGATTATTTAGTGCTCATCCGGTTACAATTATGATGATATCCGGAATTATTGTGCAGGGACTTGCAGAATGTTTTATCTCTCCGCGCTATCTAGAATATTTTTCCTTACAATCTCCCAAGGGGGAAGAGGGGTTATACCTGGGCTTCAGCCACCTTCATTCGTTTTTATCCTCGATTCTTGGGTTCGGCATATCCGGTTATCTGCTCTCGGCATACGCACCGGATCCATCTACATTGAATTCCGAACAACTTGTACACGCATACGATCATGCCCATTATATTTGGTATTATTTTTCTGCAATAGGATTTACAGCGGCTTCTGCCCTTTTCGTTTACAATAAGTTTACAGATGGAAAGAAAACGACCACGGTTTTGTAGAAGCGCAAAGTTCAACTAAGTTTTTCAAAAATGATAATCAGACGGAGCACAATTTTATGCTTTGGATTTTTTATATTTAGCGAAACAAAATCAAGAAATAAGATATGAATAAATCAAAGCGACCATCCTGGGATGAATATTTCTTAAAATTAGCTATGCTTGCATCTGAACGATCTACATGCCCAAGAATGCACTGCGGATGCGTTTTTGTAAAAGACAGGTTTGTTCTGGCTACCGGATATAACGGTTCTCTGCCCGGGCATCCGCATTGCGAAGACGTAGGGTGTCTTGTGGTTGATAACCATTGTGTAAGAACCAATCATGCAGAAATAAATGCGCTGACTCAAGCGGCTATTCATGGTGTTAATATAAAAAATGCAACCGCATACATAACCAATATGTCGTGTACTACATGTGCAAAGGCATTAATTGCAGCGGGTATAGTTAGAGTTGTGGTCTTTTCGGATTTTCACGATACTCTTGCAACGCAGTTTTATACCGAATCCGGAGTTGAAATAGTTAAGCTTGATATGCCTGAGAGAACAATAAATTATGATATTGAAAATTACTCTTCCGCAAAGAAAACAGAAAACTCAAAGTAATTTAAATATTTAATTTTATTAATCCGCCGTTTATAAATGAATAAAAGAATTGTAAAGGCGGTTCAAGTGTGTTTACATTAAAGAACCGGACAATTAAATAAGTTGTCCGGTTTTTAATTGCTTAGTTTATAATTACGCAGTTGCCGTAAGCAGTTCTTCTTCAATTGCTTTTTTTAGAGATTCTTTCGGTAATGCACCAACAGCCATTTTGGGTTGACCTTCTTTAGGTACAAACAATAAGGAAGGAATACTTCTTATGCCAAAAGCTGCACCGAGTTCCTGCTCAACATCAGTATTAATTTTGTAGAAGTTGACCTTTCCTGCAAATTCAACCGATAAATCTTCCATTACCGGTGCAACCATTCTGCACGGACCGCACCACGGTGCCCAAAAGTCTATTATACACGGCAAATCACCTTCAAATTTCCATTCTTTATTCGCTTCGTAATTAAAAACTTTTTTAAGAAAAGTTTCTTTTGTTAAATCCTCTGGCATTATAGCTCCTTTATTTTTATTTATCTGATTAATTTTTTTTTTCATTTAATAATTAAACCGCATCAAGTGCCCGCTGAAGTTTTTCCTTAACCTCTCCGGCAATAGAACCGATATTATTATTTTCAACTAATTCCGTCATTGTCATTGGATTAAATACCGAAATAATACTGCCGCCGTCTTTTTCATAAACAATTACATTGCAGGGAAGCAGCAAGCCTAATTCTTCTTCGGCCAAAAGCGCTTTATGAGCAATCGGCGGGTTGCACGCTCCCAAGATTTTGTATTTCTTGAAATCCACATTCAGTTTTTTCTTTAATGTTTCTTTAACATCAATTTCGGTTAAAACACCAAAACCCTCTTTCTTTAACTCCCCGGTTATTTTTTCCACTGCCTCTTCAAAAGGCAGGGAGACTGTTTTAGAAAATCCGTATTTCATTTTATTTTTTATTCCTTAAAAAACTTTCAAAAATATTTTGCTGCTTAACTCCGACAAAAACCTCATCAATAATTCCGTTTTTTATTGCAAGCGTTGTCGGTGTGGCTTTTACACCGAATAAACGGGCTGTTTCCATATCTTTTGAAATGTCGACGTCGAAAATGTTTTTATATCCCCGCTGCAAAGATTTTATTATTGGCGATTGCATTTTACAGGCTCTGCAGCCTGGGCTGTAAAAATATATTATACCTTTTGATCCGTCTTTTTCAAGAATTTTTAAATTTCCTTTTAAGCCGGAAATTTTAGTGCCTTTGGCTTTTTTGGCGGAAAAAATCATTATAAACTGCATTCCAAAGAACAAAACAAGTATACCGATAATTATATATACAAAAGTCATAAGTTAATTTCCACCCCTTTTCTTTTTTAAAGTATTTACATTTAATCTTATGTAACAAGGACAAAAACCCAATGTACTTGTTAAGAACATAACTAATGCAATAATTGCAAAAAATGCTGCAATGTTTCCGTTTATTTGATGTGTTAAGTAAAGCAGAAGAATTGCAACAGCAACTAATCCTCTAATTATTCTATCAATTTTACCTACATTTTTTTTCATTTTCGCTTATTGTTCCTATTATGAAAATTATTCCGTTGATTTTTTGTTTCTTCTTTTACCTATAAACGAAGCACCTAAAAGTGCGCCGACAATAGTGCTTGTCCAGGGATTACTTGTTATTGCACATGTCCCTGTTACACACCCAATAAAGCTGTAGTAAAGAAATCCGGCAACGGCACCGATTAAAACGGGGTATATTTTCTTCAGCCAATGTAAATTTATTTTTAATGATTCCATTTTATTATCCCGCCTTTTAAATTGGCGCTGTTAAAACCTTTTTTTCTTAACTTTGCTGCCGCCGTCAAGCTTCTGTTTCCAGACCTGCAATAGCATATTATCTCTTTATTTTTATATTTTAATAATTCATCGGATCTTGTTCCCAGCTCATACAACGGGATATGAATAGACCCTTTGATCGACCGTTCTTTACGTTCTTTAGGAGTTCTAACATCCAGAAAAATTATATTACTGCTGCTTTTTAATTTAGCCGCAGCATCTCCGGGTTCATATTGAACTATGCCCCTGGTAGAGATAAATTTTTTCAGGTAAAGAAAACCTATTAATGCTGCAAATATCAGCAGAATAATTTGGCTGCTTGTCATTTTTCCTATTTCTAAATAATTATATTATCCTTATTAACATTCGATACAAAATAGTTATAAAGGATTCATTATTTATAAATTATGTTTAATGTTTTTGCGTTGGAGAAATGTTATGTGAAGAAAAGCTAATTTTAAATTCAATTTAGAAGCTAAACCAGGCAAAGTTTTTATATGCACAACTATTTATTTGGTATTAATTGTTGTTAAAAGCAGTTATTATTAAATTATCTTAATCGGCAGTAGCTCTTCTTGTCTTTTCGGCATTTACTTTTTTGCCATTTTTTATGAGATTTTAACATATGATTTTAGATTTTTTAGTTGGACAATAGAACTAATTCTAAAAAATTAGAGGGAATTATGGAACATTTATTTATTTCATTTAAGATAAAAAAAGAATATCTGGAACAAGCAAAAAAGATTTTAGAAGAATTTGTTGATCAAATTAAAAACAATGAATCCGGTACGTTAACCTACAAATGTTTCCAGGAAAAAGCGGACAACACCTCGTTTATACATGTAATAACATTTCAAAACGAAGAAGCCGAAGAATTCCACAGGCATACGGAATATGTTAGAAATTTTACTAATAAACTTTATCCTATGTGTGAAAAGGAGCCTGAATTTTCCGAGTTAAATTTGATTTGTTCAAATTAGCAAAAGCTGTTTTAGTATAAAAGTTGCTTTTGGTTTCCTATATTACAGCCTTTTTATAATCCTCAACAAGGATTGTGCTTATACATCTAAGATATTAATTTAAAATAATTAAACTACTAAGAAGTTTTTAAAACCAAATTTAATTTTTGATTCATATTTAATTTATGGCCTTACCCTGTAGAGGATTTATACTTCTAAAAGATATCCGAGACTTACTTCTTCTGTAATTAAATTTCACCGCATAATGTTTTAAATCGCCCTTTACAATAAAATTCATACTGTCGTATTAATGCTAGAATAAAGGCCCCATGTAATTTTATACTTAATTAGGAACAATTTTAAATTATCCTATTATTATAAGGTAAACTAGGCTTTAACCTAAATTAATAAGAGATTCTTGACAAACAGCCTAAATTTTTTTAAGTTCATCATAAAAATTTTTTAAATTATGAAACTGTTTTGGAAAATAATGCTTGGTGCGCTTCTTGTCATCTCTTTATTCGGCGCATTTTTACATTTTAATTCTCACAGGTTAACAGGCGGCCCTGTTAATGCTGCTGATGTTGCATGGATGCTTACGGCGACCGGTCTGGTTCTTTTAATGACCCCAGGTTTATCGTTTTTTTATGGCGGAATGGTCAGTTCCAAAAATATAATTTCTACTATGCTTCAAAGTTTCATAGCAATGGGCGTCATAAGTATTCTTTGGATCTTGGTCGGATTTAGTCTTGCCTTTGGAAATGATATCGGAGGCGTAATCGGCAACCCGCTTACTTTTTTTATGTTTAACGGAGTCGGACTAAAAACTGATGCTATGCTGGCCCCTACAATTCCTCTTCTTTTGTTTGCATTATTCCAGCTTAAGTTTGCTATTATAACACCGGCATTAATTACCGGCTCTTTTGCCGAAAGGGTGAAGTTCTCCTCTTACATCGTTTTCATGATTTTATTTAGCCTTTTTATTTATGCACCCCTTGCTCATATGACCTGGCATCCCGATGGTTTTTTAAGAAAATTAGGCGTGCTTGATTTTGCGGGCGGAACCGTTGTACATATCTCTGCGGGATTAGCCGCTCTCGCCGGAGCAATAAAATTGGGAAGAAGAAAATCTCATATAAATGGTGAAAAACACACGCCTGCAAATATACCTTATGTTTTGCTTGGAACAGGACTTTTATGGTTCGGATGGTTTGGGTTTAATGCCGGCTCTGCTTTAGGCGCAAATGCAACTGCCGTACTTGCTTTTGGTACAACTAATACCGCATCTGCAGCCGCTGCAATTGCATGGATTCTGCTTGATGCGATTAGAGGACGCAAGCCCTCTGCACTAGGGGCATGCGTGGGTGCGGTAGTTGGTCTTGTTGCAATAACTCCCGCTGCCGGGTACGTCGATATCGGTGCAAGTATTTTTATCGGGACAGCCGCAAGCATGATCAGCAACTTTGCTGTTTCGTGGAAATCAAAATCAACACTTGACGATACTCTTGACGTTTTTCCCTGCCACGGACTCGGGGGAATTGTCGGAATGTTGTTGACAGCGGTCTTCGCGCAAAAAGTAGGATTAATTTACGGTCATACCGAAGTATTTTTCGCACACTTAATCGGCCTTGCATTTGTTATTGCATTTACATTCGGCGGTTCCTTCTTGCTTTATAAGATTACCGATTTAGTAACTCCGTTAAGAGTTTCGGAAGAAGAAGAGCTAGTAGGACTCGATTTAAGCCAGCACGGCGAATCAATTTCGGAACCATCTTTATTTTCAGATATAAATGTTGAGCAGAAAATAAAAGAGATATTAGTAGAAGAAAATTAATATTCTATTTATATCTAATTATTATTCCCGTCTTGGTATTATCAGGCTGTTTAAGAAACATTCCGTCAAATTGATTTTTACTCATTGCTTGTTCGATTTCCACATGAGGAGTTGCGGAATATTTATCCGACATTACATCTACATTTTTATGCGGCGGTAAAAAAGCATGGTAAGTTTTGTTATGAATCCATCCTTTTAATTTGTCAGCATACCAGGCTTCAATTTTTTTTGCCGGATCAGGGCTGACAAGGATTAATTCAGGTATTGTTGATCCATCATGAAAACCCTGCTGGTAGACCGTAATTACAGCTCCAGGATATACCGGCACCCCTAGTTCCTTTTCCGACGGTAATTGCGATAACCATTGTTGTTTGGTTATTCCCATTCTTTTAAACCAAGTATCGGCATCTTTTTTAAATTTTGCAAGTGGCGCAACTGTACCGCTGCCAGAAGAATCGGAATAATACATTTTGCTCCTGTTTGTAATGGTTTTTGGTGCAATTACAAATCCCGCAAAGACCAAAACACATACAAATAGTGCTAGTAAATAAATTGCCCCGGGAAAATTTTTTAATTCTCGTCGATCTCCAAAATGTTCAAGTAGGTTTTTCATGTTTTCCTCTTAGGTTATAATTAATAGTTTTTCTTTCATTAAAAATAAAATTAGCTTAACAACGCAATTATTTATGCCAGGTGCTTGGTTTTGTATTTATAACAATACATGTTTTGTAAGCATGATTTGCAAGTTTTTTTAGGAAACCCATCCAGTAATTCCAATGATCATTCATCATATCTGCACTGCTTAATTTGTTTTTATATTGGGCTAATAATTGTTTTGAATAAGGAATCATAGATCCGTCTTTGTCTTTGACTAATAGATAAAACGAATCATCCAAGAATTTATATTTATTATAGACTGCAAGCATTTCCTTTTTTGAGTGGCGCTGCATATATACTTCGTTCTTTAGTCCTTCGAATAAATCCGACATCTCACCGATTTGTTCATCGGATTTCGAATAATTTTGCTTTCCCATTGCCTGCATTAATTTCTTTTGCATTTTTGCCATCATTGCCTGCATGCTGTCGGTTGAGGAAGTATTAGCAGAAGAAATATTCGTAGTTGATGATTCGGAGCTTTCGTTGCCTAGTCCGGATGAAGATTTAGAAAGCAATAAAACGCCGATATCTTTAGCATCCGGATCCGGATAACCTTCCTGCCTGCTTATTTGATTTGCCGTCATCATTGTTTTTCCATAAGCAACAACCGGAGTATTACCAAGATTTTCAAGATAATATGATTTTGTCAGTGGATCTTTGCTGCTTAATTTTCCAACCTTTGAGTTGTAATAAGATTTAACTTTTTTTATCGGATCCATTGAAAGAAATACGGATTGAGT
>CAZHBJ010000008.1:0-46706 GCA_964530445.1 uncultured Ignavibacteriaceae bacterium
CTCCGCCTTGAGAGGGCGGCGTCCTAAGCCACTAGACGAACGCGCCTGTATTTTTCAGATAAAAAAATTGTAGAACAAACAAAAAGATTTTCACCGCAAAAATAGTCATAAATCAATGAAAATCTTTTCAAAAATAAATTATTTATAACAGAATTCCAAGCTAAAGGAAGTGATTAGCTTCCCAAAATAATTCATGCAGTCAACATTTTAATGTGCTAATCCTTGTATTTATATTTATATAACAAAGAAAATTCTACCGGTATAAATTTTATTTATTGTAAAAATGTAAGCAACATAAATCTACTCATTAAAATCACTCTATTTTTAAGGCTTTTTTTTGGCATTGTTTGTGCAGTTTTTACAAAGGTTTAAAATGCAAAATTGCGGTACAAATGTATTATAAAATAATACAATTTTATTTTGTGATCTGTAAAATAGGATTTGTCCCTTTTGTTTTTTTACTTTGTTTTTTTGCGGATAAAAATTTAATTAGATAAAAATAGTTTTTAAAATGTATAGGTGGTAATATGAAAAAATCTTTCCTATTGGGATTATTATTTTTTATACCGGGTATAATGGCATTTCCTCAAAATAGTACTCCAAATCCTTACTGGTCGGGTGGACTTGCCGCCGGGTATAACAACGGCATAGGTATAATGGGTAATGTAAGGATTTCGAATTTTGCCGAAGATTTTCCCATATCAATACGGCTTGCAATTGAATATAGCAGCGTTAATCCAGGGGACCCGAATGCTGCAAGATCTATTTTTATAAATGATGCTACCAACGGTGTACCGCAGAAAAGCGGTTATGTGTGGGATTTTAGAATGGACTTTATGCACAAAGTAAAATTTTTAGGACTCCCGAAAGCTTTTCTTTATGCCGGTCCAAGATATTCGATGTTTACTGCCACATTTGATTTTATCGACGGGAATGAATTTTTTAACATCAATGCCAACCAATGGGGTTTAGGCGGCGGTGCCGAAACAGATTTCCCTATATCCGGCAGATTAGCTATTATCTTTAATGCCGGTCTCGATTATTATTTCCTAAGTGAAATTTACGGACACGATACATCGTACGATCCGAACGGTACAATAATTAACGGGAGAAAAAATTACACTTACCAGAGTGCCGATAATGCTATAAACCAGCCAAAGCTTGTGCTTAAATTGATGATGGGATTTAACTATTATTTTTAAGATGGATTAAAGCGGCAGTTATAAGTTTGTTGTCTTAAACTTAATCTTAATCTTGAACTTGATCTTGAACTTTATAAATTAACTGCCTAACAAGAATTCAAACATGGACTCTTCTGAACCATATATCGAATAGTAACAGTCTCCCCCAACATCATTTTAACTGAATGATTTTGCTGGATTAAAATCCGGCATAACTTAATTTCCAAAATTCTTACTAGTATTAAATACGTAACTTTTGCGGATGATTAAATTAGTTTTGTTGCAATTGGATATTGGGAAGTAATTTATTTTTCTTTTTATTTAAGGTTTAATTTGGTAAATTAAATTTTATTAAAAGAATTGGCAGTATTAAATTGGTGAAATCAACTTAAAATAAATGTATCTTATTTGTATTAACTATTATTTATCTAGTATCCCATTATATATATCTTTTAACTTAAATACATTTTATGATTTGCCTTCTAATTTATTCAAACAAAGGAATTTTAATTGCGTGACCAATTTGTATGGGAGACTTTACCATGAAGCACCAAAAAAAATTGTCAAAAAAAAGCGCATTTACACAATCCTCTAGCAATCGACAAAAAGAATCTAAATTATTAAAAGAACCCCGTAAAAAGTATAAAGACCTTTTCGAGACAATTCCAGCCGGCATAGTATACCACAATAAAAAAGGAGAAATTATTTCAGCAAACTCAACTGCCGAGAAAATTTTCGGGTTTGGTTTGAAAGATATAAAAGGCAAAACTTCAAAATCCTTGGGATGGAAATTCATAAATGAAGACGGATCAAAATTTCCCGCTAAAAATTATCCGTATAAGTTAGCCCTCAAAACCGGACGTACAATTCAAAATATTATAATGGGTATTTCAACTCAGGCGTATAAAGGATACAAATGGATTAAGATTGATTCAATTCCGCTTTTTCTGCCTAATGAAACAAAGCCGTATCAAGAATACTCGGTTTTTGTCGAAGTCACGGAGTCAAAAAGAATGCATGATGAACTCCTCGAAAGCAAAGACCGTTTCAGAAAAACTTATGAAAATAATCCCGAGTCAATGAATATCACCCGGCTTGAAGATGGCGTTTGTAATTCAATTAATAAAGGCTTTACAGAAATTACCGGATATACAAGAAATGAAGCAATTGGGAAAAGCACTTTGGAATTAAAAATATGGCATGATCCTTCGGATAGACAGAAGCTGGTTGCCGGTTTGAAAAAGGATGGTTTTATCAGAAACTTTGAAACAAAATTCCTAATGAAAAATGGTAAGATAATTAATGGTTTGATGTCGGCAGCATTAATCACAATTAACAAAGAGAAATATATCCTATCTATGGTTAGTGATATAAATGATTTCAGGCGAAGCCATGCAGAAATAAATAAGCTAATTTGGCAATTTGATGAAATTCTTAATAGAATAAGTGACGGATTTGTAGCTTTTGACAATGAGCTGAATTATATCTTTGTTAATAATGCAGGCAGCGAGCTGCTTGGTCGTAAAGCAGAAGATTTAATAGGTAAGAATTATTGGACGGAATATCCGGAAGCAAAAGGCACAACCTTTGCAAATGCTTACCTTAAGGCTTTAAAAACACAAAAGTTTGTACACTTGGAAGATTATTGCGTGCAATGGAATCGATGGTTTGAAAATAATATTTATCCTTCAAAGGAAGGAATTTCAATTTTTTTCAAAGATATTACAGATAAGAAGATTAAAGAAAAAGAATTGCAGCAAAGCGAAAATACATTACTTAAAGCCCAAGAAGTAGCAAAGATGGGGTTTTTAACGTGGGATCTTAAAACAAATGATATTATGGCATCCGCGGAAGCACGCCGCATTCATGGACTTAGCCTTAACATGCCGCTTAAAATAGAACAGGTTACGGCAGCAGTTCATCCTGATGATATGGAATTCGTTCAATCGAACTTGGAAAAAGCTATTAGAGGCGAAAAGCGATATAATATTGATCACCGTCTTAAGCTCCCGGACGGCAGTGTCCGGTGGGTACACGCACAAGCGGACCTGGCTTTTGAAAAGGACGGCTCACCTTCAACTTTACTTGGTACAGTTGTAGATATCACCGAACGTAAACTGGCAGAACAAAAATTAAGACAAAACGAGGAGCTATATAGAATAACTTTATACAGTATAGGAGATGGTGTTATAACTACTAATGCCGAAGGTTTAATTCAGCAAATGAATTTTACGGCAGAAAATTTGACCGGCTGGAAAGAAAAAGAAGCATCTGGTAAATTACTTGAAGAAGTATTTAATATCATTAATGAAGACACTCAAGTTAAAATTGATAACCCGGTTCAAAAAATTCTCCAGGAAGATAAAGCAGTCGTTCTTTCAAATCATACTATTTTAATTTCAAAAGACGGCAGAGAAATCCCAATAGCTGACAGCGGCGCACCTATAAGGAACGAAAAGGGAAATATAGAGGGAGTAGTTCTCGTTTTTCGCGATAAGATAAAAGAATATCAAGCTGAAAAGCTTATTTTTGAAAGTGAATCGAGATTGAAGCGGGCCGAATCAGTATCCAAAACCGGTAATTGGGAATTACACCTTGACACAAGAACGATGATAGCTTCCAACGGGGCTTCGGAAATTTATGGAGAAAGCACCAACTCCCTAACCTATGATAAAATTAAACTGGTTCCATTACCTGAATATAGACACATGATGGATGAAGCCCTAAAAAATTTAATTGAGAAAAATATACCTTATGATATAGAGTTTAAGATTAGAACCCCGGACACAGGAGAAATAAAAGATATTCATTCAATTGCCGAGTACGATAAAGAGAACAGAATCCTTTTTGGAGTGATACAAGATATTACAGAGAGAAAAGAATTTGAAAATCAACTTAGAAAACTCTCTCAAGCCGTTGAGCAAAGTCCGGTCAGCATAATAATAACAGATATTAAAGGAGATATTGAATATGTAAATCCAAAGGTTACCGATGTAACCGGTTATACGTTGGATGAGATAAAAGGAAAAAACCCAAGAATTTTCAATTCCGGTAAAATGAAAACGGAAGAATATAAAAAAATGTGGAATATGCTTTTACGTGGGAAAGTATGGCAGGGTGAATTTTACAATAAAAAGAAAGACGGTTCATTATTCTGGGAATCGGCTTCAATATCACCGGTAAAAGATTTGCACGGAAATATTACAAATTTTATAGCAGTAAAGGAAGATATAACCGAAAAGAAAAATATGATGAACGCCCTTATAAAAAGCGAGGAATATTTTAGGCTGTTTTATGAAAATGCACCAATGGGTTATTTATCGCTCGATAGCCAGGGTAAAATAAATAAAATAAATAATGAACTTTTATCACAAGTCGGCCGTTCGGAAAAAGAGGTTATTAATCACCCGATTACCGAATTTCTAACCGAGTCTTCACGCCGGAAATTTGAAACAAATTTTTCAATTTTTATAAATCAAGGCATGACTGAAAATACAGAATATGAAACCATCCACAAGAATGGGTCGATAATCGTTTACACCATAGACGGCCGTATTATTAAAACTCCCGACGGTAAGTTTAGAGAAGCCCATATGGTTATGTTCAATATAACCGACCGGATAAAAGCTGAAGAAGAATTATTATCAGCGAAACAAAAAGCTGAATATGCAAATAAGGCAAAAGACCTGTTCCTCGCAAATATGAGTCATGAGCTAAGAACACCGTTAATCGGAATACTTGGATATTCGGAAATGCTGGAAGATAATTTGCATGATGCCGAGCTTAAGGAAATGGCAAAAGGGATTAAAAGATCCGGAAACCGTCTTTTGAAAACACTTAATTTAGTTCTAGACATAACAAGGATCGAGGCTAATAAATTAGATGTTTCCTTAGTTGAAAAAGATATTAGAGAGGAAATTGAGTATGTTTATGATGCACTTAAGAGCACTGCCCTGGATAAGAAATTGGAGTTAAGCTTGAATATTTTATGCAATAAATTGATAGCTAATGTAGACCCGGCCATGCTCATAAGTATATTGGAAAATCTTTTAAATAATGCCATTAAATTTACTAAGTCAGGCAAAATAGCAATAACCGCTGGAAAGGAAAGTGACAACACAATTTTTATAAAAGTTAAGGACACCGGAATTGGAATTGATGAAAAATATTTAGATTCTATATTCGAGGAATTTAAACAAGTAAGCGAAGGTTTAAACAGAGATTATCAAGGAACGGGTTTAGGACTTTCAATAGTAAAGAGATTTACGGAATTAATGAATGGCACAATTAAAGTACAAAGCAAGTTTGGAGAAGGTTCAGAATTCACTCTCCGGCTTCGGTCGTCAGTATAATATTCTTAACAGAAATCGGCTGCATTAAAAAAATTAGTATTTGCAAATAATAAGAATGAATGATTATTTGCTGCCTCACCAGGGTTCGAACCTGGACTCTTCTGATCCAGAGTCAGACGTGTTGCCAATTACACCATGAGGCAAATTTTACCCGCCTAAAATACAATTTTTAGATAATTTAAACAAACCTATTAAGTCAATCATTAAAAGATAATTGTTTCGATTCCTTCTATAGCAGTTCCAAATTATTAAAAGGAGATTGCGCACATTAAAAGAAATTCGTTAAAAAATTATCCGTAATGGAGCGTAAAAAGATAAATGCTGTTTGAGTTCCGCCTTTCTCCCATTTATAGTTTCAGTATAGGCGGAACGAGTTCATTTATCTTAGTGAAACGAAGGATAATTTTAGAATTTCTTTTATAGTGCATGTTTCTTTTCGTACTTTTCTTACGCTAAGAAAAGTACCTTGTAAAATAAATTACTAATTTTTATTGTTCAGTATTTATTGAATCATTTAGTACTCATATGGATCAATTTTGTAGCTCTTTATAATATTTGCTTTAATAATTTATTTTGAACTGATTCTTATTTATTAATAGTAATTTAAACAGCACTGTGCTAACTAAGATTGATTACACTTTTTTTAACTTTTCCTTTATTTCTTAGCTAAATTAAATTATTTTTATAAATAAAGCTTTCCGCTATATATAAAGAGATACTCTCTTTAATTTAAACACGGGAGATTAAAATGGGAACTGCCTTTTGAGTTATGAAAAATCTAAACTCAATATATTTAACAGCATTTTTACCAAACGTCGAAGACGTGAAATTGTTATAAAAGGACAATAACACCGAAAGTTTAAAAATCCCGAAGGGATGACATTATATTTTTTTTATAAATAGTTGATAAAAATTACAAGGGGTACAAAATGAAGTTAAACTTAATTTTAATTCTATCCGCTTTTATACTTGGAATGATTCTTTCGCACTTTCTTTTTAAGCAGACTATAGTAAATATTAAAACAACTCACGATACTACGTATGTAAAAGTTGTTGTAAAAGATACTATTATAAAACCAGTTTTTACCGAATCAATAGTAAAAGATACTTCACATCATTTCAAATTTATAAAGAAAGATTTAGCTAAGAAAGTTTCAGCCAAACAAGAACCGGCATTAACTGCTAAAGCCGATACGCTGAAAACCAAAAAGAGTTATAAAGCAAGTATTAATAAAACTTATATAACAAAAAATAAAGATACTGTAACTGTTAATGCCGAATATGTTTCGCCGATACCGCTTTCAAATTATTCTTATTTTAATATAGGAGTGAATTACAGCTATCCTAAAATTGAAACCACAAAATATGTTATTGTAAAAAGCGGAATGAATCTTTTCGGTATTCATCTTGAATTGCATCACGGCATACAGCTTGGCGCTGGTTATGGACTGATTCATAAGCAATTTGATCTTTATGCGGGATATGGGATACAGCTGAACTTTTAATGAGATTTGGGTAATATATTTTTAACATGTAAAACCACCCTGTATTTCCAACAACTCTATATGCTAAATGGTTCTAGGTTAAAAATTTCAAAATCAATAATTGATGTTTCTTAAGATATTTAATCTGAATTGCTAACTTAACATAAAATAAAAGGTAAAGAATTATTTTTATTTTTAGTAATTCTTATAATAAATTTTTATTGTAAATTATAAATAAATTTTAACAACTTATTTTATTCTGATGACATTCTTCAAATTTCTTTTCTTTTTCATAATCATGAACGGGATTATGTTCCCGCAAACTTTCGTTTATAATTCCTCAATAGGAAAATTCAAAGACGCTGCCTCATTCGATATTACATCTTCAGGTTTTATTTATGTGACGGATAAAAATACGGATGAAATATATAAACTCGATACTCTCGGCAATGTTCTAAAATATGCCGGCGGCTACGGATGGGACAGCGGTTTGTTTGATGATCCTTCGGATGTTTTTGCCAATCCCCTTTCTGTTTATGTATGCGACAAGAATAATCACCGCGTGGAAAGATTTGATAAATATTTAAATTACGTATCACAGCTATACACAAGAGACAGCGATACAAGAGGCGAGAGATTCGGGTATCCTTTAAGCTGCGCCGTTTCACAGCAGGGCGATCTTTACATTCTCGATTCGGAAAACAAAAGAATTATTAAGTTCGATCTGTTCGGGAAATATGTTCTTAATTTCGGCGGGTACGATGCCGGCAAATATACGCTTTCGGATCCGCTAAAACTTGCCGTATCTCCAAACAATGATATTTACGTTATTGATGGCAAGCGGATTGTGGTTTTCGATCAGTACGGGAACGGACTTTCCATTATAAACTCCGGTGAAAATTTAAAAGGAATAAATATTATTTTCAGCAGCATGACGGTAAATACTGATTCCAAAATTTTGTTTGCAAATCTTTCTTCTCCGGATCTGGCATTAAATACTCTATCTCTTACCGGAATAGATATTACCGGGAATATTATAAGCAGCCTAATCTTTAACGGTAAGCTGTACGTTTTAACTCCAAATAAAATTTTAATGTTTGATTATAAAAAATAAAATTTAATCCCCAAAGTTCGGTTTAAATGAAGCTCGTTATAAGAAAAAAACTTCTGCGTCTCGGTATTTTTATATTGCTCGCACTTTGGTGTTTCGGCTTTTCGTTTGAATCGTTGTTCCCCCACTCAAGTTTGGCAGCGGTATCATACCCGCTGTTGAAACATTCATACGGCGTTGTCTGCCACCAGATTCCTTCAAAAACTTTTGAACTCGGAAGTCAAAAGCTCTTAGTTTGTGCAAGATGCACCGGAATTTATTTAGGAGCTTTATTAGTTTCATTTTTTTCCTTAATGTTTTTTACAAAATTGAATCTGGGAATTAAGCTGCTCTATATATCGCTGGTACCGCTGCTGATTGATGTAATTTTCAGCACTCTGGATATTTACAAATATTCAAAAATAATCGCATTCGGAACGGGAATATTTTTTGGTTCAGTTGTATTTGTTTATATTTTAGCTTCAATTGAAAACAATTTTATTGATAAAAAAATCGAAGGATAATGGATCGTAAAAATTTTCTACCGCCCTTAGTTTGCGGATTCGGAGCAGCAGTGGTTACCACTATACCCGAAGTTAAAAGCCTGGGCTGCTGTTTAATAGTCCCTTTAGCTGCAATTTTATCACTATACCTCGATCATAAAGTAAACAAAAGCGAACTGCCTTTTAAAGTAAAAACCGGGATAATATTAGGCTTAATGACAGGGGTTTTTGCTGCGGTCTTTTCAACCTTTTTCGATGTTTTTATCACATTTATTATGCATTCAAATGAATTCGTTAAAACACTGCCGCAAACCGAAGCATTAATTAAGCAATATAAACTCGGAGTTATCTTTGAACAAACAATGGGAATGTTAAAGCAGATGTCAAAGAATATTACGATGAACGGTTTTTCAATCTTCTATACCGTGGGAATATTTTTCAGCAACTTTTTTGTTGACTCGATCTTCGGTGCGCTCGGCGGACTGCTGGGTCTTACTTTTATTAATAAACGAGTTCAAAATAAAAATTAAATTATCGGCTTTATGGTCAGTGCATTAATTTTTTCGGGTCATTTAATTTTTGCTTTAATAGTCTTCACAAAAAAGTGGCAGAATGAATCGCTTTCTTCCGCCTTCTTGAATTTAGGTCTTATTGCTATCTTATTTTCCGTAGGATGGTCCATCACAGGCATGATATCCAACTTGATTATGAAACCAAAAGGATTCGGCTTTTATTTCGATAGAGATGCATTCTCACTTACCGCTTTATGTATTATAGAATATTTTTTCTATAAAATGTATTACAAAGGAATTCTTACTGAAGGCGGTAAGGAAAAACAATAACTGCTATTTGAGCAACTTGTTTTTGATCAGGAGATAAAGGTTCAAATCGCCATTGTCTTAAAGAATTAATTGCCGCACTTTCCAGCCTTGTATCGGCTTTAATTAAAGGAATAATTTTCCCGACTGTTCCATCGGGCATTATTGAAAACTTTAACCTGATATCAATTTCCTTATTTACACCTTCGGGATATGCCGGAAGAATGTAGCTGTATATTTTGCGCTGCCCCTGTCCTCCCCAATCTATGTCGTAGCCGAAGCTACCTGCCCCGGTTGCTTTATTCCCCTTTCCTTCGGAATTAATATCCGAATTTACCGCGTTGCTTTTTGTTTTTTCCGTACTAGCTTTTGCTTTTTTATCTTTTGCCGGTTTAATTAAATTATCTTCGGATGTGCTTTTTGTTTTAGGCAGATCAACTTTCTTAACTTTTTCTTTTTTATTAATAGACTCTGTTTTTTCATGTTTCTTAGCAACCTGCTCAACATTATTTATTTGATTTCCAAGCGCTCCGGAAGAACCCGGCTGCCCGGTAGTTCCGAACGAAAGTTCCACATATTTTTGCGGCGGATAATCTACTGTAAAATTAATTAATAAAAACAGAAGCAGCAGCAATATATGAACTACAAACGAAGTTGAATAAGACCAATTTTTAATTGAATTATTTGTCATCTTAAACTATATTTTTTCTTCTTTCAATATCATTAACCGGTTGTGTAAATTAAAAATCTATGTATAAACTAGTCAATCAAAATACATCTATGTCAGTCTAAGCGGAGTCTGGAAATCCATCCGTTTGGGAGAAGACTGAAATTCACCATTCGACTTCGCTCAAGGCGACAATTTAATAAGTTTTCAAAAATAGTTTTATACCGAAAATTTCTTTTAATTTATATTATTAATTAATTCACAAAACGGATTATTAGTCAATTTATAATTTTTCTCTTTCCGTCTGGATAGTAAATTTTTCTATCCCTGATGACCTTGCCGCATCTATTACCTTAATAACCATATCGACAGGCACTCTTTTGTCGGCCCGAATAATAAGATTATTGTCCGGTTCATTTTTCTTTAACAAACTTAACTTTGCCGGAAGCTGGTCTATACTAACCTGCTGGCTTCCCGCGTATACGGCACCGGCAGATGTTAATGTTACAACTAATTTAGTAGGCAGAGTCTGCTGATTAGTTTTGGAACCGGGAAGCTTAACTTTTACACCGGTCTGTATAACAAACTGTGAAGTTAGTAAAAAGAAAATTAGCAAAAGCATTACAATATCCGTAAGAGACGAATAACTGAAGATGCTTAAAGGCTGGTTGGTTATTTTAAATTTCATAAATATCCCTAAATATCAATTTCAATTTCTTCTTCAATATCGGTATGTGTACCAGAGGAATCCTGAATAACATCTACAACGTCATTGGCAACGGTTTCCATGTCTGCCACCAGCTTTTTAACTCTATTTAAGAAATAGTTATAAAAAGCCAGAGCCGGAATACCGACTATTAATCCGAACGCAGTTGTAACCAGGGCTTCCCAAATACCGCCCGCAAGGTCACCCGGGTTAGCCGCACCGGCTAAATCCTGAATCCTCATGAAAGCGGAAATCATTCCTGTAACGGTGCCTAAAAATCCGAGCAATGGTGCAATACCCGCAACGGTAGCAAGTACCGACAATCCTTTTTCCAATTTTCCGATTTCCTGTGAGCCTGCATTTTCAATTGCTTCTTTAACACGTTCATGACCGAGTTTATACTTCTTTAAACCTTTTCTTATAATATTTGCAACCGGGGATTTTTCTTCCATACAATAGCTTATTGCACCTGAAATATCTTTTTTCTTCAGCAGCCCTCTTATCCTTACCATAAATGCGGGTATATTTATTTTTGCTTTCCGTAAAATTATGTATCTGTCAATAATAACTGCCAGCCCGAGGATAGAGCATAAAAGTATCGGCCACATTATTAATCCGCCTTTAAGAAACATAGTTAGTAAATTCATAATATACCTTTATTTTTTTTACATTATTGATATCTTTTAAAAAATTTCTTTGCCGAGCTTAATGTTTTAAAATTCCCTATTCTTACCCTGTACCACTGCCCGCGTCCGGGGATAAGTGTTTTTTCAATATAAGGGATGTAACCTTTCTTTTTAAACTTATTAGCCTGCTCAATTGCAATTGATTCTGTTTTCCAGGAAGAAACCTGGACAATATAATTATTTCCGCTTTTATAAATATTATCACTTATTTTTATAGCAGGTCCGGCCTTTCTGAACAACGAGGAATTGTTATTGTTAATTTTATTTGAAGATGTTGTTTTATTTGATTCGGATTTCAACACATCCGGAGTTTCTTGTTTTTTATTTTCCGTTTTATTTACAAAAACCAAACTCGAATCAATTCCTTCATAAGCTTGATTTTTCTTAGGGTGATTTTTTGAATACGGATAAGAAACCGGAATATCATAATTCCTATTTATAATTTCAGGTGTACCAACTTTTGACAAACTTTTATTTTGGGAATTATTTAAACCGGCGATACCCAGCTTGTTACTTTTCAGGTACAATAATAAAGCTGTTCCGATAATTATAATTGTTAACAGAGCAATAAAAAATATTAGCGAAGTTTTGCCGCCGGGAAATTTACCCGGTTTTTTCCCTTTATCATCTTTTGATTTCTTGTTTATAGAATTGAATATTTTTGGCTCCTCTATTTCAGAACTCGAGGTTGTATTAAAGTTAGGTTTATTATTTAAAAAATCGCCTTCCTTTTTTTTTACTATCGGGATAAAATTATCCTTTTTGAAAGGACCGGGTTTTTCTTTAAGCGGATCTTTTTTTTCTTCTTTGTTGTCCGCAATTGAATCTTTATCTTCTATTGAAGTTGTGTCAAAGCTTCTCCCTTTTTCATTAAAATTCCATGAAAGATCCATTTCCGATTTGGTTAGACTAAGGGGATTTTTTATCTTTTCATCCTTATCCTTGCCGGTTAAAGGCTGCACCCGTTGAAACTTCTTTAATTCTTCTCCGACTATTTCTTCAAATTCTCTTGTGTTCAACAAATCATTTTCATTTACATCGGTTTCGGGCTCTTCCGCCGGTTGTTTAATCTCCTCTTTTTCTTCAGGTTCGGTTATATTTTCAACTGATTCATTCCAGTTAATTGTTTCTGGCGGTTCAAAATTCCAGTCTAATTCTTTCTCATTTTTATCCAAATCCCGTACAGTATTATTGTTTTCAGAATCAATATCCAGAATAGATTCTTCTTCAATTTGTTTAGAAAGATTTTCGCCGAAATCCCATTCTACATGATTAATATCAGGTATTTCTTCCGGTCTGTTCTCAACTTCAGAAGCATTTTTCGAGTCTTCACCGGTTTTTTTAGTGTCTTCCCAATTCAATTCATATTGGGCAGGATCAATAACATTGGTTTTAATAATTAATACTTCATTGCCTTTGGTATACTCTTTAATTATTTCTGCATTTTCCAGAATTTTTTCAACTCTTGCATCAAATAATTGTACAAGCTGGTTTCCTGTCGGCTGAACATAATAATCCACATCATTTGTTCCCTGCAATGGGATAATAGGCTTGTTAATACTCAAACTGAAAAAAGAGTCAACCGGGTCGGTTTCAATCTCCGGTTTTTCTGGTACTTTAAATATTAAATCTTCATTATGTTCTACCCCCTCTTTTTCCAACGGTGAAAAAACGATCAAGTCTGTAGCAGCAGAACTGTATTGCCCTTCTTCGAACGCAGATGTTTTCTTTATAATCCCCTCGCGCAGCTGGTAGAACCCTGATCCGGGCAATTTAATTGCTTGGCCGTACTCCAATTTTTCCGAAATTTTCCTTAATAGTATTTCGAAAAATACTTTAGCTTCTATATCCGGAATACCGCTGCTCTTAGATAATTTTCTTACAAGTTCGGCTTTTGTCATCTTAATAATTTTTCAAAGTAGAATTTGTTTTAAGCAAATTTGGAACAAAAAAGTTACGATAGATAATAAAAAAATTTATATTAAAAAACATTGCTTATATTTCAATAATTACAAAGTTAAAATATTTACCATCTGAAATTAATTCCGCCCAATATATTAAAGGGCATCTCTTCATAACCTTTCCAAAGATAGTTTTTGTTATTTAATAAATTAGACAATTTAAGAGTCAGATAAAAATTAGGATTAATTTCATAGCTGAAATTTAAACCGACATCGGCAAAAGATTTAAGTTCGTTTTGATTTATTAGATCGGAATAAATACCTGTATAATATTTTACTCCTGCACCGGCTGTGAGCCCGAATTTAAAATTATATGAATAATTTAATCCGAGCTTTGCTCTTGGATAATAAGGGATAAAAGAGTTTCTTGTATCTTTTGTATCGGTCAATTCCAATGAGCCGTAAAATACGCCTGACGGACCGGGATGAAATAAAGCATTAACAAATACCGAAGAACTTTTTCCGTTTATCGTTTCCAAATTAAATATACCGATATTTGAAGTATCCGAAAAATACGGCAGGTTGTTTGTTGAATAATACCTGATACCGCCGTCTATTTCGAAATAAGTATAATACTGATATTTAATCGATATGCTTACAGAGTTGTCTTTCTTTATAAATATATTAGTAAACTTTTGCGGCATAAAATAAGGGCTTTGTTTTAGGAAATATTCACCTCCGTAAAATTCCGCCCTAGGATTGAACTCTCCGTAGAGGGTTACAAAATTACTAACTCTAAAAGCTAATGCTGCGTATGGAGAGAAGAAATTCTCCGATCCGGCGTGCTCATAATTTATTCCGAGAGAAATTTCCGTAAGTTTTGAAAAACTTAATCCGATATATGGCTTAAGAGCAATAAAATTAAAAGAACCGTTAGTTACGATGTCGTTTTTTAAAGTCTGCTTCTTATATGTTATATCCGTTCCAAGATTAAAATTAGACAGACTAAGTTTTGCAAAGCCTGTAAGCTTTAACATATTTTCCGAGAAATTCTCATTTCTCAATGCGGAGATATTGTCGTTTAAATTTGCTGAGAAAATAAAATACTTGCTAATTAAATTATCGAAAGAAACAGAAGCGTTGCCGTCGTTAAAAACTCTGCGGAAATCCGGTATATTTGAGCCGAAAAATTTATAAGAATTTGTCCCGAAATTTCCATGAAATTTAATTTGTGAACCCGGAAGAAAATTAGAATTTTCATTTATTGAAAAAAGCAAGTTGGCACCGCCGTTTATATGATAATTTTCGCTGTTTGTTACATAAGCTCTATTGTTTATACCGTTCCCGAAAACTTCCAGCATACCGACATTGAACGGAGCCGTAAAATTCAAGTCGACACTCGGCAGTGCATAAATTCCCATTCCGGCGCTAAAGCTTCCGCTAAGATAATTTAGCGAATCGATTAAAGTCATTGCTCCTTTAACAGGAGTTTTTAATTCTTTCACCGGCAGGTTTTCATTGGGCTGGACCGGCTTAATAAATTCTGTTGAAATAGTTGAGACAAAATCTGGAGGAATTTTTTTAGCTTTTTTTATAGTAACGATATCCTTACCGGTAATAACAAAGTCCGGAAGCTGCACATCGGAATTTTGTTTTTGTTCCTGTGCGAATAAAGTAAAAGAGGAGAAAATAAAAAATAGAATAATTAATTTTTTTATCATCTTAATTTCCTAAGTTTCGTTATTGCTTCTTTACCATATTCGTCGCCGCGATGTTTGGTAAATACTATCCTGTACATTTCTTTGGCTTTTTTCAAATCTTTCAATTTCACATAACAATCACCGAGTTTTAAATAAGATTTGGCAACCCATTCATCAAAAGCCGGGAAAATTGTACCGACTCTTACTAAAGCAGTAATAGCATCGTTATAATCTTTTTGATTGTAATAACCTACACCCAAATAATATTGAGCTTGTGCCCCGATCTCGTCTGTTCTATTCTGAGCTAAATCCTGAAAATATGGTTTTGCTACATCATATTGTTTAGCAGCGATGGAAATTAATCCCATTTCCAATTTGGATTTTTCGGCAAAAATAGTCTCGCTGTAATTTTGAATAATCTGGTTGAATACGTTTACTGCATTAACGGAGTCTTTATTATTTACGTAAGTCATTCCCTCGTTAAACATAATTTCAGGGAACCGTAATTTATTAGGTAGTTTTTTAAGTGCAGAATTGTAAACTTCAATTGCTGCATTATATTTTTTTTGATAGTTATAAATATTCCCCATTTCAATTACCGCCGCGGGTGCTGCATCACTTTCCGGGTAGAGTGCAAATACATTTTTAAAATTACTTAAAGCGGCATCATATTGTTTTAGGTTCTCAGCACTTTTACCGACCCAGTAATATGCCTGAGGAACTAGCTTGCTTTTAGGATATTTATTTATAAAATCCTTATAACTGGATTCTGCCTGCTTATAATTACCGTTGCTGTAATATATATCCCCCTTCTTATAAAAGATTTGGTCAATATAGCTTAAGCTCGGATTTTGTTTTATAAATTGATTAATAAATTTAACCGCTTTTTGAGGATGGCCCTGTGCAACATAACTATCCTGGATACCATTTACCGCATCAAATATATTATGAGATCCCGGATAATTTAATAGTACAAGCTGGTAATTAGTAACGGCAGAATCATATTTTGCAAGATTATAATAGCAGTCGCCTAACGAGTAATAGATTAATGGACCAAGCGATGAGTTTGGATAAACTGATAAAACATTTCTGTACTTGGATATTGCCGTGTAATAATTGCCTTGTTGAAAGTAAATCCATCCGATTACATACAAAGACTTATCCGCATACTCGGACTTTGGAAATTTTTCCTGAAGAGTTTTAAATTCATTTATAGCCTGTTTGGATTCGTTGGCTCTAAAAAGCGCTTGTGCATACTGGTAATAATCATAAGGATTATTAAGTGCCCGCCTATTATGCCGCATTATATCCTGATATATCCTGCTGGAAGCAGCAAAATTTTTAACTGCATAATAACTGTCCGCAAGCCTGAACCTTGCATCCAAAGTTCTTTTATTATATGGGAATTTATTAATAAATTCTTTAAAAGTTTTTATTGCTCCGTTAAATTCGTTTAAGTTGAAATAACAATAAGCCTTGCCGTACAACGCCATATCACCCACTTCCTTATCATTCGTACTTACCTTATTGTACTTTTCTACAGCATCTCTGTACTTGCCCTGTGAGTAATAGCTTTCCGCCAAATAAAAATTTATTTTATCTTTTTCAAAATTTATATCCCTGGAGTTTATATCCGATAGATTGGATATCGCATCCGAATAGTCTTTCAGATAATAATATGTAACTCCTAAACCTAGCAATGAACGGTTAACCAAATCAGCAGTAATATCCGGAACATTAAGTGCGTTTTGAAAATATTCTTTAGCGGTGTTATAAGCTTTTCTATCCAGCTGAATTTCCCCGAGCACCTCAAAAGATTTAGCCCTAACTATATTATCCGAGTTTTCGATAGAATTCTGAAGATACTTTACCGCCAAATCATATTGTTTGGAATTAAAATAAAGAAGTCCGAGCTGATATTGAACTCCTTTTATTAACTTGCTGCCAGGGTATTTTTTTAGAAACGCCTGGTAAATTTTAAATGCCTGCGTACCCTGCCCTGCATATCTTTTTGATTCGGCTTTCCAATAAAAAGAGCTTTCCGCGATACTATCGCTGCCGAGAGATAAATTATTAAAGACCCTGTACGCATCGTTATACTCTTTTGATTGAAAGTAAGTCCATGCCAAACCGTAATTAGCATCCCTAACTTCGTTAGAAGTAGGATATTTTCTAATTATTTCAAGGTAAGCATTTTCAGCTTTCTTATAATTCTTCAACCTATAATACGAATTGGCTAAAAGATAAATGCTTTGTGCATATACTTCATCAGGTAATTCTTTTAATTGCGGATCATTCAATTCAATAACGGAAGAATCATATTCTTTTAATTTGAAATAACATATTCCTATCCTGATATGCGCAGCGGTAGTTAACGGACTTTGGGAATGATATGATAAAAGGTTATCATAATATTTAACGGCATTTTTATAGTCGCCTAATTTTTCGTATGTAGAAGCAAGAGTAAAAATAGAATAATCGATGTATTTGTTTTCAGGGTGTTTTGCTATAGCATCTTTAAAAAAGCTTACTGCATCTTGAAGTTTATTCTCTTTGAAATATGTTTGTCCTATCCAGTACAAAGCCGAACCGGCAAAGGGACTCTCCGGATAATCATTCAGTAATTCTTCCAATCTATCCCGGCTTTTGTCAAAATCGCCTTGATTAAAATAAATTATTCCCAGTTTATATAAAGCATTATCGCGAAAATCCGACCAGGGAAAATTGTTCACGAAAAATTCGAACCCGGAAGCGGCCGCACTATTCTCACCGAGGTTCATTAGTGCATCCGATGCATAAAATTTAGCGGTTGCATACAATCCGTCTGTAATATTATAACCTGAAAAGAATTTCTGAAACAATGAATTTGCAAGTGCATAGTTATGAGATTTATATGCATCCATTGCTGCGGTGTATTTTTGAGCGGTGGTTTGTGACTTAATATTAATCGATAATATTAGTACCGAAATAACTATGAACAATATTTTATTTTTCATTTAAACCTTTAATAATCTTTTAACCGGAATAAAGTTTATCCCACCTGGCATACTAGTTAAAAATTTTAACTGCTCATTTACGAACAAAGCCATACTATCCTAATAAAACTGTTCTTGTCAACAATGAATTTTTTCTAATAATCTATCTTAAAATGGTATAAATAAAATTGAACTAACAAGAACAGAGTTTATCCAACTTAATGATGATACCCAAATAATAAAAGCACCAATAATTTCACCTATTATCTACAACACTGAAATTAAAGCTTTGTAGTTTTAAAACGATTCACATGAAATTACCCCGACTTAATAACATTTTTATTCTTTTGTCTTTCAATATCCATCAAAAAATTAAATTAAAGATCATCTGTATTCGAATAAAAATAAAAGCAAATTTTTATAGACAATATTAATTTTATGAACTCTTAATGTCAAGTAAATAAATGGTATATCTCACATTGCTTAAAGAAATTTATTAAATTATTTAACTTTCATTCTTTTTTCTTTGATTTAGATACATTATTTTTATTTGGATATTTGATGAAGAAATTTTACAATTATAATGAAGGTGATTAAATGAGAAGAAAAATAATTTTACATGTTTTATTAACATTTTTTCTTTTATTTAGTTTTTCGCTTAAAGCTCAAATAGTGCGTGTAGGTATTGGCGGAGGTTTGACTTCAATTAATTCTCCAACTTATTATACAGATAACATCTCCGACGGCGGATTTGGCTTAAAAGACGGATATCATTTAAGTTTAATAGCAAAATTTAACATACCCCTATCACCAATAACACCGGCCTTTTTTATTGATTATCATTATTTAAACAGCAGCGGTCAATCCGATTCAGGCGGCGTATCATATACTCAAAAAATATTTTCCATTGGTGCCGAAGGAGAATGGGACTTCCTCCCGCTGCCTTTAGTAAAGCCATATCTTTTGGTTAATATTGCATTAAATAATTTCGGGGAATTACAAAAATCAATATCTAATCAATTGTACGGTCAGGCAAGTTATACTAGGTATGGGATGGGAATTGGTGTCGGAGCTGTGGTGTCTATTATACCTTCTATGGATTTGGACCTAAGCGCTAAATATAATTTTATGAATCTGATAGGTAAAAAGAGCAATGAAGAAAACATAGATGCTTTTACTTTGAATTTGGTTTTACTTTTCTAAATCAAATTTATTAGCTTATTAATGGAAATTTGTTAATTCATTTTAAAAAAGCAAAAAATAATACTCTAAAAAAATTCAGGTATTATTTAAAAATTAAAAGCCCCCATAATTCGGAGGCTTTTAAATATTGCTAAAAATTTTATTTTAATGCGGAAAGCTCATATTCCGCTAATTTCTTATAAGTGGGGTCGGTTTTAGCTTTATCAAACATTTCCTTTGCTTTATCCTTCTCCCCTTTCTTTTTATAGGCAACTCCCATATAATAATACGGCCCGCCTTTACCGATAGTTTTTCTATATTTAAGCGCATCCTGCGCACTTTCAAGTGATTTATCATACTGACCTAAATCGGAATATGTTTTAGCTAAAGCCAAATATGCTGCGTCATAGTTGCTGTACCCCGTAGCTTTTGTAAAAGCATCTATAGCTTTTTGGGGATTTCCGTCATTATTTTCCTGGTTCCCAATTTTAGCATAAACTAAAGACAGATTTCTCTTAATTTTATCCTTAACACTTTCACTTTTTGCTGCTGCCAGTACCTTCTCAAAGTTTTCGGCCGCATCGGAGTATTTTCCCATTGCAAAAAACACACCTCCCAAAGCATTATAACCTTGTTCAAAATCAGATTTTAATTTAATGCTTTGCTCAAAGGAACTTTTTGCACTATCAATATTACCTGATAATTTATAAGCAACACCGCGTTGATAAAAGGTACGATAATCCTTTTCTATTTTTAGCGCTTTATCGTAAGTTTTAATAGCGTCATCGTAATTACCTCCCTTCATCATCTTATTGCCTTCATTATATAATTTCGCAGCTTCCGGCTTCATTTCCTGTCCGAACGTTGTACTTAATGCGATAGATAGAAACAACAGACAATAAGTTAGAGCTTTTATTTTTTTCATTAGTATCTCCAATTATGTTTGGTTGGTTAATTTAGTTTAGTGCGGAAGACGGGACTTGAACCCGTACGCCAATTAAGGCACTACCCCCTCAAAGTAGCGTGTATACCAATTTCACCACTTCCGCGAAAAATTAAGAGTAAAAAATAATTGCGTTATTCAAAAAAAGCAACCCAAAGTGATGATTTACAACAATTTATTTTTAGCCTTACAAAAAATCAATATACTTTATGGCCTCCTTCTCATGCGATCTCTAAAGAAAAGGTTTCTAATTTCTTCCCTAAATTTTTTTTCAAAGACTATTAGTTTGGCTATTTGTTGATAAGATAGGATATCTGATAGTGAATTTATAAATTTTTGTCTGGTATTTATTATTTGAGTTTGAATATCAAGATATTGCTTAATCAATTTTCTTTGTTCTTCGTTCGAGCTTTTATCTTTTTGTACGGCATCCTGCATTTTTTCTACTATATTATTCTCTTCACTAAATAATTGTCTCTGTTCATCTTTAAATTTAGCTCTTCTTGCAAAGAATCTAAGTGTTGTTTCCTCATCCATTCCAAGGGCATCGATTAATTTTATTTTTTCCAATTCTTCAATTTTCTTCATTGGCCCTTTATCTTTGTGCCTGGTCTGTTGACCGAATACTGTTAACGGAACAAATAAAAGGATTATAAATGGAACTAATAAATTTTTCATATCACTTCCCGCTAAAAAATCTTTTTATGTAATAGTTGATTATAAATTTCGTCAGCTTCTTTCTGATTTATTCCTTGAAGCATATTACTTAGGTCCGTATTATTGTCAGCAGTTAGATAATTCACATTCTGCGAAGACAAGCTTAATGCATTTGAGATCATAGAATTAAAAACCGAATCATACCTGACGACATCATCATTCGATAACATTCCTAAATTCAATTGCCCCGAATTATTCCCCAATAATGAAGAAATACTGCTGTTATTATTTTGTGCTATTTCTGATTTAACAGGAGCATTAATACTTTTTACACTTTTATTTTTTGAAATATATAGTACCAACAACAAGACTGCCGCAATTGTAGTAATTCCCAAAGCAAATTTAGGAATAATCCTAAATTTGCTTCTTTCTTCCATTCGTCCTCTAAATTTAGGAATCATTTGAGAAAAATAATTTTCATCAATAGAAATATTTTGAACTTCCTTAATATCACCCAGGAAATTTTTATAATCTTCCAATTCCCGGCGCCGGGTTTCCGATCTTTTAAGCTCATCTTCAAATACAAGCTTTTCATCATCGCTCATCTGACCATCCAAATAAAGGATTATTTTATCATTAATTTTCTTCATTTCGCATCAGCTCCATTATCTTTTTAACGGCATGAAAATAGTTTGCTTTTAACCCGCCTATGCTGCCTCCCGTAATTTCCGAAATTTCTTCATAACTAAGCTCATCAAAATTTCTAAAAATAAAAACTTCTCTTTGTTTTAAAGGAATTTTATTCAAAACATTATGAAGCTTGTCCAATTTTTCTTTCGCTTCAATATTCTTAACGAAATCTTCTTTACTCCTTAATTCTTTTGTTTCACTATCATCAAATGACAGATACTGCCGTAAATTTTTCTTTCTTAAAAAATTTATACTCCTTGTAGAAGTAATTTTATAAATCCATGTATAAAGTGAAGATTTAAATTGAAAATCTTTCAACTTCTTATAAAGAACAATTAACACTTCCTGAACAACCTCATCAGCGTCCAAATGGTTCCCGGTCATTCTTCTTGCATGCCAATAAATTTTTTGCTGATATTTAAGAACTATTTTATTAAAAGCGCTTTCATCGCCCGCAATAAATTTGTTTACTAAGTCAAAATCATTGCCCGGATCAGCCATTATTTTATATACTCTGTTATATTTGACATAAAAGACGCAAAGATGGTTTAATTTTTTTCTTTAAACCAAAATTACTTTGTTAATGTCAAAATACCAAAACCATTAAAAAATAAGGAGAAGAAAATGAAAAAGTCGATAATATCAATATTCATGATATTTGGTTTAACTATATTTATTTCCGGTATAGGCTATTCGCAGCAAATGAACCGGCAAAATAATGTACGCCCTATGAGACAGCGAACGGAAATGACGGGTAAAATGAACTTAATGAAAAAGTTAAATCTAACCGATCAGCAGAAACAAAAATTTGCAGAAATGAAAATTACTTTTGAGAAAAAAATGGTGGATTTGAAAGCCGATCTTCAAAAAAATAAACTCGACATGAAGGCTTTAAGAGTAAGCGGTGATATCAACAGAAGCAATATTATAGCTGCAGTTAAAAAAATTAATCAAAGCAAAGATGCTATTTCTCTTGCCTTTGCAAATCATATGATGGATATGTATGAAGTACTTACCCCGGAACAGCAAAAAATCTGGAAGGATAATGCTCCTAAATTTTGGAATATGAGAAAGCACCGCGGAATGATGAGGAATGATAATATGATGCAGCGTCAAAGAATGATGCGATAATTTTTTGCCCGGTTTAGCCGGGCTTTTTTATTTATTCTATTAATATTTGAAACGCCAAATATATTCCGAACTCTTCTAAAAGTTTTATGACCGAACACGGATACTTGAGGGATTTTAGCGGAGCTAATAATAAAATGTCCTTCATTATTTTATTTATCAGATTCAAATTTACATCAGTATAATTTAATAACCTGGAAATTGTTGATGCGACAATTGTCGTGTTAAGGATGGAAGCATTTACTCTTATGGAATGAAGAGAATTCCTTGAAGAATGGATGTGAATATATTTGTTTATTTCTGCACAAATCGTAAAATTGATTTGGAATTATCTTCCGATTTTAATTCTTCATAATCTTTTCCTGTTAAACTTAGCCATTCTTTAAATGTGCTTTTATTCTTAACATTGAAGTTTTCAATTTTTTTAATAAAACTTCATCTCCCGGTTCAATTGTCAACATTTGACGAATCAAAAACTATTTATGATGTTTCCGGAAGTTAAATTTCATTCTATGCGACAAATCAAAGTTGATTGTACCCATAACATTTATATTTAAGAAACGCCATAAATTGTTTAATTAGGATTCATAGATTCCGGTATAATCTTAAAGAGGAAAGGAATATATTTTCAAAAGGAATCTAATCAGATTTTCTGATATTAATTTAGATAAATTAAAAAATTATTTTTCCTTCTAAAGTTCTGTTTTTTAATAAAATTAAGTAAATTTTACCCGTAATTAAAATTTTCATGTAAAATTTACTATACTTAATCCCGGTAATTTCCTGATATAGCTAACATTAATTAAAAAATATTTATATACGGATATACTAAGTTTATAAATTTCATCAGCAATAATGCTTTTATATCCGTAAATGTAATAATCTATTATTTTTAACAAGTTATACAACTAGGAATAAGTTTGGTATAAATATTGAAAATTAAAATCGAATTTTATATCATAGCTTTCAAAATTTACAAAATCAATAAATAATTTTATTTACTTAATTAGAACCAATTAAAGAGGCAGGACTTTATGTTTTTAAAAGGAAATAAAGGAAACGTTTCAACGGAAAATGTTACACATATTTCCGAACTGATTTCTAAAAACGGAATGGAACAGGAAGTTGAAAACTTTGTAACAAGATCCGCAAATGATATAAAATTTAAAGTAATTATAAAACCTGCCATAATATCTTTCGTCGCTTTAGTAATATCTTTCTTTATTGACCTGTCCAAGGTTCCGTTTTTAGGAGACGTTTCAATTAATATTGGAAGATATTTATTCCCGAGCTGGAAACCGACACCAAGCCCAGTAGTACCATTTACCTTTTGGTGGTTACCTATTTTAGTTTATCTTCTATTTCTGCTTTTAGCTTGGCTGGCATATAACAAATTGAAAACCGAAATTGTAAGAACCCCGGCATCGGAAACAATTGATAGAATAATTACTTCGTATACCAGTGTTGTTGATAGTATTTCTACCGCATTACCTTTGATAGGTGCTGCAATCCTTTTAATTAGCATCCGGCTTGGCGAAGCGATTTTTGTAGGATTATCCGTCCCCTTCGAAATAAAATCTTTAATTATATTAGCATTAGGCAAATTATTTGAGCCAGTGCTTGACCAGCTTAGTGTTGAATTTCAAAGTATAGTTAACCATGTAACCAATTTTAAAGAACGGTATTATTCCAAGATACAACTTGACAGCTCCAATAATCTGCTGAATAAGCTTTCAACGACTGATGGCAATAAAAATATCGAAATATCGGAAACAGCAATTGCAAATCTGAATAAATTTAATGCACTGCTCGAACGTACGACAAAATTAAGTGTAGTTTTAAATTCTAATCTCGGCTTAATAAATCAATTGTACGAGAAAATGAATTCCGCAGCAGACATAAGTAATGAAAGGATGGAGCAAATAAAATCGCTTGCGAATTCGATAACACAAGCAACAGATTCGCTAAAAGATGAAAAAACAATTACCGGTTTGAAACATCTTGAAGCCATAGTTAACAAAAAGTAAAATTAAATATGGTTAGAAAAAATCACGATAGTAAATTTATCATTTATGAAGTGCTGTACATTTTTGTAATAACAGTACTTGTTTTAAAAGGCGCCGATCTGGACCTGGATAAAGTTATTTCGACAAATAGAGCAGTCACTAAAGGTGTGAGAGATTCTCTTGTAACTTTAATTGATTCGCTTACTTCAAAAGGATTAAAATTTGAGATTAAACTGAACCCGGACATAAAGAAGCAGAATAAAGAACTAAAAGAAAAAGTAGAAAAATTAAATCAACAAGTTGCCTCGCTAAATAAAAAAGTCAGCCTGATACCCCCGGAAGAAACACAACCGGAAAAAAAGACCAAACCTGCAGAACAGACTATTCTTCAATCTCCGATTTCAATTACCCAAACATTCTATCAATATACATGGAATATAGCAAAAAACAGCGGCAGCGTACCGACAATTATTTATAATCCTAAGGACATGACAAAACCTATCGTCACTATCCCTCCGGGTCAGGAGAAAAAATTTAATCTTACGGGAGAAAACGAAGTTGTAGCAAAGTACGGTACTCAAGAAGAAAAAATAAAAGTGGTTCCTTTAAAAACTCCTCAAATTAAAATAACAAAGGTTACCACAAAGATGGATGGTTCAACAATTTATGCAAAAGATTTACAAAATATTACCGTATTTAATGTAACCATAATTTATTTAAGACCTGAGCAATTAAAGGTAACACATTCAGGTCCTATATCGGTTTCCGGTCCTTACAAAGATAATAACGGAAATAATGTTTACTATGTTTCTTTAAAAATTGCTTCTACTCAATCCAAGTATGATGATTGGATAGACAGGCCGGGGACTTTACAGGAAGCTGACGGAAGATATAAAGCAAATTTCTTTTTCTTTGTAAGTGATAAAATATCAAAAGCTCATGCAGAAGCCGGGGATTCATTTTACTTCACCGATTTTTCAAAATAATTCATAAACAATAAAATTCTATGCGCAAAAAATCATTTATTCTCTTATTACCCATTTTATTAGCACTGGTGTTTATAACAAAAGTTAATGCCCAGATCTCGGAGGAACAAAAGATATTATATTATCAGATGGAGCCTCTTGATGACAGTTTGTTTATCAAAATACAATCCGAATTATTTATTGCACCGCCTGATCCAAAAGCCGAAATTATTGTTGATTTAAGAGACGCAAACAATCAAACAATTTCGGTAAAAGGCGTTTTATATCCGTTCCTAGCATTAAAACCCGAAACAAGAGCAAAGGTAATTACATATCCGTTTAAGGTTAATCTGGAAGAAAATATTAATTACGGAAGTGTTTTCACACGAGTTTTATCAAAACTAAATTTAGGAAAATTTGTTGCACCGCCTTCATTGTATCAAATTTCTTCAACATTGGGATATGTTAATCCGTTCCTTCAACTTTTCGGCGGCGAACCATTCGGAGTTCCTTTAAAGAAAGATCTTGGAATATCTTTTGGAATCGGGACACCTTATTCGGGACCGTTTGAAACAAATTTTGTTCAAGCCGGAGTACACCTTTTAGGCTTTTACGGAGGCGTTTATAAAAATGTAGATGCTTTTACTCAATATAAAAAAGAAAATAACCAAAATAATATTTATGCAACAAGCGGATATGACTTTGGTTATGTTGTGCCTCTCGGCAATTTTTTCGAATTCGATTATTTGAAATCAACAGAAGGTTTTACAGACAGCCAAAAGAAAATGATTAGGGATGCAGATACATTAGGAATGGTACCGAAAGTTTTAGACGGCGGTTACTTTAACTGGGAATTGAGATATCCAATTAGAATTTTGGGTTCTACACGTGCAAAGCTTTATGTAGCGCACTACTTAAATGAAGTTCATGTAGGATTTACGGGACGTGAACTCTCGCTTTCCGGTAATACATTCGATTTCAGTTTTGACGGGATGGTGCACAGCGACGTTCGTCAGCCTCAATATGTAATTAACGTTTTAGTACAAAGAATTTTTGACGACTGGGCATTTAGTGCTATTGCTATAGGTCCTTCTTTAGTCCTTTCTAAAAGGGATTCAGGCAGTTTCGGTATTATATCGTTGTTTTTTAATTTAAGAATAAAAGTCGGAACTTCTTTATAATCTAAAATTTTAAACTATTTGGAAATAATTGTGGTTTAAAGGTAGTGTTCCGTTTAGTTGAATTAAAAGGTATTATAACATAAAAGTTGTTCTTTTTCCGGAATGATATCTTTATGTTCACTCGCAAAATTTTCCGACTTTTAATTTTCCATTTGTTAATTACCCGGTAAGCATTATTCTAACATTTCTAGTAAAATTTTCCTTTAACTTATTTAAAATGCTCTGGAAAAAACCTTCAGGTAAATTTAATTTTTCCCAAACATTAAAATTCGGCTGGGGAATAAGATTATCGCCCGTATTCCCTAGTTCCATAGCTTTTACTAATATGTCGGCTACATGGACCGCTGCTGTAATATTATCGAATTGACCGCCGCTTTTACCCGTATGATGAAAATATATAATATCCCGAATTTGAGCCGGAAGTTTCCATCTCTCTGCAAGTAAAAATCCTGCTTTACAATGATTAATACCTAAAACTTCCGTTTCCGCATCTAAAACACTGCATTTTTTTTCTTTGGCATATTGCAATACTTTTATATAATCTTCAGGCAAATACTCAATAAAAAGTATTTTGCCTATATCATGAATTATACCGGCAAGAAAGTAATTTTCAAGTTCCCTTTCCCCGAGTTTTTCCCCGATTAACCTAGCTGCAATGCCTACGCCGATAGAATGAGCCCATAAATCTACAGGTCTGAAATTCATAATATTTTTATCTTTAGCAAAAAGATTTAGAATTGAAAGAGCAAATACTATATTTTTAATTTCATCAAATCCCAGATAAAGTACAGCCTGAGAAATAGTATCAATTTTACCGCGGAAACCGTAAAACGGTGAATTTGCAACTTTTAAAATTTTTAAAGATGATACCTGATCAAAGGAAATAACTCTGGCTAATTTCTCAAGAGTGCTGTATGGATCATTCATAGACTCGGATAAAGAAGAATATATTGTGGGAAGTGTACGTAGATCATTTACATTTCTAATTATTTTTTCAACATAATTCATATTTAATTTTTATCCGTTTTTTTTAATAATTCTTCAAGAGCCAATCTTAGTAATTCTTTTTCATGGTGGTTTCTGGGTTCCCACTTTACTCTTTCATTAAATTCTTTTTTAATTTTCAGTATTTCATCTTCATTCTGAATTATTTCATCTTCAGGATCTTCATTTATATAAAATTCATTTATTCCCCATGTCATCAAAATGATTTTATGCTGTTCTTCAAGCCTAACATTTTCGGCTATTAATATCTGTCCGAATAAGTTTTTTATTGGGCGAGTAAGAGTTTGTCCCTCTTTAAACTCCTGAATAGAAATTAATTTCGACATGTTATTTCCCGGTATTGTCTTTATAATTCGTACCTAAAGATCCAATAAATTATAGATATATTATCGTAAACTTTTATAAATTAATTAAGTAAAAAACCGTAAATTCTCAGCTAATTTAAAGGATTAATTAATAATTCATTAAATTTTCAACGATTTTTAATTATTCTTAAAGATATTTTTCTATTATTTATTAAAGCATTTGTTAAAAAATATTTTTAGATACTATAAAGATCAAAATTATAATAATTCAAACATTTCATGAATAATTATTTTTGCACGATCCGGGATGGGTTTTATATTTTCCGGTTTGAGAATTAATGAGAGCTTAGGTTTTGAATTTTACTTTGGATTTGTCGGTCGGATATCAACTTCACTTATCAAAGCATGTACCGGAAGTCTTAAAATTGAAATAACGGTTTCAGCTATATCATCCGGTTTTAGGATCTTATTTCTATTTGGTTTAATTGCAGATCCACTAAAAAATTCAGTATCTACCGAACCGGGACAAACCGCAGAAACACGGATATCGTATTCACGAACTTCCAGCATTAAAGATTTTGTAAAACCCAGCGCCGCATGTTTGGAAGCGGAATACATTGCACCGCCGACAAATGAATTTTTGCCTGCCAACGATACTATATTAATTATTGCCCCGCTCTTTCTTTCAATCATATTTGGTAAAACTGCTTTTGAATAATTAAATATTCCGTATAGATTCGCTTCAATTTGTATTTTGAATTCATCAAGAGAGGCATCTATAGCTTTTTTAAATACGTTTGTTCCGGCATTATTAATCAGATTATCAATCTTACCATATTTTTTAATTATCTCATCAACGGAATTGCGGACAAAAGTTTCATCGGCAACGTCGCCTTTAAAATAATCACAGCTTCCACCTGTTTCAATAATTTCCGCTGAAGTTTTCTTAAGAGATTTTTCGTCACGCCCAATGATAATAATATCATGTTTCTCTTCAGCTAACCTTAAGGCAATACTTTTTCCTATTCCCCTGTTTCCACCGGTTACCAGCGATATTTCTTTTTCTTTAATCATTATAAATCCCCGGTAATCGGTCTAACTACTATTTCTTCTGTTACCATGTTTCCCTTTTGGAGATAAAGCCAGACTAATAGCCTGGCAATGTCTTCACTGTTCATCATTTTTCCCTCATTTTCTTTTCTAATTTTGTTAGACCACATAGGAGTTTCAGTAGCACCCGGTACAACATTAATAATTCTGATTTTATGTTTTCTAACTTCTTCTCTTAAAGATTCGGTAAATCCCAATAATCCCATTTTTGAAGCTGCGTATGCGCTGCTGTTAGTAAAAACTTTTTTAGTAACAATAGAAAGAATATTGATTATTGTACCGCCGCCGATTTCAATCATATGAGGAAGTATATACTTAATGGTATAAATAGACCCCAACAAGTTTGTATTAATAATGTCATTAATTTCCTGAAGTGAATTTGATTCCGCCGTTTTAAACGAAGTAATACCGGCATTGTTTATCAAACAATTTATCGGGCTTACCGATATTATCTTCTTAACAATTTGGTCAACATTGACGGATGAAGCAACATTACAAGGAAATATTTCAACACTTAATTTTTCATTTTTAAGTTCGGAATTAATTCTCTGAAGTTCGGTGGCTCTTCTGGCAGAAACAAATACTTTGGCACCGACCTTTGCAAACTCAAAAGCGGCTGCTTTGCCTATACCTGAACTGGCTCCGGTAATCCATATTCCCGATTTATTAGTATCCGTCATATTGTTTTTGTAGAAATAAGATTTAAAAATTCTGCTCTTGTTCTGGCATCTTCCTGGAATATTCCGTGAACAGCGCTGGCTGTTGCAGAAGAATTTTGTTTTTCAACACCGCGCATCATCATACACATATGAAATGCTTCCGAAACCACGGCAACACCCACAGGCTGAATATATTTATTAATTGTATCGGCAATTTGCTGGGTCATTCGTTCCTGCACCTGTAGCCTTCTCGCAAATACTTCTACTATTCTCGGTATTTTACTCAACCCGATTATTTTTCCGTCGGGTATATAAGCTACATGCACTTTTCCGAAAAACGGAAGCATATGGTGTTCGCATAAACTGAAAAAGTCAATATTTTTAACAAGCACCATTTCATCGTATTTTTCGGTAAAGATTGCTCCGTTCAGCACTTTATCTATCTTTTTATTATAACCTGATGTTAAAAATTCATACGCCTTTGCCACCCTTTTAGGAGTATCTAATAATCCTTCCCTTCCGGGGTCTTCGCCTATTTCCTTCAGAATATCGGTTATTGTTTTTTCCATCTCTTTTAATTTCAAACTCACACTCCTTTATATTCAAAATAATTGTTTTCCGTTTCATAAATCTTAACGGCAAATAATTTCCCGCTGGGAATTTTATCCTCTAACTGTTTCCAAATAGATACTGCTATGTTTTCAGCAGTCGGGATTACTCCCCTCATAAAATCAGTTTCCGTATTGAGATTTTTATGATCAACTTTCTTAATTACGTTATCAATAATTATTTCTTTCAATAATTTTAAATCTATAACGTATCCTGTCTCAGCATCTATTTCTCCGGCTACTACAACTTCAAGAGTATAATTATGACCGTGCCAATTCGGATTACTGCACTTCCCAAAAATTCTTTTATTTTCTTCATCTGAAAATTTAGGATTAAACAACCTGTGCGCTGCGCTAAAAACTTCCCTTCTGGTTACGTAAATCATTTTATCCCTTTAAAGTTTTAATTTTGCAGTGCTTCCATTACTTCTTTGTTATGATCGGGAACTTTAACCTTGTGAAATATTTTTTTAATTTTTCCCGTGCCGTCAATTATGTATGTTGTTCTTTCTACACCCATATACTTTCTTCCGTACATGCTTTTTTCTTTCCAGACTTCATATTTTTCCAGGACTTCCTTTTTCTCGTCGCTTAGCAATGTAAAAGGTAAATTATATTTTTCGGCAAACTTTTTATGAGATTCCACCGAATCCGGACTAATACCAAGTATTACCGCTTTTAAGTTTTTGAATTTCGGAAATTCGTCTCTAAAGTTGCAAGCTTCGGCAGTGCATCCGGAAGTATTATCTTTAGGATAAAAGTAAAGGACAACATTTTTTCCTTTAAATTGATTTAAAGATACAACTTTCCCGTTTTGATCTTTTAATTTAAAACTAGGCGCTTTTTTCCCTTCTTCAGGCATCGTTTCTCCAAATTATTTTTTTAATAATTTATTTTAATAAACTGGTATTGAATTATCAATTACTTGCGACCATGCATTAATTCCCCCTTCTAAATTAATTACTTCCGAAAACCCGTTTTGGACCAAATAACTGCAAGCATTAAAGCTACGGGCGCCGTGGTGACAATAAATAATAATTTTTTCATTCGGATTAAGCGATTTGGAAAACTCTACAAATTTACTTACAGGAACTAACTCGGCGTTTTCCAATCTTGCAATTTGATATTCCCAATTTTCCCTTACGTCTATTAGTTTAATTTGTGCTTCCGATTCCAAAAGATTCTTAACCTGAACCGGAGAAAATCTTTTTACCATAAAAACTTTATTTTAATTTGTTTAAAACTTTTTCTATTGCATTGTAGTCCGGCTGGTCGCCGGGTGAATTACATATTTCCAGATATTTGATTTTACCTTCTTTATCTATAATAAATGCAGATCTTTTTGATACTCCTTTATAATCATATTTACCCGGAGCAAATATATCATACAGAGAATCATATTTAGAGGAAACTTCCTTATTAAAATCACTTAATAAAGTAAATTTAAAATTATTTTTTTCACTCCACATTTTTAGCGCATAATGACTATCGACGCTTACTCCTATAACCGAAGCATTTAAATCTTTATATTTTTCATAATTATTTCTTATTCGGCTCATCTCCGAAGTACATACGGAAGAATTTGCAAACGGAAAAAATAAAAGTACAATATTGTTTCCAATGTAATCATTTAAGGAAACGCTTTTTGCATCTTGATCGAACAATGTAAAATCCGGTGCTTTATCTCCGATTTTTAACGGCATATACTAAAAAAATCTTGTAAAAAGTTTAGATAATGATTTCAATTATTATAAGTTAACCGCTCATATGAATAATAAAATTATGCAAATAATAAAGTATATTCAAGGTCAGCAGTGTTGCGTATTATCTATAACACAACGCTGTAAACAAATTAACTTATGGTTTTGTTAGATTGATCCGCTTGCGGCCGGCAATCTATAGCTTAATTAGTAATCGAAAAATATTATTTGTAAGGTAGACTAAACTCAACTTGAATGAACTGATTTCATTATCGGAAAGCATGTTTTACATTATATATCACTTTTAATAGATATTAACTTCGTATTCCAAATTCACATCAAATTTTTCTTTAACGGATTCTTTGATCTTTTTTGATAACTCCAATATTTCAACGCCGGATGCATTTCCATAATTTATTAAAACCAAAGCTTGTTTCGGGTGAACGCCTGCATTACCAATTCTTTTGCCCTTCCAGCCGCATTTTTCAATCAGCCATCCTGCAGCTAATTTAAAACCGTTTTCTTTCTTATATCCGATTATACCCGGAAACTTTTCTTTTAATTTTTCAAAAGAATCGAACGATACTTCCGGATTTTTAAAAAAGCTTCCGGCATTACCGGTAATTGAAGGATCGGGCAATTTACTTTTTCTTATTGAACTAACAACAGCGCTGACATCTTCTATGGTAACTTCTGCTAAATTTAATTTTTCAAATTCATCTTTTAAATTTCCGTAGCTTAAATTAATCTCAGGATTTTTACTTAGTTTTAATTTTACAGAACTTATAACAAATTTACCTTTTAATTCGGTTTTGAATATACTGTTCCGGTATCCGAATTCGCATTCTTTATTATTAAATGAAGCTGCTTTCCCCCCGGAAATAAAGACACCATTTAAGCTGAACAATACATCCTTTACTTCTTGCCCGTAAGCTCCGATATTTTGAATAGGTGCTGCGCCAACTGTTCCGGGAATTAATGATAGATTTTCAATTCCGCCGTAATTTCTTTCGATACAATATTCCACAAGTTCGTGCCACTTTACGCCGGCTCCGGCTTCAACAAAAACAAAAGATTTATCTTCATCTATAACCTTAATCCCTGGAATTGATATCTTTAAGGTTAGTTCCTCAATATCTTTTGTAAGCAGTATATTACTGCCGCCGCCTAAAACAAATTTGCGTTTATCGGAATATTCCTTTGAGACAAAAATTTCTTTTAGATCTTCTTCTTTTTCAATTTCTACAAAATTTTTTGCTTTAACATTTATTCCGAATGTGTTTAATCCTTTTAGGTCGACGTTTTTTCGTATGTTCATAAAAATATTTTATATTTACTTTTTTAGAGCTGAAAATTTCTTTATCTCAAAGATAAGATAAATATTTATAAACTTATAAATGGAAGCATTGTAAACATTCTCTAATTTTCACATGATTAAAAATACTTCGTAGATTTTCTACCTGCTGATTTAATTTATATATCTTTAGATTAAAAGTTTAAATGTATTATTTGATTTTCCAAAATTTCCGGTTGATCTTCTTTTATTTTCCAATTGATAAATTTATTTTGCAATTTAAAATAGGCTGAATATGAACCGAATTAATAAGACAGCATTAGTAACAGGTGCATCTACCGGGATAGGTAATGAACTTTCCAGGCTTTTAGCTCAAGACGGCTACAACCTTGTAATTACAGCTCGCAGCGAAGAAAAATTAAAAAACTTAGCTGCCGAACTCGAAGAAAAATATAACGTTTTTGTAACTGTAATTGCTAAAGATCTCTCACAGCCTAATTCTCCGGGCGAGATTTTTAATGAAACTCAAAAACAGCAATTGAACATATCAGTTCTTATTAATAATGCCGGATACGGCAGCTTTGGTGAATTTTTGGATCTGGATATTGAAAACGAAATAAATATGCTTCAAGTAAATATTCTGGCATTAACACATTTAACTTATTTGTATGCAAAAGAGATGATGAATACCGGAGGTGGAAGAATCTTAAATGTTGCATCAACTGCTGCATTTCAGCCAGGCCCCCTAATGTCGGTTTATTATGCTTCAAAAGCATACGTCCTTCATTTTTCCGAAGCGTTAGCCAATGAATTTAAGAATAAAGGAATTACAATTACAACACTTTGCCCCGGTCCTACAAAAACAAACTTTCAGGAAAGAGCGGATATGCAGGAATCCAAATTAGTTAAAGGCAAAAGAATTATGGATGCTGCAATTGTTGCATCCGAAGGATATCTGGGAATGAAAGCGGGAAGAACTTTAGTAATACCCGGTATCCAAAATAAAATTATGTCTCTCGGAATAAAATTTTTCCCCAGAGGATTTGTAACAAATGTTGTAAGAAATATTCAAGAGACGAGAAAAGGTAAATAATCAATTCTTACATTGTAATTAAATATTATAAAAAAATATTTATTAGTATTTTTACCTTCAATAATAAATCTGTAAAAAAAATTTTTAATATCTAAAGAAACTTTTTGAAGTAATCTCTGCTAAATATTATCATTCACCAAAGGACAGAATAAGAACTAAGGAATATGAGTAAATATAACATTACGAAAAAAAAATTCGGTAAATTTGATTCATTGCAATTATCCGATTCAATTGCAGGAACTTCATTCGAAATAAATCTACAGGGTGCAACACCTTTAAAATATTTAATACCGGTAAACGGAAAGCTGTTCGACATTTTAGACGGCTTTGCTACCCCCGAAGAATTTGAAAAAGCCGAAGGTGCACGATGCTGGATTATGGCTCCGTTTGCAAATAGAATTCCCGAAGGAAAATATAATTTTCAAAATCAATCATATAAGTTTGATCCAATTCCGCCGAGGACAAAAGTAATTCATGGTTTTACTTCTTTTGAAAAATTTGACATAAGTGAATCTAATATTACAGATTCGTCTGCGGAGGTAATTTTAACAACAAAAAAAATAAGACCAGGTGTGTTTAAAGGCTTTCCTTTCTCTTTAGATGTTTCCGTAAAATATAAATTGGAAGGTTTGAAGATTTCCATTCAGGTTACGGCAAACAATATAGGCTCAAATGCAGCTCCCTTTGGTACCGGCTGGCATCCTTATTTAAAAACTTCCGATAAAGGAATTGAAAACTTAATTTTAACCATAGATGCAGATGAAATAATTCAACTCGATGAGAGATTAATTCCGTTGGCAGGTAAAGATGCTTATGCAGCAATCGATAAGTACCCGGACCTGGATTTTAGAAGCAATCAAACTAAAGATAAAAGGACAATAAACGGCAAAATCATAGATAACTGTTATACAAAATTAAAATCGAAATCAGACGGTTTTTACAAGGCTTCAATATTCGACCCAGAAAACGGTATGGAAATATCAATGTTTCAAAAAGGCGGTGTTACACTTGCTTTTTCCGGCGATACACTAAAAGCACGAAAAAGGGACTCTATTGCACTTGAGCCGATGCAATTTATGACAAACGCTTTTAACAGGGAAGAACTTAAAGATAAAATAAAAATAATGCCCGGCGAAAAATCAATTTTCGAATTCGGAATTGAAGCTCAAATAAAATGAAAGAATTTATGAGTATTAAAAGAAATAAATTATTTATAATAATATTTTTTGTATTCTTTTTTGCTTCATGTTCATTACAAAAAAAAGATAAAAAGAACTTCTCAACTCCGGTCGATACATTAACAATCAAATCCCAGAGGGAAACATTTAAAAAAGAACTTTACGAAAAGCGGATTAAAAATAATCTTTCGCAAAGCTTAAACGACTCTACTGAGAAATATTGGGATGAAGCTTTCGGCAGCATGGAATTAGTCGATGATTCCGACCCGGTTTATAAGTCTAATATAAAATATGCATTAGATAATTATAACAAGCGGAGTATTGGTTTTCAAATATCACTGCTCGAAGCGGTTTATACTTTATACCCCCGCGAATATTTAACTGAAGTGTTAAAAGTAATCCATGAAACAAACAATCCGAAATTATTTGCTATCGGGATAAACTATTTAATAAATCAGAATCCTAAGGAAAATAATTATTACTTAGCTTTAATGAAGAATAAATTTCCCGATTATAAAAATAATCCTATCCTTTTTTCTCTAAGCAATTATTTAGTAGAACCGATGTCTAAATGTATCGATAAAAGACCGCCTTTAACCGACTTGTTGTCTGCAGATTACGGCAAAGACAATACCGTAATTTTTAGTTTGCAAAGAGTGGATAGAAATTATACCGGGTTGGTTATAGTTAGAAAACCCGACGGCAAATTTGTTAGAAATGAAGACGGAACAATTTTTAATGTTCCTCAATTAGCGAGAGCCAGAACCAATTTGCCGAGCTACATAACAAACGGCAATACACCTCAGGGAATTTTTTCAATTCAAGGAGTCGGCGTATCTAAGGATGAATCAATAGGCAGAACAACCAACATTCAACTAATTATGCCATTTGAGACAAGTAAAAATATTTTCATCCATTCAAGCAATTCTTCCGACACCTCGTGGTATTTGCAAAGCTATAAAAATCTTTTACCTTTATCATGGAGAAATTATTTCCCGATTTATGAATCTTTTTACGCAGGAAAGGCCGGAAGGACTGAAATAATTGCCCACGGAACGACAATTGATCCTTCTTTCTTTACCGGCAAAAGTTATTATCCAATTTCTCCTACATTAGGTTGTTTATGTACAAAAGAAATTTGGTCCGAAGAAAACGGCAGACGATTGATAAGTGATCAGCAGGCTTTAGCTGATGCGTTAAATTCAACGGGAAGTTTGAAAGGTTACTTAGTTGTTGTAGATTTAGATAATAAAAAAATGCCGGTTACTATTAACGAAATCATAATGCAAATATTAAAAGCTGAAAACATTAGTAATTTTAGGAAAAATAATATTTAGGGCCTCTTTTGAAATTAGAATTTAATTTCAACCAATCCGGAGTTATACCTTACAGGTGGAATAACAGCGAACTTGAAATTCTTTTAATAACTTCCGTCAAAAAAAAGAAATGGATTATTCCAAAGGGGTATATTGAGTTCAACCTTAGTGCTTTTGAATCCGCTAAGAAGGAAGCATTTGAAGAAGCAGGAATTCTGGGTGCAAATGAAACAATCGAGTTAGGATCTTTTGTAAACCGTAAATCTATGGGAATAAGACATATTATAGTGTTTGCAATGGAAGTAATAAAAGTACTTGATGATTATCCTGAAAAAGAAAAAAGAAAAAGGAAATGGCTTAAATTAAAGGATGCAGCCGAAAGCGTAAGTATACCGTCGATTTCATCTATGATATTATCTTTGGAGACTAAACTAAAGAAATCAAATTGAATTATTTTTTTCGATAATTATATCCGCAACTCTTTTAATCGTATCATAATTATAGCCCCTCGATAGTAAGAATGTAATTAATTTCGATTTTATTTTTTCCGTATTTGTATTTCTGTCAAGCAGCGATTTATATTTTTTTCGCGCAAGTTCAAGAGCATTATCAATCTGATCCGAGTCTGAAAATTTCTCATTTACAATTTGGCTTATTATTTCTCTATCAACTCCTTTTTTGATCAATTCGGCTTCTATTTTCCGCTGCCCCCATAATTTATTTTTAATATTTTCTTCCGCAAACATTTTTGCAAAGTCATAGTCATTTAAATAATTCGAATTAAGTAACTGATCTATGACACGGTTGATTAGCTGCTCACTATATCCTTTTTGTTTCAGTTTTAATTTCAGTTCGAATGCCGAATGCTGTCTTCTTCCTAAAAGCCGGAATGCCCTTTGTTTTATATGAAAAAGTTGATTCTCTTCAATTAATGTAGAAAAGCGGCTGTCGGAAATTTCTTCATTTTTCCTTAAGCCGCTTTTTAAATAAACTTCATAAGATAAAAAGAGTTTTTCATTATTATCCAAGATAAGAGTTACATTTTTTTCATCTTTTTTTAAAACTCTTTCTATCCTCATTTCATTACAATAAAATATTATTTACTATTTTTCTTTTCTTTACCTGCCGATTTTTCAGTTACATCCTTATTTACTTCCTTAACCCAGCCTAATTTTTGTTTTACATCATTTTGCAGTTTATTATACATATCAGGCAGTTCAACTAGCTTCTGGCGGAACTGTTCTCTGCCTTGATACCTGTCTTCATCATAAGTAAACCATGCGCCGCTTTTTTTAACAATGCCCTGGTTTACTGCCAGGTCGAGTAAATCCCCGGTTTTGCTAATACCTTCATTGTAAAGAATATCAAATTCAACTTCTTTGAACGGAGGAGCAACTTTGCTCTTTACAATTTTAACTCTAGTTCTATTTCCAATAACATCGGTACCGTCTTTAATAGCGGCAATCCTTCTAATATCCAGTCGAAGTGAAGCATAAAACTTCAAAGCGTTTCCGCCTGTAGTGGTTTCCGGATTACCGAACATAACCCCGATCTTACTCCTTAACTGGTTTATAAAAATTACTGAAGTTTTAGATTTGGAAATTGCACCGGTTAATTTTCTCAAAGCCTGGGACATCAATCTGGCTTGAACTGCCATTGTAGCATCACCCATTTCACCTTCAATCTCTGATCTTGGTACAAGAGCAGCAACCGAGTCGATTACTATAATATCCAGAGCATTACTTCTTACAAGCGTATCCGTAATTTCCAGCGCTTGTTCACCGAAATCCGGCTGGGATAAAAGAAGATTTGCAGTATCAACGCCAAGCCGTTTAGCATAATTAACATCCAGTGCATGCTCGGCATCTATAAAAGCAGCTAATCCTCCTGTTTTTTGAGCTTCTGCTATTATATGGAGACACAAAGTAGTTTTACCGCTTGATTCAGGACCATAAATTTCAGTTACCCTTCCTCTCGGCACGCCGCCTATTCCAAGCGCATGATCTAGTGAAAGTGCTCCTGTAGGAATTGATTCGACATCATTTATTACGCCGTCTCCCAATTTCATGATGGAGCCTTTACCGTAAGTTTTTTCTATACTTGATATTGCATCTTCAATAATTTTTAATTTTTGTTCTCTTTCGGAACTCATTTTACCTCCAAATCATTTTAATTTATAAATTTTTAAATCCTTGTAATTTGAGCCTTTAGGCAATAACTCGCTCTTTACGAGCGCAATCTCATTTGAAATAAATTTTATTTCCGGTACAACAAAATTTTTAAAATTATGTATAAACTCCCTGCCTTCATACCCCTTAAGTCTTTTTATGGTTAAATGAGGTTTAAATTTTTTTTGTTCGGCAGGTATTGAAAACTTTTCTAACTCCCTGTTTAATCTATCAACCAAATTGTAAATTTCAGAATTAAGTTCTAAACCCAGCCACAATATCCCTGGTTTTCCGTTTCTATAAAATAAACCGAAATTTTTTAATTTGCACTCTATTTTTTTATACTCTTCAATAAAAGAAATTTCTTCGGAAATGTGTTTAATTAATTCATCCTTAGTTTCGCCGATAAATTTTAAAGTCAAATGAATTTTGTTCTTATTTTCCCATTTGTATTTCTGCGGAAAAGGAACTGCACTATTTCTTAGATCTATTATTTTTTCTCTGATATCTCCAGGTATTTTTAATGCAATAAAAAGCCTAGTCATCAAACGGAATACCCAATAAATATCTTCTTAACATTTCCAAGGCAGCCTGAGCTGTTCTTTGTTTATTAAGAAGTCTATCATCACCGAAATTAAATTTTTTAGCAGTACAAACTTTATCATCACAAATGCCAATATAAACCAATCCGATCGGTTTGTCGGTGGCCGCTCCGGTAGGTCCCATTATTCCTGTAACCGCGAGTCCTAAATCCGTTCCGCTTGTAGATTTAACTCCTTCCGCCATTTGACGAGATACCTCCAAACTTACAGCACCATATTCTGCAACGGTATCTTCATTAACTCTTAAAATTTCTACTTTGGAAGCGTTGCTGTAAGATATAATACCGCGTTCAAAATATTTACTGCTGCCGCTTATGTTCGTCAATAAATTTGAAATATATCCGCCCGTGCAGGATTCACCAATAGCTATTGTTAAGCCCCTCTCATTAAGAAGCCGCGCAACCACTTGTTCCAGTTTTTCATCTTTCTTAGAATAAATATACCGGCCAACTTTATTTCTAATTTTTTGTTCAATCTCTGCCAATTTGTTATTTGCTGTTTCTTCATCCTTTTCATTCACGGTAATTCGCAGCTTTACGCCGAACTGGCTAGGTAAAAAAGCTAATTTAGCACCGTCTAAAAGTACTTTTATATCGCCTAATTTCTCATAAAGCACGGATTCTGGAATTCCTGTAGTTAACAACGTTTCTCTTTTCTCGGAAAATCCCAAATTTCCCATTAATTCTTTTAATTCGGGAATAACATAAGATTCCATCATAGCCGACATTTCATAAGGAACGCCCGGCATAACAACAAAAATTTTGGAATCTTTTGCAATCCACATTCCCGGAGCTGTACCGTGTTCATTTCTAATAACTTTTGCAATTTTAGGTACAAGCGCCTGATCTTCAATTAGCTTGGTTAATTCCCTTCCTCTTTTCTTTAACAAGACTTTAATATCTTCCAGAACCTCTTTATGGGGTATTAGCTCCGTATGGAAGAACTTAACTATACATTTTCTTGTTATATCGTCGTGTGTAGGTCCCAAACCCCCGGTAACGATTACAATATCGTTCTCATCCATACAGGTTTTAAATTCCTTAAGAATATCTTCTTCTTTATCGGCAACAACAGAAGTTTTTTTAAGATTTATCTGAATATTAATTAGCTGTTCGCCGATAAAAGCGGCATTTGTATTAAGCGTTTGTCCGATTAATATTTCATCGCCAATTGTAATAATATGAGCATTCATTGCAAAAACAGTTTTATAATAATTTTGAATAAAAGAAAACAAGAACAATAAAGTGCACAACTATTAGCGAATAAATTCCCGCAACAATATCGTCTATCATTATACCCAGCCCTCCGTTCAATTCTTCCAATTGTCTTGCCGGGTATGGCTTTATAATATCAAGGATTCTCCAAACAAAAAAAGCAATGATGGAAAAAATTATTTTCTTAGGAAGAAATAAAAGTGTAATCCACATTCCTACTACTTCATCAATTGTGCACTCCGCCGGATCCTTTCCGTATACTTTTTCGAACTTTGATCCCACATATATGCCGTAAAAAATAACTATAATTAAGACAGGAATCAAAATAAAATTTTGCTCAAAACCGGGAATATAATAAATACATAATCCGGCTAAACTGCCGAATGTTCCGGAAGCGAAAGGGATATACCCGGTATAAAAACCGGAGCCTATAAGTTTTTCAAAAAAATTAATTTTCACGTCTAAATAAGTTCTTTATAAGTTTTCTGTTTTTGTAGAGATACGATGCGCCGGAATGTACGGTAATTAACGTAACAAAAAGCATTGTAAAATAAATAAGATTTTCATTCATCAATAAATTGAAGACATTTTCGTACCCGGTATAAATTTGTGCAGTATTTTCGCCGATATAAACAATAAGTAAATAATAAAGAAAAGTCATTTGAATAAAAGTTTTCCATTTAGCGTAATTGCTGGTCGGAAACAACCTGCCCTTATAATCAGCATAAGCACGCAGACCGGTTACCGCAAAATCTCTAATTATAATTAAACTAACCATCCAGAGAGGGATTATTTTAACTAATACAAAACCGATAAATGCGGCGGAGGTTAATATTTTATCTGCAAGAGGGTCCCAAAACTTTCCCCAATTGGTAATATAATTAAATTTTCTTGCAAGCCAGCCGTCATACCAATCAGTTAATGCGGCAATAATATAAATGCCTAAAGAAATTTGTTTTAGCAAAGGATCTGGAGACAAGAACAGCACTAAAAAAAAAGGCGTCAAAACAATTCTTAAGACGGTTAATTGATTGGGAAGAATCATAAATAAAATACTTGATAATTAATTTTTTGCAAGAAACTCCAAATATGAGAATTCATATATCCCGGTATTATGCCCGTCTTGCCACGTAATCCCGACTGCATAATTTCCTATTATATTAATATTCTTAATCAGCACTTGATCTGCAGTGTAAAAAGGTATGTAAGTACTGCTTTGATTTTCTCTATAATCGGCGCAGGTAGCACAGGGACAAAGACTCCTTAGCCTGCTTAAATTTATCGTATTAACCGATTGATCATCCCATTTGATAAACAAATCTTTTGAATTTAATACTTTAATCTGCACCGGTTTCATTTAGATGATTTTTTCTCCGGTTAACTTGAAAAGAACTTCAAGATATTTTTCACTCGTTTTATCAATTATTTCTTGCGGTAATACCGGCGGAGGCGGCTGTTTATTGAAATTAATAGATAGCAAATAATCACGAACGAATTGTTTATCATAGCTTTCCTGCGATCTGCCTTTTTCATATTTATCCTGCGGCCAAAACCTTGAAGAATCAGGAGTTAATACTTCATCAACAAGAATAACTTTGCCGTTATAAAAACCGAATTCCATTTTCGTATCGGCAATAATTATCCCTTTACTTAAAGCAAATTCGGCTGCGGATTTATATATATCTACAGTAGCTTTACTAATTATTTTTACCGTTTCACTGTCTGTAATTTTTTCAGCGTCACTCACAGAAATATTTTCATCGTGAAGCCCGATTTCCGCTTTAGTTGAAGGTGTGAACGCCGGCTCAGGTAATTTTTCAGATTCAACAAGTCCTTGAGGTAAATTGATCCCGGAAATTTTTCCAGTCCTTTTATAATCATTCCATCCCGAACCTGAAATATATCCTCTAACAATGCACTCTATTGGAATCACTTCAGCCTTTTTTACAAGCATTGATCTGCCTTGAAGTTCCTCAGAATACTCAGAACATACTTCAGGAAAATCCTTTATATCCGTACTAATTAAATGGTTATCTATTAATTTTTCAGAAAATTTAAACCAGAATTCGGAAATTTTTGTAAGCACCTGTCCTTTATACGGTATACCTTGAGACATAATTACATCAAAAGCCGAAAGTCTATCGGTTGAAACTATCAGGTAATGCTCCCCAACATCATATATATCTCTTACTTTGCCTCTTTTTAATAATTTAAGTTTTGGAAAGTCGGTCTGAAGAATAATTTTTGTTTTCATAATTTTAAGCTATTTTTATTTGAAAAGTTTAGTTGTAAATATAAAGAGTGAAAATTGATAATTCAAAAAAAAAGAATAATTAATTAAGCTAAATCCGACTAATTAAAGGAACACTATTATAGGTTTTATTTTACAAATATAAAAATCAAATTTAGTGATGATAAAAAAAGATTACTAGATAAATCCGTACAAAGATTGCATATTTAGTTAAAGAGTGAATTGTATTAACATATCTAGAGGATGGATAAACCTATTATTTGTTTTAAGTAGAAGAGTTAGTCTTATGCTATTTGATAATTTACGAAGGTTAGATCAAATGATTAGTCTTATAAAAGGAAATTTTACGCGAAGATAGTGATAATGACTCTATACGCTAAATAGTACCCTGGTTTCAGGTACATCTTCCAGGTATTTCTCTTCGTTTTGAGGTGTTACAAAAACTTTTTTATAGCTTTCTACTGCTTCGTGATGTGATTTGTAAGTATCAAATATACGCAGAGATTTCAAAATATTATTATCCAAATTATAACTATTTGGAGGAAGTACGATTTTTAAATTACCCCCTAATATTACTAATTTTTTCAACGAGGAAATTAAAACACCTAAAAATACCGGATCTATAAAAGCACATTCGGATAAATCAATAATAACTTTTTTAAATTCTTTTTCAAGCTCCCAATTAAGTAATTGTCTTAAGCTTTCGGCTTCAAGGTATGTTGCTCTTTTAAGCTTAATTTGGACAGAAAAGATATCATCCCAATATTGTTTTTTATATTCCATGAAACTTATAACTTAAGTATCAATCAATTAAAAAATAGGCAATTCGAGTTAAATCGAACAATTTTTGTACCATTGAATATTTTTAATTTTCAATAGAATTTAGATTTCATTTGGTTAATGTTTATTCTAAATAGTAAATATTACCTATTTCCGGGTAAATTTTACATGTTATAAACTCTCTAAATATTAGTATTGCTGTAAGTTAAACCGGTTACCTAAGAACAATTCAATAATCTTATAATTTGCAATAACAATCTCTAAAGTGATAATTAGATACCGAATAAAAATATTTACATTGCTTATATTTAACAGACTTAATATTAAGATAATGCCGGAAAAAATTATATGAAAGAAAACAGTAAAAATCCGTTAACCAGATTTTCAAATAGAGTTGAAAATTACATTAAGTACCGCCCGGGATATCCAGTTGAAATAATCGATTTTATGAAGAATGATTTAAATTTAGATTCAACAGACACAATTGCCGATATTGGATCCGGTACGGGATTATTTTCGGAGTTATTACTGAAAAACGGTAATACTGTTTATGGAATAGAACCAAATAATGAAATGAGAACCGCTGCTGAAAATATATTACAGCTATATAAAAATTTTATTAGTTTAAATGGTACTGCCGAACGTACAATATTAAAAGAGAATAGCTGTGATTTTATAACATGTGCACAAGCATTTCATTGGTTTGACTTACTGAAAACTAAGAAAGAATTTTCCAGAATACTTAATAATGACGGATACGTTATTCTAATTTGGAATTCAAGGATTAATGATGCATCGGACTTTATGAGCGCATTTGAAAATTTTTTAAATAAATTTTCGATTGATTATCAAAAGGTTAATCACCAAATTATCGGTTTGGAAACGTTCGGTAAGTTTTTTAATAATTTCGAAGTTCAGTATTTCCCGAATGAACAAGTATTTGATTTTGAAGGTTTAAAAGGCAGAGTCCTTTCAGCGTCTTATATTCCTACCGAAGAAGATTATCGTTTTAGTAATATGATTGAGGAGTTAAGAAGCTTATTTGATAAATTTAATGAGAAAGGTAAAATAAAAATGATTTATCAAACTGAGGTATATTTCGGGAGGATGTCTTAATTAAATTATTTGGCTTCTAGGTTATATGAAAATCAAATCTATTTTTAATCCTAGCTCTAATCAAGTCCTTCATTTGTTTAAACGGCAGAAACGAGTATAAAACTTATTTTTAAATTCTTAATTTCATTAAAGAAATTCGGTAAAATCAGAATGTACTGGAATTACAAAGTATTTATTTTTTTAAATACGAATCTATTGCTGCTGCAGCTTTTCTTCCTGCTCCCATTGCTAAAATTACAGTAGCACCTCCGGTAACAATATCTCCGCCGGCAAAAACACCCTTTTTAGATGTTTCCATTGTAGACTCATCAACAACAATATTTCCCCATTTATTAAATTCCAAATCCGGGGTAGTTTTTTGAATTATAGGATTAGAACCGTTTCCGATTGCAATTACAGCCATATCGATGTCAATAACATATTCCGATCCCTTAATCGGCACCGGTCTTCTTCTTCCGCTTGCATCCGGTTCTCCCAACTCCATCTTTTGAAGTTTTACTCCGCTCAGCCAGCCTTCATTATCACCAATAAATTCAACAGGATTTGAAAGGAAAATAAATTCAATTCCCTCTTCTTTAGCATGATGAATTTCTTCTTGTCTTGCAGGCATTTCCACATCGGATCGGCGGTAAATAATATAAGCATTTTTAGCGCCGAGGCGTTTGGAAGTACGGACAGCATCCATTGCTGTATTTCCGCCTCCGAATACGGCAATGTTTTTATCTTTCACATGAAAAACCGGGGTATCAAATTCCGGGAATTTGTAAGCCTTCATTAAATTAACACGAGTTAAAAATTCATTCGCTGAATAAACGCCGTTTAAATTCTCTCCGGATATTTTAAGAAAATGCGGAAGCCCAGCACCAACGGCAATAAATACTGCATCATAGCCATTCTGCATAAGTTCATCAATTGTATCGGTAAAACCTATAACGGCATTAGTCTGAAAATCTACACCTAATTTACTTAGTGATTCCACTTCTGCTTTAACAATTTCTTTGGGAAGACGGAATTCAGGTATTCCATAAATTAAAACTCCACCAAGACTATGCAAAGCTTCAAATACAGTTACATCATGTCCCATCTGGATTAAATCACCTGCGCAGCTTAATCCTGCGGGACCGCTACCGATAATTGCAACTTTTTTACCTGTTTTGTTTTTTAACTCAGGAGTTCTTATTCCGACATTCTCACGTTCAAAATCTGCTACAAATCTTTCCAATCTTCCAATAGCGACCGCTTCACCTCTTTTTCCAACTATACATTTAGCTTCGCACTGTTCTTCCTGAGGACAAACTCTTCCACATATAGCCGGGAGCATATTGTCTTCCTTAACCTTAGCTGCTGCTCCCAGGTAATCGCCTTCTGCAATTAATGAAATAAAATCGCCGATTTTTACTCCGACAGGGCATCCTGAAACACACGTAGGTTTGGGACATTGAATACATCGCAAAGCTTCCATCTTTGCCAATTCTTCGGTAAAGCCTAAATT
>CAZHBJ010000009.1:0-27179 GCA_964530445.1 uncultured Ignavibacteriaceae bacterium
GCGGTAAATATTATGTGCTTAATCAAATTTTATCAACAGATTATCTGCAGAACCATTTGCGTGTATTAGGCGGCGCATACGGCGGATGGGCTTCTTTTTCACCGACAGGACTAGCATATTTTGCTTCTTACAGAGATCCGCATCTTAAAGAAACATTAACCAATTATTACAACACAGCTAGTTATTTAAAAAACTTTAGTGTCGATGATAAAGCAATGACAAGATATATAATCGGAACAATTTCAGGACTTGACCGGCCGCTTACTCCGGCAAGCAAAGGTGATTTGGCAGTAAGGCGGTATCTTCAAGGAGAAACGAAGCAGTATGTACAAAAGATAAGGGATGAAGTTCTGGCAACTACTTCAAGCGATATTAAATCGATGAGCAAGCTTGTGGAAAATGTGATTGCAAAAAAGGCGTATTGTGTTTACGGCAATGAAGATAAAATAAAATCCGAAAAAGATTTATTTAAAGATGTTGTCCCTTTAAATCTGGAAACTGAATAGAAGCACAAAAAAATTAATTACTAATTACTTTGTGTTTCTGTAAAAGTATGAAATTAGTCATATGAATTAATTACTATTTTATCTAAGGGTAATAAAATATAAAAATATGATAATATAAAGTTCAGCCTATCAAATAATTTTATGCATTTGACATTTTATCCTAATGAGATTGCTATGCCGGAGATTTTTAATGCAGGTAATACTAATCAAAGGCTGGCAATCTCTTAAAGCTTCTACTATTCTTGAAAATATGAAATTAGAGGATAGAAATAATTCAGTATAAATTTATATCGTGTATTTAAATTAAAAGGGAATTTTGAAATCAAAATATTTATTATATCTGGGGATAATTATTCCTATAATTTTTTTTAGCACAACAATTATTTGCGGCTTTATTTTAGGAGACTATAATCATTTAACCAGAATGGTAAGTGAATTAGGAGCGATTGGGACTAATTCTCAATTTGTATTTTCATTCGGACTAATTTTATGTTCTGCATTAAGTCTATTATTTATCCTTGGACTTTATAAAACATGTAGAGCTTTTGGTTTGAATATTCTCCCTGTAATCTTAATTCTAACTTACTCATTTTCAATAGCCGGAGCTGCAATATTTCCTTTACCTTTGAAACTGCATGAATTAATGGGTATGCCTTCAATTCTTCTGATTCTTTCACCGTTATTAAGTTTATTCTTATGGAAATACAACGACCAATTATTGATTATTAGGGAAATGGCAATATTGAGTTTTTTAATTATGTTACTTGGATTTTTAGTCTATTTGCCTGATTTATTCAGCAATTATATCGGATTGAAGCAAAGATTTTTTCACATTGGGTGGTCGGTATGGTTTATATATTTAAGCATAAGTTTTCTAAAGCTTTTAGAAAAGCATAAATCATTTGGAGTTAAAATATTTGGTAAAATAAATCGTACATAATAATAGTTTCATGTTGATCGCGATTTCGTGCTCAGCATTTTACAAATTATTAAGTTGTTCGTTCCGTTTCGTTGAGCTCTTTTAAAGTAGTTGTACTAAAGAAAGATATTATTAATTTTCGCCTCCGTCGGAGATTGTTCAATTTTAATTGACATTGCTGTTTTAGGCGAAAGCTTAAGCGCAAAATATCACGCCGCTTTTTCCTTTAAATTCCTTCCGATTCGATGTCCAATCAAACCGTAAAAACCTACATAGCTGTAAGCTATCAATGGAACAATATAAGAAATCTGCAGCCCGCCTAAGTCTGCAATATGCCCTTGTAGCGGCGGCAAAAGCGCACCTCCTACAATTGCCATTACAAGCAGCGATGAAACTTGACTTTTCAATGTTCCTGTTCCCTCCAATGCAAGCGAAAAAGTATTTGACCAGCCGATAGAAGTAAATAAACCAACTCCAACAACACACCACATTGCAACTCGTCCGCCTGCAACAATTGCTGTAATAAGCAAAGCTACAATTGCCACCATGAAAATCGTTAAGGTACGGGCAGCTTTACCTTTGCCGAGTTGGAATAGGAGCCAGCAAAGAATTATGAGCGGCAGGTAATGCAGCACTATTCCCCATCCGCTTACAAGACCCAACACAATAATAGCTGCTAAAGGTATTCCGCCTAAAATGAGCTGCTTATTTTTTGTTTTCATCTCGCTTAGTATTACTGCCCCCATGAACCTGCCTATTAATAAACCTCCCCAAAATAACGCTACATATTTACTGGCTTCTAAGGCTGTAAGACCGGCAATACTTTTCTGACTAAGAAAATTTATGATAGAACTTCCTACCGACACTTCCCCGCCTACGTACATAAAAATTGCAATGATTCCCAGGACAACATGAGGAAATTTCAGCGCGCCTGCTCCCTTTTTAATTTCTCCTTCACCAATATGAGGTAAATGAATAAAAGAAAATACTACTGCCAGAATAACAAAAACGATACAAAATGCCAGGTAAGGTATTTTTACAGAATCCGCTCCATGCACATTTCCTTGATTGAAATATTGAAATATCAGGTAGCCTCCGATTAACGGTCCTATTGTCGTTCCAACAGAATTGAAACCTTGTGCCAGGTTTAATCTACTCGATGCCGTTCGTTCCGGGCCGAGTATAGTAACGTAAGGATTTGCAGCAATTTGCAGCATAGCGAAACCAAGACCTACAACGAAAAGGGCAATTAAAAACATCGGGTAAGAAGTAAGAGCAGCTGCCGGCCAAAATATAGCACTGCCTAAACCTGATATAAGAAGACCCATTATAATTCCGTTCTTATATCCCATTTTTGCAATTGGGTCTCCCGTAGTTGAAGAAATTATAAAATAAATTAACGCTCCGACAAAATAAGCTCCAAAAAAAGCAAATTGAACCAGCATTGCTTCAAAATAATTCAAAGTAAAAGCTTCTTTAAATCGTGGAATTAGAATGTCGTTCCAGACTGTCATAAATCCCCATAAAAAGAACAGCGATGTCATTATCATGAATGGACCGCGGTAGCTCTTCTGATTATTACCTTGACTAATATTTGAATTTATTTCAGCAGACTGGTTGATGCTTGCCATAAACCTTTCCTTTCAAAAAATAATTTTTCATATGAGCCTTAATTCATAAGCTGATTCTTACGTAAACCGTTCCGAAAATCCGAAACGGTTTTTTAGTTCTAAAATTACAAAAGTTATTTAGTGTAGAATGATGATTATTTTTTAAAAAAATAAACCACCACCGAATATAAACAAAATCAATTATATTGTGAATTTATATTTTAGAATAGAATATTATCTTTCTAGTGCTTTTTTTACTAAAGCTAAGTTTTTATGTATTTAATTACATTTTTCAGTAATTCAATTTTAATATTATTTCGGCTTAATTCATAGAAAAGAGAGATAATTCTGCTAATTTATTTTATTGAAAACTATTCTAAGTGATTAGATATCCGTTGAGGAAGCTTAAAATTTCATTAATATCTGATATAAAAATTATTTTTTATCGAGTGAATTTACAGCAAATGCATATGCGCCTATTGAAATTGCTTTGCTGGTTCCTAATTTGGAAATACCGATACCTATTTTTGTTTGAGGGTCGTACTTAACTTTTTTCCCGGTACCATAGACAGTAATTTCTTTTGCAGTACTTTGAAGAAAAGTGCTTAATTCATTTTCATTTTCAAGATTATAAACGCTCGCAGTCAGCCTGCGGTATTCGGTTCCTTCCCAATTTATAAAATTACTATTCATTTCTTTTATCAGATGCGGGAGAAAAACACCTGCAGCGCCTGATAATCCTCCGCCGATAACTACAAGACCATCGACCAAAGTAACTGCATTGGAAATAGCATCACCGGCTGCTTCACCGAATTCCTGAAATGCTTTTAATGCTGCATCTTTATTACCATCTTTTTCTCCGGTACAGATTTCATAAATATCTCTGGGTTCCGGCACATCTTTTATATTTAATCCGGACTCTCTAGCATAAACTTTTTTTATACCCCTTATGCTGATATGTTCTTCAACATTCATTCGTGGATTCAGTTTATCTCTTAAAAGCCAAATTTCTCCTGCTATTGAATTGTCGCCTCTAAATAAATTACCTTCACTTACTATTCCGGCTCCAAATCCCGTACCTAATGTTAATCCGAGAAGATTTTTATATCTTTTAGAATTTCCGGTTTTCTCCAGTAAATTATTTATGTAGTTCAAATAACCCCCGATTGCTTCGCCGTATGCAAAAAGGTCGCCGTCGTTATTAATAAAAACGGGAAGTTGAAATTTCTCTTCCAGCATAGGGCCTAATGCTATTCCGCCTTTAAACGCAGGTAAATTTTGAAGGTCTCCGATTATTCCGTTAGGATAATCTGCCGGACCGGGAAAAGCAAAGCTTATCGCTGCAGGCTCAAAGGGTAATTTGTTTTTAACGGATATAAAACCTTCAATAATTGTTGAAAGACATTTTTCAAGATCAGTTGCATTTGAAGGCAAAACAATTTCTTCAACAACCTGCTTATTACCTTGAATTGCAGAAAATACAAAGTTTGTACCGCCTGCATCCAGCGTTAATACTATTCTATCGTCCTCATTAAGATTCATTTTTGATTTTCCTTAATCATAAATATTTTTGCAATCATCATCAATTATTAAAAACGAAACAATAAATTAATTTTATATAATTTATTTTACAAAATAATTTTTTCATTTTTTTAAAAGATCATAATTAGTTTAGATGAAAAATTAATATTGAGACTACTCTTTATTGCATTTGACTTATTGCCCTTTTTAATCTGATCACTTCTATTCCTGCATCTATTACGGCGCCCAGGCCATGCTTTTCTTCCAATTTCGCCGGTCGATCATAATAGAACACCAGGCTGTCTTCAATGCCAGTACCGACACAAATATTTTTTACCTGTCCGTCGAGCTGTATTTCATATTTTTTTAATCCTTCCCAACCCTTAATAGCTATTGAACCGTAGCGTGCGTCAATCCATCTTTGGTTTACGGCTCGCGCAATAGAATAAATAAACATAGCCGAGCAGGAAGTTTCGATATATGAATCATTTTTATCAAGCAATTGGTGCCATAATCCATCCGCACTTTGATATTTTGCAATTCCCAGAATCTGCCTTTCCAGATCCTTGATTATATCCTCTCTTCCGGGATAGTCTTTGGGTAAATAGTTTAACAAATGTACCTTTGCCATCATAATCCAGCCGTTGCATCTGCCCCAATGCGCCACGCCGTTTCGTTTGAGGTCGGTGTAATAACAGTGGTAGTATAAATCTTCCTTCGGATCCCAGAGATATTTTGTAAAGTTTTTTACCTGTAAAATTGCATCATCCCAGTATTTTTTGTCGCCGGAAAATTTACCCATTCTTGCGAGGAATGGAACACTCATATATAAATCATCACCCCAAATCGTCATTTTGTGCGGGAATTTCCGTACCAATGTTCCATCTTCAAGCCGGTCCTGTACTTCCGTTATATAGTGCGCTGTTTTTTCAATATATTCCTTATACTCGGCACGCTTAACCGTTTTATAAACATCTATCATACTCGCACCCATAGCACCGCAATCATCCAGCGCTTCCATTGTCCAGAGCTGCCCGAAAGGATAAAAGTAATAAGTGCCGTCTTTTTTCTTGTTGTACCGCTTTTGAAAATATTTGTAATTATCCATTCCAAAAGCAACTTGAGCGGCGGCGTAATCAGCGTATTTTTTATCACCGAGAAAATTCGACAAATCAAGAAATGCCATATTTAATACTCCGCCGGTATAATGCCATTCTCCGAAAGGACTTGAAAATTTTACTTTTGCACCCGCAGGGATATCTTTTGTCGATTTATAAATTTTCCCGGTATTAACATCTTGGAAATTTAGAGTGCCGTGTTCGAGAATGTAATCTGCAACTCTCTTTACAACCAGTTCATCAACATTATTGTTTTGTGCGTATGTAATTGCAGTCAAAAAAAAGATTAACATAAAAATTGCAAAGTGTTTCACCGGTTTTCCTCCTTTTATTTTTTGACATAATTTTAAGTCATTTTTAGCGCAGAGTGCCTGCCACCCCAAAAAATTGTACCCATAAATGTAAGCAATTTAGTTTAACAATATATTTCCCACTCGTTTTTCAATCTTGAAATTTCTTATAATAATTCGAATTCCAAAATTTTCACTAATTTTAGTTATAAAAAATTAAGAAAAGATTTTCTCTAAGAATTCAACCGGACGGATTACTTCTTCTTTTAATTGATATGAGAATTGTCTCTGTAATCTAAGATAATTAGTGGAGGTGGCGGGAGTCGAACCCGCGTCCGAAGCTAAGCACCATAAAACGTCTACACACATAGTCTGTTTTTATTTTGACTTAATGCTACCAAACAGACAAGGGTCACATTAAGCCTGCTCATTATTTAATTCACTTCATCTATAAGAGCGATAGAATCAGCTATCATACCTAAGCGACGCTCAACTGAAATCCGGCATGAGAGAAGTCAGTGAACGGCTACCGTTTAATTAGGCAGCTAAGGCGTAATTAGATTCGCCAGTTATTATTTTGTTCCCAATTCTTTAACGTGTACTCGGGGAACACGATGCGCAGTTCTATGTCTCTTTAACCCCGTCGAAACCAAAATTCACCCCCTTAGCATAGTAGGTAATTTTATCGATAGTAGGCCACTATTAAACTGACTAAACAAATATATAAAGAACTATTTAGAATATAAGATCTAATTTTAAACTAAAAAAAAACTCAAATGTTCCATTTTGTATCGGAAAGACCGACTGCTTTATTTTCATATCTTGCAAGTACAAAAAACAAATCAGCTAAACGGTTAAGATAAATAATAATATTTTCGCCAATCTTTTCAGATTTTTTTAATTTAACAACTCTTCTTTCCGCCCGTCTGCACACCGATCTGCATACATGAAGCAGTGCACTCGATTTAGACCCTCCTGGCAGTATAAAATTTTTTAATGGTTCAAGCTTTTCTTCAAAGTAATCTATTGCCTTTTCAGCATCCGTACAAAATTTTTCAGGTACCCGGACAATATTTAATTTTTTATTCTTCTCTATGTCTGGAGTTGCCAGATCGGAACCTACGGTAAATAATTCGTTCTGTATCTTTTCTAATAATTTCTTTACTTCTTTATCCTTAGCTTCGGCAACTGCCATGCCGGTAAAAGAATTAAGTTCATCTAAAGTTCCATAAGCTTCAATTCTTTCGGAACTTTTAGATACCCTATCACCACCAAATAATCCGGTATCTCCTTTGTCTCCGGTTTTTGTATAGATTTTCATTTTCTTAAGGGAAGGTTTTCAACAGTAACTTTTAATCTTTTGTCATTCCCGTTCTTTGCCATTAATTCCGTACCTTTATCGGTATATGGCTTTCTTACATAAGCAAGACCGACGAATTTTTTACACCGCGGCGAATAAACTACGGAAGTTACTGTACCGGCATCCAATCCTTCATTATCGTATAAATGCAATTGCCCGTTCTGCTCAATCGGGTCTTCAAAAGTTAATCCCCTTAAATTCCTTTGAACCTTTTCATAAGCATTAAGCCTAGATATAACTTCCTGACCGATATAACAGCCTTTCGTAAAGCTTACATATTTCAGCAGTCCGGCTTCATGAGGATTAAATTCATCGTTAACTTCATTTGGTGCGGCAGGAATACCCTGCACAATGCGATAATAATTATATGCATCTTCACCGACAAGATTAAAATCGAAAACATCTTTATTGTTCAGCATTAATTTAATAAGCTCTACGCCGTTATTTTGATCTGCTAATACCCAGTATTTTAGATGTCCTGTTTTATCTTTCATTTTAATCAGGAAGAAAATTATACCTTCTGCTCGTATAGACCTGAATCGGTCGACTCCAAGTTCATTAACAATATTACCGCAAATTAATGTTACAAATGAATCTGCCTGGGGACCAAGCAACTCCAAAAGCACATATTTATTCCCTGTTTTATTAATCTTTACATCATCGGTAATAACATACTTTTCAATCCACTTCATTACTTTGTAGTTATGTACGCTGCTTCCTATAAGAAGCTGATAATCGCCGAAATTCATTAATAAAGATTTATCGATTATCCGGCCTTTTTCATTAGTAAAAATTGTATGCGCAATTGCTCCTTCCGGAGTATCCTTTATAGCATTTGTAGATATCCTATTCAGATAATCCAGAACATCTTTCCCGCTCAATTCAAGTATGCCTGAACCGGAAATATCTCTTAGGGCTACTCCCTGAAATAATGAATTTATTTCAGCATCAACAGCTCCGAAAGATTTTATAACTTTTCTTCCCTCAATAGTTTCATGCTTAAATCCCAAGCCATCAAAATATTGCTCAAGCGGTGTTATATTATTTTCGATCTCGGACATCTTGCTCCTTCATGTATTCCTACATTATTTTAAAAACATTCTTAAATAATCGTACAAATTTAAAAAACTATGTCGACCTTCACAAAATATTAATACTAAAAAGACGGTCTTTTATTCTGAACGGTATCCGCAGGGAAATGTGAATAATACTAATAATAAAAATTTACTGCACAAAGATAAGAAAAAAATTAATAAGGACGTGTCTGACGGTGATTTCTTGTATTTACATAAAGTGAATCTCTATTGTTCCAAACAAAAGCTACCGAGTCTTTTTCATAAATTTTATTTGCAAGATTGTAATAGACAAACTCATAGTAATCAGGAAATTTATCATTATTAACATTCGCGAGTGTACGTTTGAAATCGATTCCTTTGTAAGTCATTAACAAATGCGGCTGTTCGGTTAAACCGTCTATTAAGAAATAGTTATAATCAATATGCCCGATACTTCTAGCATCGTGAAAATCCACCTTTATATAAATGGTACCGTTATACGACCATTTCTTCAACTCCATATTATTAAAACCGCCGTGTGAAGGAATGGGGGCCTCCCAAATTTTTGTAAAACTTCCGGTGTCGCATTTAAATAATGTTAAATAAAAAAATGCAGTGCCCAATTTCGTACTGTCGAGATTGATAAAGCTTTGATTATAACCTACTACATTTTTAGGTTCAATCAATCTTTCACCCGGCTTGGAAGTTACAATAACTGCAAGAACATATAAATTGTTATTCCTTTTTAAGTATATAACCGCAGGCTTAGGCAGGTTGAAAGTTAGCGTCTTATCGAAATCCACTATATATGTTCCGGATGGATAATTATGAATTACATAAGAGACTAATGAAAGTGTATCGCACGGAGTTCTATGTTTTGCTTGGTTTTCTTTAACTTTTAAATTATAATTTTGAATTACGGAATCTTTATTAGTAGAATAAGCTGCTTCTTTTTCACTTTTTATTTTATTCTCTTTGTTCCCTCCGCAAGAATAAAATAAAATCGCAATTATAAAAACAAGAATCTTCTTAATCATTTAAAATACATCTAAAAAAACAGAAAATTTTTATATCTAATTAATTATCCCGATTACCCAATAATTGTGCCGCCGATTATTGGTTTCCCATTTAAAGAAAAGCTATTTTCTTATAAAATAATTAAAAAAATTATAAAATAGGATTAAATTTATCTTATCTTAAATTTACCAATCTTAGATTAGGACATATTTATAAAGAAAATTCTTTTATAAAATAAGCCGAACTTAAAATACCTAGCTGGAAATGTGTTAAGTTAAAATGTTCATTAGGAGAATGCAGGTTCTCAGTATTAAGCCCCAAACCCATAAGAACAGCAGGTGATTTTAATTTTTTTGTGAATACACTTACTATAGGTATTGAGCCGCCTTCCCTTATAAAAACCATTTTTTTTTCGAATGCTTTTTCCATCGATTTTGCTGCCGCTACTGTTGCAGGATTATCTAAGGGCATTAACACCGGTTGACCGCCATGAAGACTTGTAACTTTTACCTTAACGGATTTAGGCGCTATGGATTTAAAATATTTTGAAAAAAGCTTAGCAATTTTATTTGAATCCTGGTTGGCTACTAGCCGCATGCTTATTTTAGCCGTAGCTTTGGACGGAATAATAGTTTTAGCCCCCTTTCCGGTAAAGCCGCCTATTATACCGTTGCAGTCCAATGTAGGCCTTGTCCATGTTCTTTCCAATGTTGAATAACCTTTTTCACCTTCAAGCTCGGAAACCCCTATCTCTTTTGCATATTTTTTTTCGGAGAATTTTAATCTTTTAAAATTTTCTTTTTCTTTTTTTGTTGGTTTTAAAACATCGTCATAAAAATGAGGAATTTTAATTCTGCCGTTTTTATCATGCAGCTTTGAAATTAAGCTTGTTAAGATATTAACCGGATTTCCTACTGCGCCTCCGAATGTTCCCGAGTGTAGATCTCTTTTAGGTCCGATAACTTCAACTTCCATATAAGTTAATCCGCGTAATCCGTATGTTAAGGTCGGAACACCCTCAGCATAAAGAGCCGTATCGGAAATTAATACTGCATCGCATTTTAGCAGTTCGGTATTATTATTAATGAATATTTCCAGGTTCGCGCTACCTATTTCTTCTTCACCTTCAATTAAGAATTTCACATTTAAAGGTAAACTGCCTTCTGTTTTGAAAAACGCTTCCACGCTTTTTATATGCATATACAATTGACCTTTATCATCCGTAGCGCCGCGGGCAAAAATCTTCCCGTCTTTTACAACGGGTTCAAAAGGAGGATTGTCCCAAAGCTCGATCGGATCAACCGGCTGAACATCATAATGACCGTATATTAATACTGTAGGTTTTCCCGGGGCCCCGAGCCATTCACCGTATATTAACGGATGCCCTTCGGTTTTAAAAATTTCAACATGGCTCAGCCCGGCCGATTTTAATTTTTCTTTTACAAACTCTGCTGCTTTTTCTATATCTCTTTTATGTTCGAGAGAAGTGCTAATGCTTGGAATTTTCAAGAATTCTTTTAATTCTTCAATATAGTTAGTTTTATTGTTTTTGATATGGTCAATGACATCTTGCAAGGGATATCTCCTTTTCATTTAGATTTTGACAAAATTAAAAAATGAATATTTCTTTTGTTAAGGTTTGTCTAATTTGTAATGATTCTTTTTAATATTTGAAGGAACAAGATTCTGAAAACGTTTTACCAAAGAATAAAGGATAAAAGCTGTGAAAACATTAATTCTATTTAATAAAAATAAGAAAATGATTTCTAATAAGGTATATCTATTTAATAATTTTTATATATGTATATAATTATTTCCTTTGACAATAAATATTAAATGTATCACTATAATTAATAAATTTGTTTATTTTTGTCCTCTTAATGGAGATGTTTGTTATACTTTAACCCCTTTTATATATTAACTTAATGATTTTATCAAGATATATATTAAAAAGCCATATTGTACCGTTTGTCTTTTCAATAATAACTTTGATGTGCATTTTTCTGCTTCAATTTTTAATGAAATTTGCTGATAGACTCGTCGGGAAGGGACTGGATGCATGGATAATATTTAAATTAATAGCATTTAATTTGGCATGGATGGTTGTACTTGTTGTTCCTATGGCCACTTTGGTAGCAACACTTATGGCATTCGGCAATATGTCGCAAAATAATGAAGTTACCATAATGAAATCATCCGGGGTAAGTCTTTACAGAATGATGCTTGCTCCGTTCTTAGCAAGTATTGTAGTTGCTTATCTGCTTTTCTTATTTAATAATGATGTACTTCCCGATGCCAATCACTCGGCAAAAATTTTAATGGAAGATATTTCAAGACAAAAGCCGACCCTATCTCTGGAACCGGGAGTATTTTCCCAGGAAGTTACAAATTATGCTATTCTTGTAAGAGCCATAGATAAAAAAACAAATGAGCTGAAAGATGTAGTTATATATAATAATTCCGATCCTTCAAAAATAGATATTGTTACGGCCAAAAAAGGAAAAATATATTTTTCAAAAGATCAAAACAAGCTGGTAATGGATTTATGGAACGGTGAAATACACGAATCGAGTAATACGCAACCGGAGCTTTATAGAAAAATGATATTTAAAAAGCACCGTATAATAATGAATGCTGATCAATTTACTTTTCAGCAGTCTGCACCAGGCGGCCCGCGCGGAGACCGCGAATTAAGTACACAGGCTATGGTTGCCATAGTCGACAGCCTTAATAAAATTCAAAACAATGCTTTAATAAGCTTAAACAGGGAATCAAATAAATTTCTTCTTGCGGACAGCACAAACCCTTTCGGTAATTCAATGCGGCTAAGAACCAAAAATAAAAAATATAATTATGCGCAGGCTATAGACAAAATAGAAACAGCAAAGAACGTTATTTTATCAAGTTACAGGATGGTTGAGCAAAATCAGGATCAAATAAATTCCTATATGGTTGAAATACACAAAAAATATGCAATACCTTTTGCTTGTATAGTGTTTATTTTAATCGGAGCACCACTGGGTGTTATGGTTAGGAAAGGAGGCTTTGGAGTAGCCGCAAGTATAAGCTTATTTTTCTTCGTTATTTACTGGGCATTTCTTATTGCAGGAGAAAAATTAGCCGATAGAAATGTTATTACCCCGTTCTGGGGAATGTGGTCGGCAAATATTTTATTAGGAATCGCGGGAATATTTCTTACAACCAAAACAGTTCAAGAAACAGTTCGGCTTAACTTTAATTTTTTAAAAAAATTACTTCCGAAGCAATGGAGAAACTACGGGGGAGATACCATAGAAGAGTAAATGAAAATATTAGACAAATATTTAATAAAGCAGTTTTTACAAACAGTTATTTTCAGTCTTGTTGCGTTCACACTTATTTTTGTAGTAATAAACATGGTTGAGAACATAGGAGGTTTTCTCGATCAAAATGTCCCTTTTTTAATTATACTTCATTACTATACGGTCTTCAGCCCGGATATTATAAAATTGATGACGCCGGTTGCAGTTTTGTTTGCCGCATTGTTTACTGCAGGTAAAGCTTCTAATTTAAGCGAGCTGACAGCAATAAAAGCCAGCGGAGTAAGTTTATACCGTTTTATGCTTCCTTTTATAATAACTACTTTTTTTATCAGCATTTTTTCAATTTATTTTTCCGGGTACGTTGTTCCCATGGCAAATAAAACGAAAGATAACCTGGAAAGAGAATATTTACATTCTGGTTCGCGCAATTTCGGAAGTAATATTTACTTCCAGGATACAAAAACCAGAATAGTCAGCATTTCTTTTTTCGATAGCAACAGAAACGAAGCAATAAGAGTAAGTATAGAACAATTCGATAAAAATAACCTCACTAAAATGGTTTCAAGGATTGACGCTGCAAATATGGTTTTCGATACAGTAAGTCATGATTGGATTGCCAGAAATGGAAATGAAAGAACTTTCGGAAATAATAAACAATCGGTTAATTATTTTAAAACCCTAAAAATTAATTACTTAAAATTTACTCCGCATGATCTTGCATCAAAACAGGAAAAGCCGGATGAGATGAACTTGACCGAATTAAAAAAATTAGTTGAAACTCAAAAGCAAGCCGGCAACGATCCTACAAGCACAATGATAGAATATTATTCCAGATTTTCTTTACCTATGGCAAGTATAATTGTTGTCCTTTTCGGTCTGCCGATTTCGGCAAATAAAAGAAGAGGAGGACTTGCAGTTCAAGTAGGGGTAAATATTCTTGTTACTTTTATCTATCTTGTATTTATGCAGATAAGCCTGGCTTTTGGAAAGAACGGGGCTTTAAGTCCTTTATTAACTGCCTGGTTTGCAAATTTAATTTTTTTAGCAGCAGCTTTGGTTAATATTCCCAGGTTAAAGCAATGATTTAAAATTTCCAGATTGAATCCAAAGCAATAGAGAAATTTTTTCCGGTATTAGGTGCAATTAGTGTTTGAAGATCAAGAGTGCCGATATTAAATTCAAGAAAACCTGTATCAATTCCCAAACCAAATCCCCAGTGAAATCCAAGCAATCCGCCGAATGAAAATCCTGTTCTAATATACGGAATCCAATCCATTGGTTTCCATTCGGTTCCGAAAGAAACTCTGGTTTTTAAGCTATTACCGGGTTCGTTATTTAATCCCTGGTTAAAATCAAATGCGAAAAGTAAAGTCCCGGGAAATCTGCTGCTATTAATATTAAGGAAGTATGATGCACCTAATCTCAAAGCAGTGGGCAGGTTTGTAACAAAGCTTCCGGTACTGTCACGCGACTCGCTAAATTTACTTTTTAGTGTATCGAAAACATCCGCCTGAGATAAATCCGTTACGGAATATTGCCCTGCGTAAGAAAGTAAAGTAGTATTTTCCGTCCAATTTATTTTACCGATGTCTGTTACGGATAATGAAATATTCCAAATTTTGTTTAACGAGGTATTTAAACCAAGATCAAATCCGTAGCCGGTTCCGGTAGGAATTGGGAATAAGCTTGCTTTACCGGATTGATTTGTGCTGTCCGAACTGTAAGAAAAACCGAAGTTATTTGAAAAAGCGCCGACAATCCGGTTGTTTGCATAAACATTTATCTGGTTGTTATCGCCGGTTTGAAGATATGAATTTATTCCTTCGTTCCGTATATAAAAAAATCCGTTAACATATTTTAAAGAAATTCCGGCAAATATTTTATCGGATTTACTTCCACCTATATTAATAAGCTTTCTCGCATAGGAGAAAGAATATTCACGTATCCACCATGATTTAACTTCGGCATCATTTATATTGTAACTCTGATTTAATTGGTTTCCGTTAAACAGAAGATCGGTTATTCCGTGCGGGAACCTGAATTCACCTTCGACAAAATCTTTCATTGCAACGGCAAATGAGCCGATATTTTCATTAAAGTTATAAGAAAATGAAAAAAGATTGATCGAAGCATTTGTATATACCAGTCCGCCGTTTTTGAAAAGGGAATTCAAATTCTGTTTATCATTATCATTTAGAATTCTCGGCTGTCCGTTTACTTTTCCGAAATAATAATTAATATTTTTAAGATCCAAAAAATTGGTTCCGGTTCCCAAAGAAAGAAAAGGAATAGGCAAAACCGTATTAAACTCAAGTGAGTTATTATCTGCAATTGCAATGTTTGCCGGGTTTATCCCTAATGAAAAGATACTTCTTGAGACCGCATTGTAAGTCTTACCCATACTCATGCTTCTTGCATCTGCAGATCCGAATGAGCCTAACTGCGCCCATGATATTCCATAAAATAGAATAATAAAAACCGGTGTCAAAAGTATCTTTTTCAATTCACAATAACCTTTTCGTACTTTTAATTATTAACTCTGTATTTAACCTGCCCTGTAACTAAAATTTTAATTTTATCATCAGGTCTTATAACTACAATCGGAGGTGGAGTTTGAGAAGCATTTTTAGTATGAATGCTAACATCAAAAATTGCGTAATATGCATCTGCAAAATCGCATATATTAGCCGAGTCCAGTTGAACAACCGCAGTTGTTGCAGAAGTTTTATATGCAGTTCCGTTTTGATCAATCGGAGCACCCGGGAAATAAATTGAATCACTGTTGTCTGCACTGTTTTTAATTGTAAACAGCGGGCGGAAATTTTTATCTGCCATGGTTATCTTTAAATAGGAAGTCAACGGTATTCCGTTTTCCGATGTAACAGTTAGGTTAACTGATTTAGCGTTCTTTATTTTATCTCTGTCATCGGGAGATATGGAATTTATACTTGTAGTATCTGTAACGGTTAAAGTCTTAAGAGATAAATAGCTCGTAGCAGAAAAATAAGTACCGAATTTAATAGAATCTTTGTTAGTTGCTTTGCCGTATTTGTTTTCCGGGTTCATTTCGTAATCCGCATTTAAATAAATTTTAGCCGGCAAAAAAGCAATAAAATCATTTATGTTGCTGTTCTTTTCCGTAAAAACCTTTTGATACGTTTTACTATTAATTATTAAATCCAGATTAGAATTTCCGGCACTATCTTTTAGAAAGAACTTTGTGCCGTCTCCCCTTTCTCCTATTATATTTAAATTCTTCACTTCAAAACCGAATGGATTGGGGATATTCGATATATAATTTACATTTAAAAACAAATTTGCGTTCTGAAGAGAGACTTTATCTCTAAAATCTTTAGCATCACCTAACTTTAAACTGAATGAATCCGAATTACTCCCGAGAGATTTGGGAGGAATTTTGCCGGAAACGGATTTAAAATAGAATTCGTATAATTTCAAATTTAGATTTACATAAGCTAAATTAGAATTTGAGGAAGCTTTTAAAATTATCTGCAAGCAGTTTTTATTAAAATTTAACTGATTAGCCGGAACAACATAATTATATCCGCTCAGATCATTAATTACAGAATCTTTCTGATTGGGATATGCAATTTTTCGTACGCGAAGCTGATTTCCATTCGGGTCATAAACACCCGGACATAGTATATCAAGAGTAACATTAGATGAAGTCGGATTATCAATATAAAGAGCAAATTTGCCGCTGGCAAAAGAAGCACTGTCTAATTCGGCGTTTTCCGGAAAAGGGATATACACAGTATCATATCTTGAATTATCTGCCTTAAGTATTAGGTTATTTAAAATAGTAGGCTTTGTAAGCTGTACAAATTTAGAAACGTTTACCTTCTGAGAGTAAGAATCCGATTCAAGCAGAAATACGCTGTCTCCGTTTGAAGTTCCTACACTCGAAATATAATCATTTGTCGTAATTATATCGCTTAACGAATATGAATGGTTTATAATGGGAACATTTAGATCTACATCCCATTTGGGAGCAGTAAGATCGGTAGGTAAATCAACACAACCTAACTTAAGCACAATTAATAAAATAAATAGAACAAAAAATATTTGTTTTAAAAATCGTTTCATAACTGATAATTTTAATTGTTTTATTTTAACCTCATCTTACAGACACGAACATCAAAACATACTTTAAATAAGACTTCCTTCATGAGGTTTACAATTTAATTATCGAAGAATTTTTGCCGTACTTTAGTGATATGATAATTTTACGTTTGGGAGGATTTAGAAAGGAATTTGCTTAAAATTTGAATGGTTTTTACTTCAAATAAACCATTTTTTTTGTAGCATGAAAGTTACCGGCTGTTAAAGAATAAAAATATATACCGCTGCTAAGTTCTTTAGATAAAGTTGTTGTGGGAAAAATAACAAAATGAATTCCGGAATCCTGCTTTTTATCGACAAGCACAGCAACTTCTTTTCCTAGAACATCATAAACTATCAGTTTAACAGGTATATAACCTTGTTGTTGAACAGGTATTGAATATTCAATCTTCGTACGGGGATTGAACGGATTGGGATAATTCTGTTCAAGTTTGAATGATTGCGGCTTTGTCAAGTCGATTGTATCCAGAACCGAAATATCTTTTAGTATCTGCTGCTTCGGATCAAATGTTAAGTAATTAGGTCTTCCCTTTACATCAAATTTAAATTGCTGCGAAAGTGAATTATTAAATACTGTAATAATAGTATCATTTATTGGTGTAGAAACCTCAATTTTAATAGGCATTGTAAAAAATACCGGATTAACATTTTCAGTCTGATTAATATTTAGAGTAATTTTATATAAATCATTACCTTTATTGCTGAAGTTCCAGGTCACATTATATTTCGGGAAATTTTCTCCATAAATCCATTCATCAAAAAAATATTTCAGACTGGACCCGTAAACTTTTTCTGCGTCTGCTTCAAAATCATGTGTATCGGCCGAGCCGTATTTAACTTTGGGATCATCAGCATAAGTTTTGAGGATTTTAAAGAAGGTAGAATCACCCACAATTCCTCTTAACATATGTAAAACAACGGCGCCTTTTGCATAAGAACGATCGTAATTAAAAATACTGCTGACCGAAGATATATCTTGCACGTAAACAGAACCTTTGGCCGCTTTTGCACCCTGCATATCATGCTGAATCATCGAGTTATATTTACTTTCACCCTGGGTCGCTTCAAAATATACGGCTTCCGAATAAGTTGCAAAGCCTTCGTTAAGCCATATATCCTGCCAGTCTCTGCATGTAATCATATCTCCGAACCATTGATGAGAAAGTTCATGCGCCTGAATATCTTCGCCGAATGCACCGAGTGAAGTAATTGTTTGATGCTCCATTCCCCCGCTCCATCCGAATTGAGCCTGACCGTATTTCTCTTTTATAAAAGGATAGGGTCCGTATCTCTCGGAAAATATTTTTATCATGTTCGCTGTTTTATCAAGATCCGATTTAACCGAATCGAAATATTCAGGATAAATATAATTTACAATAGGCATTGAATCCGACACGGAATAATGATAATACGTTGTATAAACCGTATAGTTTGAAATCGCAACCGAGATTAGATACTGTGCTATGGGATACCGGTTCTTCCACTTGTACGTAGTTGTATTGTCTCCGTTTTGAATTACATCAGTTAACAATCCGTTTGATGCCGCTTTTAAATTGTTCGGACATGTGATCCAAACATCGGACGAATCGGCTTTATCCGCAGGAGTATCTTTACACGGCCACCAATCGCTTGCACCGTAAGGCTCACTTAGGGACCAAATTGCAGGCTTGCCGTTATGGCTACCGAATTTAAAGCTGCCGAATCCGCTTGAACCGGGCACTCCTTCATAATAAACAATAACACTGAATGATTGACTTGTATTGTAAGTCGAATTCAAAGTAATATTCAACTTTGCATTAGAATGGGTAAAATCTAAATGTTTTCCTTTGGATATAACCGAATCTACTTTTAGAAAATCCTGTAAATCCAGAAAGAAATTTTTTAAGTAAGGCGTTTTACTTTTTGCAGTTACTGTTACCGCTCCTTTTAAATAATTTGGCGAGTAGGTAATACTTAAATTCAGCTTATAATAAGTTACATCAATTGACGAGTCACCGGGATATTCTACTTTACTTAATCTTTCATTATTAAGGAATTGTTTTTTCTCGGTGTTTAATAATAATTCTTTATTCGTCTGACCAAATACTATCCGGATTGATAAAGTTAATAAGATAATTAAGAAAATTGTTATATGATTTCTCTGATTTTGCATTCAATAGAAACTAAGTACCACTTTAATAATTTATTTACTAACCGATAACTTATCTTTATGAATTTAAAGTTATATAGATATAAGACACACCTGACTTATTAATTGATCTCCTGAATTCTACAAATTGACCGGAAATCGCAGTACCGGCATACTTTATTTTCCCTGTCATTCAAAGTAGAGAGATTAAATTTTCCTTCAATAATTGCACTTACATATTTCTTAAGCATTTCTTTACAGATATCAATAAGCTCCCGGTTGCTTTCAATAATTTGTTTATCATCCAATTTAGAGCGTGAATTAAATAATCCTATTAATTTTCTGCCGAAATCCTTCTCATCAAATTTTAATGAATAAATTTCAGCTCCGGCCGGTTCAAAATCTTTATTTATTTGTGCTTTAATCAATTCTTTTGCCGCGAACATATAAAGCGGCAATTGTAATGAAATTCCATCGCTCAATTCGATTGAAGATGGTTTTTTTCCGCTAAGTTTATAATCGATGACTTTATAATAGTTATTCTGTTTATTTATATCAATGCGGTCAATCTTCCCTCTTACATTTATATTACCAATTTTAATATTTTGAATAGCGGGTAAATCTTTATTTTCCGTACCTATATTACCGAAACCGGACTCAAAGTAAGAAGGCACAAACTCTCCGTTGTTTTCTTTTTCATTAATTAGAAACTTATAAAGTATTGAATTTTTCCTGTTGCCGTTTATTCCAAGAATTTTCTCCTTTTCAAAAAACGTAAGCGGTGAATTGAAATGCGCCTCTTCAATAATTTCTCCGGCAATGTTAAAAAGCATATCCTCTACATATTTAAATTTCTCCTCTACTATTTCATTTAATATAATCTCTTCTTTTTGAAGTTTTGAATAAAACTTATACAAAATCTTGTGAATGAGACTTCCCATTTCAAGTGCCTCAATTTCCTCTGTCGGCTCTTTAACCGGTTTTAGATTCAAAACTCTTTCCGTAAAATATTTGTAAGGACACTTGGCGTATGTTTCAAGCTGTGAAATAGAAAATTCCTTATTTTCAAAATCTTTTAATTCATCCTTTCCGCTTCCGGAAAGATTCTCTTTAATAACGCCGGTATATTCCGATTCGCCGAACGGATTATTCAATCTCAATTCGTTTACGAAAATAGAATTTATCAATTTCTCTTTGTCTATATTATACTTGCTTAAGTCCAAATGCTCGAAAAAGTTACTACTTTTATTTTGTCCTAACTCAATCAGAAGCTCCTTTTTTGATAAGACAGCATTATGGTAATCCTTTTCGGATTTTATTTTTATGGAAAACAAATTAGAAAACTCTTCCAGGAAGTTTGACTCGACTAATTCTTTTTTATCTTCTTTAGCAGGGCATGTTAAGTATAGATGTTTATCCCACGAACATAATGATTGATAAAACTGGTATCTTTCTTCGGTTTGATGATTAAACTCGCTCCTTGCATAAGAACCGGATAAAAATATTTCCGGAGTATACCTTGTCGGCATATCACCGTCACACAACCCTGCTATGAATAAATAGTCGAACTTCAATCCTCTTATTTCATTCAAAGTTGTAACCTGCACGCCGTAGCCCGGTTTTTCTTTAATATTAAACCTTGATGAAGCTACGGCAGTTCTAATATTATTTAAGAAAAATGACAACGGGAATTTTTTATCCCTTCCGAATTCCAGTTCAAATAGTTCAAAGATCTCATTCAGCAACTCGAAAAAAGATGTAACCGCTTTAACATTTTCTTCGGTCATTTCGCTTTCGTCGTTGATAATACGCGCAGGTAAATCCAGGGAATATATTAGTCCGGTTATATTTGCAATAAATTCATTTAGTGTTAAAGCCTTTGAGAAAGGTAAAAGAATTTTATGAAGTTTTTTCAAATCGTCTGAAGCTCTTTCAAGCGAATATTTATTATATTTTGAAAAATTATCTCCGTCATCTTCAGGGTACTCAATTTTGTTTATTGCATCACCGATTGAATTAATCCAATTGTCATATCCCGAAATTATTCTTAAGCCAACAGACACATTTAAAAGATTAGAAGTATCTATTCCGGGAATTTTTAAATATCCGCCGTTTAATGCTCTAAAAATATTTTTATAATAAAAATCATTCTCAATAATTTCCAGAACGTTTATTATGGAGATAACCGGCGATGAAGCGCTTAACTGTGTACGGTCGGTTAAATTAAAAGGAATCCCGAAAACGCTAAAGGCATCCCTTACAAAGGGAGAATATTTTTTTATCAAATTAAATACGATACAAATTTTTTGCGGCTCAACTTTTTTTTCCAAAATTAACTCTTTCACCTCTTTTGCAATCAATTCAACTTCGTTCTCTCTGCTTGCAGCAATTATTTTGGTGATTGAGTTTTCGAATGCGTTTATTTTATTTTTCTTTTTTGCGGTAAATAATTTTTCTCTAATTTCAGACTGAAACTTATTTTTTAATGCAGGTGAAACGTCCTGTATTGTCTTGAATCCTTTTTTAACAAGCTTTTTATAACATTTATCAAGATGAGAGAATAATAACGGATTATAGGAATAATAATCAAATGAAATATATAAACTGCTATTCTTAACACCAGCTAAAGAATTTATAATTTCAATTTCGGGAGAAGTAAATTCATCAAAACCGTTTACAACAATTAAATCAACATCAGAATATAATTCTCTGAAAATATCATTAAAATTACTTTCATAAATCCGGATAACTTCATTATATATATCGCCTATTTCTTTTACATTCAGATTTTTGCATTTGTTCAAATAATTTTCATAAATCGAAGCAATATCTTCAGCTTTAATTTTTTCAGTGCCGGTAAGTAAATCCGATTCCTTTTTTATATCCGCAGATGATATGCCCTGCTTTTTATATTCGGAAATTACATCACGTATTCTATCAAGAGTTCCGTGAGGAATTTCCTTCTTATATAACGAGAAATATTTAAGCTCCACTTCCTGGAAGCTTTGTTTTAACAATATAGCCGAAGCTGCTTCGCTTAGAACTCTGTTTGCATTTGAATTATTTTTAAACAAAAAATTAGTCGCAAAAGTGCCCAAAGTTTCTAAATTCATTTTTGAAATAGACAGGTTGGGAGTTAATGAAATTATTTCACGTTTAAGAGATCTGATTTTTCTATTGGTCGGTACAATCAATAATAATTCATTTATAGATTCGGAATTAATTTTTCCGTTTATTAGGAAATCCAAATCAATAGAACCTATTTGAACTTTGGTAAGAATCATTTTGATTTTTTATTTTCGAGCATTAAATCCCTGTAGGATTTTCTTATCTCCGAATATTTATCTAATGCTAATAACCCGATAATTTTTTTAAATCTTTTTTTTGCATCGGCTTTTCCATTAATAACCAGAGTTTCCAATTCAAGAAAAATTCCGAGCCCCTCTACCTCATCAAGATGAATTCTTGTATTATCGTACAAATATAATTTTCTCTTCTTTTCTACAATAGTTTCTATTTTAAATAATTCTTTAAAAAACATTTCGGCATCGCCTGTTGAGAAATGAAGCACTTCAAAATCAGAGAACCTGTCTCTTCCCTTTTCATTTCGTAAATATTTGATAATACTTTGTTTGCCGTTTTCTATTCTTAATTTCAGCAGTCCATCTTTAATATAGTAATAAATATCTTTTTGATTTAGAGTCTTTACAAAATCCGCTTCAATTTTTTTTAGTAAATTTTTAACTTCTTTGTGAGTATTTAACTTTACTTTCAGCTCGAGATTTAAAGGCATCTGGTTTTCTATCCTTGTAATAATATTTTAATTGAAAAATGAGAAAAAAAAATCAAATTATAAGATAGGCATTAACGGCTTATTATAAATCTGTAAAATCTCTTTCCCCTTTCTGGGTTTTACCGAATTTATCTGCCTGGAAAAGAATTCAAGATTAACATGTTTTTTTGCTTGTCTATAAAAAGTATCGATATCAATATTAAAAGGCGGACCGCCGTCCCTGCCGTCGATAGGAAAAAGAACTGCGACTAATTTTCCTCCTGGCTTTATATACGAACAAATCTTGGTTATATATTCAGATCTTCGTTCCGGGTTAATAGCACAATAGGTAGTGTATTCGTAAACAGCGTCGAATTTTTCAATATATTCATTTCCCAGGGTAAACAAATTATCAGGGATAAATTTTACATCAAGCGACTCATTGTCGGCATATTCTTGAGCGCGTGAAATTACATACTTTGAAAAATCAACTGCTGTAACATTAAAACCGGATTTTGCCGCATAAACTGCATCGTACCCATAGCCGCAGCCGGTTATTAGAAGTTTGCCTGGTTTAATAAATTCCTGCTTATCGATTAATTCTACCCATACAGGATTCGGTTTTTTCAAGTCCCAACCGGTTGTTTTATTTAAATATAACTCATCCCAGTAAGTCGGAGTGTCCAAAATAGAAAACATAAATCACTTGATAATTTATTAACTTGGAATTATCTTAATATAAGATTTTTTAGATAAACAAAAGAAGATGAAATCTTTACTTTTAACAGCAATATTACTAATTAGTTTTTTAAATGTAAATGCTCAGGGAATTGGAGAAATAGCTCCACCCAAACCTCCAGAAAATTTCCCTCATAATGCGTTAGGTGTTGATATTATGTTCAGCGAAGGAGGTTTCGGACTGGGAGGGTTTTACAGGCATCAACTTTCCGAAACTCTAACCGCTTTTTCGGATGTTTCCGTTTCCGAAGCAACAGATCCTCGAGAATTTACATATATTGATTATTTCGGTAATACCTATACGGCAGGCAAGGTAAATAGGGCATTCTTAATCCCGTTAAATTTCGGTTTTCAATATAGATTATTTGAAAACGTTCTTACCGATAATTTGAGGCCATATATTAATTTCGGAATCGGACCCTCGATAGTTTTAACAACACCTTATAAGAAGGAATTTTTCAAATCTTTTACATGGGCCCATGCGCAATATACTTTTGGAGGATATGTTGGTTTTGGTGCAAACTTCGGAATAGATAAATCAAATTTAATAGGAATTAATTTACGTTATTACATAATTCATCTTTTCAATAATGGTGTGGAAATTCTCCAGGACAGATATGAAAAAAACTTAGGAGGCTTTTTTCTTACTATTAATTTAGGTACAATGTATTGATTTCTGAAAATCCCGAATTCAGCGGTTTTAAAAAGGACGGACTTAAATTCCTCGGTCAATTAGAAAAAGAAAAAAATAATAATCTTATATGGTTCTCAAAAAATAGAAACCGTTACCAGGATAATATTGTACAACCTGCTAAATCCTTCGTTACAGCAATCGGACAATTTTTTAATCATTTGAATCCTTCAATTAGAACAGAACCGAAGTTTAATAAAACTTTGATGCGAATCAACAAGGATATGCGTTTTTCAAAAGGGATACCGTATAAAACCTATTTCTTAATCCACTTCGGCAGATTTAAAATGGACAGCGAGTTTTATGTTTATTTGTACAAAAACGGAATTCAATACGGTATTTTCTTAAACAATTCGGTAGGAGATGATCTATATTTAAATGATAATCTTACAAAGTACCGTAAAGAATTAATTGCTGCATGTAAGGAATTTAAGATTAACAACAAATTTACTTTTTATGAATTGCATAAGACTCCGGAATTGGTAATGAGTTCATTTAATGCTTCAAAAAATTTTGATATGCTGCCCGGTAAAAAATATATTCTTCTTGAAAAAGAAATTGCACTAAATAACAAATTAATATATTCACCCGATTTTTTAAGCGAAGCCATAAAAACTTTTTCCAACCTATACCCTCTTTATTGTTTTGCAATTTCACCAAATCCGCTAAAGTTGATAGATGATTTTGAAGATAGGATGGGTATTGCAGTTTAAGTACTTAGTTTGATAATTCTTCCTTTAGTTTCGATTTTAAAATATTATAAACAGAAGCGCTTTTTTAGTATTAATTTTAAGGATTATAACTTTCCCGGAATTTTCATAACTTATTTGTAGTAAATAATTTTAATAATCAATAAATTACTTATGCTATGATTAAATATTTTTTATTGTTATTAATTTTATCAAGCGGAATTTTAATGGCACAAGATACAGAGTTTGCTAACAGTCTATATTATAATTATCAAAACTATCAAGAATCCATTCTTAGCAATAGAAGGATTAAACATAACGATATTGTTAATTTAATAAAGCGGATACAGAATAATCCTGAATTCAATATTAAAGTAGCCGGCACTTCTACCGAAAACCGTGCAATTTATCTAATTAAAACGGGGAGCGGTAAAACAAAAATATTTTTATGGTCTCAAATGCACGGCGATGAATCTACTGCAACAATGGCAATTTTCGATATTATTAATTTCTTATCCGGCAATGATTTTTTTAATGAATTCAGAACCTCCCTTCTCCAAAATGTAACTCTTTATTTTATGCCGATGGTAAATCCGGATGGTGCAGAGATTTTCCAGAGACGCAATATTATTGATATAGATCTGAATAGAGATGCAATTGCACAGCAAACACCTGAGGGGAAAATACTAAAAGAAACTTTCGATAGTTTAAAAGCCGATTTCGGGTTTAATCTTCATGATCAAAATATCCATTATAGTGCCGGCCACAGTTTTAAATCTGCTGCTTTATCGTTTCTTGCACCTGCCGAAGATTATGAAAAGACAATAGATACTGTTCGATCCAATGCGATGAAAGTAATTGGTTTAATGTATAGAACTCTTTCAGCTTTTATCCCCGGGCATATGGCTAAATATAAGGATGATTTTGAACCGAGGGCTTTTGGCGATAATTTCCAGAAATGGGGAACCAGCACAATTCTTATCGAATCAGGCGGATGGAAAGATGATACTGATAAGCAATTTATCAGGAAATTGAATTTTATGGCTTTGCTTTGTGCATTTAAAAACATATCCGAAAAAAGCTTTGCAAATGAATCTTTAGAATCTTACAACAAGATACCCTTTAATGAAGAAGATTTGTTCGATGTAATCATTAGAAATGTTAAATATTCGAAGGATGAGAGGGATTATTTGTTTGATGTAGGAATAAATAGAACCGAAGTTAACATTAATAAATCCGCATCTTTCTACTATAAATCGGAAGTTGAAGATTTAGGGGACCTTTCGGTTTTTTTCGGTTACGAAGATTTTAACTTTGAAGGAATGGAAATTTTCCCGGGAAAGACATATCCCGATAAATTTAATTCAATAGAAGAAATTCAAAAGCTTAATTTCAACCGGCTTTATGCCGAGGGTTACACAAATGTAATGATCAATTCGCAAAACTATAATAGCGAATTCTGCCGGCTGCCGATTAATATTGTGACGAATCAAAATTATGCTGCGGATAAAAATATAAAAACCGGACAAGTACCGAATTTCATACTTAAGAAAAGCGGAAAAGTAAAGTATGTTATTATAAACGGTTTTGTTTATAATGTGGTAAATTCTACCGGAGAAATTAAAAACGGATTGGTGCTTCAATAAGATTAAGAAATTTTATCAACAAAGTATTAATTATATAAAATTAAGTTTCTTTAGAATTTCAAAACAAAATGTATTTATATTGAAAGAAGGTGTTTTATGTTTAATATAAAAAATATTTTACTTCCTACGGATTTTAGTAATCTATCTTTAACGGCTGCATCTTACGCCCTTGAATTAGCTGCCCAATATGGTGCTAAAATTCATTTACTGCACGTTATAGAAAAAAAACCGCCTATTTTATCAATCCGTTCTATTGATATATCGGAAGAAAAAATAATGAAGTCGATTGAAGACGAAGCTAAAGCATCGTTAGAGAAAGCATTAAATAAAATAAATAAAAATACAAGCTTAGATATAAAGACAGTGTTGCTAAAAGGTAACGATTACGAAGAAATTGTGAATTATTCGCAGAAAAACAGTATTGACGTTATAGTTATAGCTACTCATGGAAGAACTGGAATTTTACATACGCTTGTTGGAAGTGTGGCTGAAAAGGTAATTCGTTATGCAAAATGCCCGGTATTGGTTATTACTCCAACTGAAAACGATAAGTAGCACCTCCAAGTAGTGGGCAATTTGCTTATCTAAGTCATGGTTCGACTACGCTCACCATGACAAATGTTGTTAAATTGTCATCCCGAGCGGAGTCGAGGGATGAGCGGACTTGCCTACCGGCA
>CAZHBJ010000009.1:27279-46649 GCA_964530445.1 uncultured Ignavibacteriaceae bacterium
ATATATTTTATAATTTAATAGTTCGAATTTTCGAAAAGGAAGGCTGAACGATGGCGAGAGTTAAAAATGTTGAAGTTTTTTGCCCGGTATGTAATGGAGTCAAAAAGATGGAATTGACGGGACAAGTTTTAGGCGAAGGCAACGAAAACAAATATTGGGCAAAATGTAAAAAGTGTAAACAGACTATGGTTGTTAATGTGGATGAAGATATTAAAGACAATAAAGTATCCTTGGAAGGAATAGAAAACGAGGATTGTACGGTTTATGCACCCACAAAATCTTTTGAAATCGGGGAAGCCATTTATCATAAGAACTGGGATGATTTCGGAAAAGTTGTTTCTAAAGAAGTTCTATCCAACGGTCAAAGTTCAATTGCCGTTGAGTTTCAAAAATCAGGATTAAAAAAATTAATAGAATCATTAACATTATAAAAGCATAAAGCGAGGTGAAATAATTTGGTCGGTATTACCGTAGGTGAAAATGAATCAATCGATAAGGCTCTTAGAAGATTCAAAAAGAAATATGAAAGGTCCGGTATTCTAAAAGAATATAAAAAGAGAACATTTTTTGTTAAACCATCTATAAAGAAACGTATGGAAAAGTTGAAAGCTGCCAGACGTGCACACCGAATTGATTATATGGATTAAGTTTACGCCCCTTTTTAAGGGGCTTTTTTATTTTAATGCAGCCCGCGGTTCTAAAACATTCTGCTCTTTTTTAGCTAAATAATGTTTATCAAAATGTTTAACAATGGTTTCAAAAGCTTCATCAACCGAATTGCAAAACGAAAAGTTGTTTAAATCCGATTTATTAATTACACCATTCTCAACTAAACCGTCAAAGTTAATAATACTTTTCCAGTATTTTTCATCATAAACAACAAGAAGAAGTTTCTTTTTTATTTTACCGGTTTGCACCAATGTCAAAATCTCAAAGAATTCGTCCATTGTACCGAAACCGCCGGGAAATACTATCAGGCATTTTGCCAAATAAGCAAACCAAAATTTTCTCATGAAGAAATAATGGAATTCAAAGCTTAAATTAGGAGAAACATATTTATTGACAAACTGCTCGAACGGAATGCTAATATTCAATCCTATCGAGTATCCTCCTGCCTTTTTTGCTCCCCTATTTGCGGCTTCCATAATGCCGGGACCTCCTCCGGTACATATTATAAACCTGTTTGCAAAAGTTTCCAGCCCCATAGACCATTTGGTTAATCTACGCGAAAGTTCTACTGCATCTTCGTAATACTTAGACATCCGCACCATATGTTGAGCTTTACGTAAATCTTCTGCTAACTTAGGTGTAGATTTTGGATTTATCGTTTTAAATTTATTCAATACGGCAAGAGATTCTCTTTTTGATTTTAATCTTGCAGATCCGAAAAATACTATTGTATCTATTATTTTATGTCTCTTAAATTCCTTTTGAGGTTCAAGAAATTCAGAAAGTATTCTTAATATTCTTGCATCCGATGAATTTAGGAACTCTAAATTTTCATAAGCTTTAAGGACCGGTTTCTTTTTTGCCATTTTGTAATCCGTTTATAATGAATTATTAATTTAAGGGACACCCCTATAATGGGATTTTGAAAGCCTTTTATTTCTATTTTAAAATTTTATATTTGGAACGTTAAGTTTTAAATTTAATTTACTTAAAGACGAAAGTTAAAAAATACATTAAATCTATTTCAAAGATATAAAACTTAAAAATCATTACAAATTATATACTGGGGGAATATCTAAAGACAAATATATTCAGCCTATGGTTAAGAAAATTTTATTGCTGGTCATCGTTTTAATTTATCAAATTTCTGCAGTCAATAAAGATGATATAAGAAAAAGAATTTCGAATGTTCTTAAAGAAGTACCTTCAAATACTACAGTTGCAATTTTAATATATGACCCGTTAACACAGGATACAATTTTCCAAAAGAATCATACCATTTCCGTAGTTCCCGCTTCCAACACTAAACTTTTTACTACGGCAACTGCGCTATCAATAATGGGAGGAGATTATCCTCTAGCTACAAAAATTTTGTGTACCGATAATAATATTAAAGACGGAGTAATTAACGGTAATCTATATATAAAAGGATATGGAAATTCGGTTTTTACGTCTGAAGATCTTTCGGAAATGGTGAGGAATATTAAAAAGCTGGGAATTAAAAAGATAACGGGAAATATAATCGGCGATGATTCTTATTTCGATGAGATATATACCCGTGCAGACTGGATTAACGACGAAGCGCCAAATATCAAACTTCCTCCCGTTTCTGCTCTTGTTATTAATAGAAACCGGATATTAACTCGTAAAACGATAAAATACCGCAGAAGAGGAAAAATTAGAAGAAGAGTAATTTATTATCATAGAGATATAAGCAATCCCCCTTTATATATAGCAAAGCTTTTAAAAGAAAAATTGCAAAAAGAAGGAATCAAAGTTCTGAAAAGTGCTAAGAAAGGTGTAACTCCATCAAATTCTCTAGTTCTGACAGAATCCAAAATTTTATTGAAAGACTTAGTGCAAAGAATTAATAAACACAGTGATAACTTTTTAGCCGAATGCTTATTTAAAACAATAGGAGCGGTAGCAACAGGCAACCAGGGAAACTCCTTTTATTCGACCCAGACAATTTTAAAATTCCTTAAAGACAACGGCATTTATGCAAAAGGTACTGCTGTAGTTGACGGATCAGGTCTCTCAAGGAATGATCTGGTTACAGTCGGAGCAATTGTTGGTTTACTTCAAAAAATGTATCTCGATTCCAAAAATTTTGAAGATTTTTATAATTCTCTTAGTATAGCAGGAGTTGATGGAACTTTAAGAGATAGAATGATCGGTAGTTCCGCTGAAAATGACTTTCATGGAAAAACCGGCACCTTAAATGGTGTATCTTCATTATCCGGCTATCTAAAAACTGCCAATGATGAAGATTTAATTGTGAGCATGATTTTTGATTTTAAAAAGGGCCGGACTCATCTTTATAGAAAAATAGAAAATAAAATTGTAGAAATTCTGACTAATTGGTGATAAAAAGAAACCTCGCATTGTCTTGCAATACGAGGCTTAATAATTTTTTATTTTGTTTTAGGCTGAGCGCCCTGCTGGCCTTGAGTTTGAGTATTTGTAGGATTCTGCTGCGGTAAAGAAGGTGCTTGCGGTACCTGAGGGCGTGTAGACTGCTGAATAATACTTTCTCTCTGGTTGGCAGTAGATTGGCCAGGTAAAAAGAATAAATTGACCACTATTGCCAAAACAGCAAGACTTCCGCCTAACCACCAGGTAGCTTTACTTAAAAAATCTGCTGTTCGCCTTGTACCAAACATAGATCCCATGCTTCCGCCTGCACCGCCGAATGTTCCCGACAAACCTTCACCTTTGCTGGCCTGCATCAAAACAACAACCATTAAAACAACTGCAATTAACGATGATAAAAAAATTAAAAACGAATACATAATTTTCTCCTTAAAATGGTAGCGGGGGAGGGATTCGAACCCCCGACACGTGGATTATGATTCCACTGCTCTAACCGACTGAGCTACCCCGCCGCTTTTATTTTAGCTTGTAAATATAGAAACATTTGGTTTTAATTTCAAAAATTAACCTTACTTTATGACGAAAAACAGCCGGATAAGATACATAATTTAAATTAAATCCATTTTTTCACATCTGCATAATTCAAAATCTCATCACGAATTTTCCGATTTATTTTTTTCTAATGCCAGCCATAACCGGTTTAATAATTCTCGGATTCCATTCATCGTCGCTGAAGAAAAAGCAAGCATTTCTCCTTCAACATTTTTTATTTTCTTTTTAAGAATTTTATTTAATTCTTTTTCTTCAATAAGGTCTATCTTGGAAATTCCGATGATTTTTGTTTTTTTAGCAAGTTCAGGACTAAAACCTTCCAATTCATTTAATAAAGTATTATAATCACTTTGTATATTATTTGATGTTGCTTCTATTAAAAAAAGAAGTATTTTCGTTCGTTCTATATGTCTTAAAAATTTTGTACCTAGCCCCTTCCCTTCATGTGCGCCTTCAATAATTCCCGGAATGTCTGCAACAGTAAAGCTTTGATAGTCTTTATATTGAACTATTCCAAGATTAGGTTCAAGTGTTGTGAAGGGATAATCTGCAATCTTAGGTTTTGCCGCCGATATTTTTGAAATTAGTGTGGATTTACCCGCATTCGGAAAACCTACAAGGCCTACATCGGCAATTAATTTAAGTTCTAAAATTATCTTTTTCCCTTCGCCTATTTTCCCCTGTTCGGCATATCGCGGAGCCTGGTTAGTTGGAGTTGCAAAATTACTATTTCCTTTACCTCCCTTCCCTCCCTTTACAATAATTATTTTTTTACAATCAGCATCCATGTCAAATAATACTTTGGAGGTTTTAGGATCTTTTATAACGGTACCGACAGGTACATTAATTATAATGTCTTCGCCGTTTTTACCGTCTTTTAATGAACTGCCGCCGGGTTTGCCGTTACCCGCTTTGTAATGCTTTTTATATCTAAAATCTAATAGCGTGGATAAATTATGATGCGCTTCAATAATGATACTGCCGCCGTTCCCTCCATTTCCGCCCGAAGGTCCGCCTTTGGGGACATATTTTTCTCTTCTGAAAGCTACTGCACCGTTTCCACCGTCTCCGGCTTTAATATCAATTTCAGCATAATCAATAAACATTTTATACCTGACTAAAGTAATTAGAAACTGAATTAGTCAGAACGATAGCATCTCGAGAGTAAGGATTTACTCTGTAAGTTATGAAGACGCTTTTAAGAATTTCTGTAGCTTCATCATAATTACTGCACTCTGTTAATCTTTCCATTGTATTTGCAAAGTCCTCTCTATCATCATTAAAGACGGAACCGACAATTTTTTCTATTTCTTTATCGGTAATAAATTCAAACAGATCTCTCGTTCTTAAATTTTCTTTTTGAGAAGGTGTATTTTTTTCGTATTCTTCTTCAGGTATTTCTATACTTAATTCCACATCTTCTTCTTCTTGTTTTGATTCTTCATCCGGTACTTGTTCAGAGTTTTCTTCGTCAGCAATTTCCTCAGTCTCTTCAGCCGGATTCTGCAATTCGTTTGTTTCAACTATATTTTCTACATTTATTTTTTCTTCATCTTCTATTTCAAGTTCCAAATCCTTTAATAATTCTTCATTCTCTTCTTCATTATTAATCACCATTTCAGGTTCTATATCTTTTTCCGGTTCAGATTTATATTCATCACTTTCTTCATTTAATTCATCCGTCTTATCCGAGTTGGTTTCCAGTTCCTTCTCATACATATTTAAAAGTTCTTCATCAATTTTAAATTCAGATTCATCAGACACTTCTGTTGTTTCAGATTCGACACTACTTTGCAATGTTTCAATTTCTTCTGCATTTTCAGTAGTTTTTTCCTCATCTTTTACTTCAGTATCTTTTTCTGCCGAATCATTTTTCATATTTAATTCTTCATGACTCGAATCATCCAAAATTATTTCATTTTCATCTTTGTCGGGCTCAATCTCTATTTCTTCTTCCATTCCGGTTTCGGTTTCCAATTGAATTTCTTCCTCTGAAAATTTTTCTTCATTTTCCATTTCCTCAAGTTCGGATGCATCTTCAAGTTCAATTGTTTCTTCTTCAAATAAGTTAGATTGAAACTTTCCTGCCGGAGATGAAAATAAAACTTTTCCTATTTCTTTTATATCTACACTTTGTTTGGAATCAGAAGGATATTTCTTCCTTAATTTAATCAGATAATCCATTTGATTTTTTTCTTTAAGATAATTTTCTAGTACACCGGGTAAAATTCTAGTTTTATGGCCCGAACCGAGATTTGTAAATTCAGCTATGGAGGTCATTGCATTTTCTATCAGCTTTTGAGCCTGGGATTCAAATAATTCTTTATCAATTTTATTTAGAATCAGTTCAAACTCTGTAGCACTTAGAACAATAATTCTTCGTTTTTGAATATACGAATTGAAAATATTTTTTATGTAATCATAATAATAAACATAATTGAAAATTAAATTTATTTCTTCTGTCGACTTGCTGTCTGCTTGATTATAAACCATTTTTAAGAGAGACCAGTTCGGTTTAATTAAAAAATTAATATTAAAAGAAACTGCCTGTACAACCAGCTTTTTAATATCTTCAAATGAAATTTTTTTAGTCTTTTTAACTTCCTGTGCTATTAAATGAAAATATTTGGCAACATCAGGCCCGGAGTAATCAAATACTGATTGTTGAAGGAGTTTTTTCCTGTCTTCATCTATTAAATAATCCAGTTCGGCAGAAATATATTGTAAGACAGCCGGATGCAGACTGCTGTTTAATATTTTATCAAACGTAATAAATGAGCCAAAATTTTTAATCTTGTTAAGATTAAAATCGGCAATAAATTTTACTTCTTTTTCAAACATAAATTATTTCACTCCAATATTTATAAATTAAACTGTGCAATAATTTTTATCTTCTCTAACAGAACGGGGAAACATAATTTGAGTATATAATAAATCAGTCTTTTATTTATTTAGATAAATACACAGTAATTTAATCCGAATAATTAAAAATATGAGGTTTTCAATTGAAAAGATAAAAAAATCCCGATTAAAATAAACCGGGATTTTTTTGTGATAAATATTTATAAAAAGCTATTCTACTTCTACATTAGAAGATTTTAACTTTGCAGAGAAATATTCTCGATTCATCCTGGCAATATTAGTAACGGAAATACCTTTAGGACATTCAGCTTCGCAGGCATAAGTGTTGGAACAACTGCCGAATCCAAGTTCATCCATTTTAGCAACCATAGCTTCTACACGCTGTTGTCTTTCCGGCTGTCCTTGCGGCAATAAAGCAAAGTGAGAAACTTTAGCCGATACAAACAACATAGCCGAAGCATTCTTACAAGTTGCTACGCAGGCGCCGCATCCGATACAGGCTGCCGAATCAAATGCCTGGGAAGCAACATCCTTATTAATCGGAATTGCGTTGGCATCTGGAACACCGCCGGTATTAACCGAAATAAATCCGCCTGCTTGAATGATTTTATCAAAAGCAGAACGATCTACAGCAAGATCTTTTATAATCGGGAACGCTTTTGCGCGGAACGGTTCTACATAAATTGTCTGTCCGTCTTTAAAATTACGCATATGAAGCTGACAAGTAGCAATTTTTCTCAACGGTCCGTGCGGTTCTCCATTAATCACAAGTCCGCAGGTTCCGCAAATACCTTCCCGGCAATCACTTTCAAAAACAATCGGTTCTTGATTATTTTTTTCAAGATCATTATTTATTTCGTCAAGCATTTCGAGAAATGAAGCATCGGGAGAAACCGTCACTTTATAATCTACAAAAGCACCGACAGCCTTTGGACCGGCCTGGCGCCAGATTTTCAATTTTAAATTCAAATTGTTCCCGCTCATTATTTATAACTCCTCTGGGATAATTTTACATACTCAAATTCAAGATCTTCTTTATGAAGATTCCATTTGCCTACACTTTCAAATTCCCAAGCAGCAGCATACCTAAAATTAACATCATCACGTCTTGCTTCGCCTTCTTCAGTTTGATATTCTTCTCTAAAATGTCCGCCGCAGGACTCATTCCTATGTAATGCATCGGAAGCCATCAATTCACTTAATTCAAGATAATCAGCTACTCTTCCTGCTCTTTCCAAAGTTTGATTAAGATCATTAGAAGAGCCAACCACATTTACATCTTTCCAGAAATCTTCTCTTAATTCCTTAATCTCCGAGATTGCTTCTTTTAATCCTTTTTCATTCCTTGCCATCCCGACATTATTCCACATAATTCTACCTAGTTTTTTATGGATTTCGTCAACAGTCTTTTTGCCTTTTATTGAGAGAAGACGTTTAACAAAATCATTTACACCTTCTTCTTCTTTTTTAAATTCTTCTTGATCGGTAGTAACAGAATTAAATTTATTTTTTGCTAAGTAATTTCCGAGAGTATAAGGAATAACAAAGTAGCCGTCGGCAAGACCCTGCATTAAAGCGCTAGCACCGAGTCTGTTTGCACCATGATCTGAAAAATTAGCTTCGCCCAGTACAAAAAGCCCGGGAATAGTGCTCATCAAATTATAATCGACCCATAAACCGCCCATTGTGTAATGCGGAGCAGGATAGATTTTCATAGGAACTTTGTATGGATTTTCACCCGTAATTGTCTCATAAATTTCAAATAGGTTTCCATACTTTTCTTCGATAGCTTTTGCACCTAATCGATTTATAGCATCGGCAAAATCCAGGTAAACTGCTTCACCGCCTTGAATACCTCTACCTTCATCACAAACTTCTTTTGCACTTCTCGATGCAATATCTCTCGGCGTTAAGTTTCCGAACGAAGGATATTTTCTTTCAAGATAATAATCCCTATCCTCTTCGGGAATATCTTTTGCTTTTCGCGTATCGCCTTTTTTCTTGGATACCCAAACTCTGCCGTCGTTCCTTAAGCTTTCACTCATTAATGTAAGCTTGGATTGATTTTCTCCATGAACAGGCAGACAAGTAGGATGAATTTGCGTATAACATGGATTAGCAAAAAAAGCGCCGCGCTTATGAGCCCGCCAAACAGCAGTGGCATTACTATTCATAGCATTGGTAGAAAGGAAAAATATATTTGAATATCCGCCGGTTGCAAGCACAACAGCATGAGCAGAATATTTTTCAATTTCGCCTGTTAATAAATTTCTAACAACAATGCCTCTTGCTTGTCCGTCAATAACAACAAGATCAAGCATTTCCCGTCTAGAGAACATTTCAATCGAACCTTTACCGATTTGCCTGCTAAGAGCGCTATAAGCTCCTAAAAGAAGCTGCTGGCCTGTTTGGCCTCTTGCGTAAAACGTTCTTGAAACCTGAGCGCCGCCGAAAGAACGGTTATCAAGTAATCCGCCATACTCCCTGGCAAATGGAACGCCCTGCGCTACACATTGATCGATAATATTATTACTGACTTCGGCAAGACGGTACACATTAGCTTCGCGGGCACGGAAATCGCCGCCTTTTACTGTATCATAAAATAATCTAAAAATAGAATCGTTGTCATTCGGATAATTTTTAGCGGCATTTATTCCGCCTTGAGCTGCAATACTGTGTGCACGCCGGGGTGAATCATGGAATGAAAATGATTTTACTTTATAACCCAATTCGGCTAAAGTAGCTGCAGCCGATGCTCCTGCAAGCCCGGTACCAACAACGATAATATCGTATTTTCTTTTATTTGCCGGGTTAACTAATTTCAAGTTAAACTTATAGTTTGTCCATTTACTCTCTATCGGTCCAGCCGGAATTTTAGAATCTAGTTTTTCCATTTGTTATCTCCCATGAAAATATAAAAAGTATATCGGCAGCGAAGCAAAACCGGCCGCCATTATTATAGAGTAAATAGTACCTATTAATTGTATAAAGCTAAAATATTTTTTATGATTCCATCCGAATGTTTGGAATGCACTTTGAAAGCCGTGATTCAAATGAAATCCTAGAAGAACCATGGCGACAATATAAAACCAGGCGTAAACAGCATTTGAGAATAACCCGGTAACAATGGTATACAATTCTTCAGAGCTTCCGCCGAAGTTATTAGGGTACCAAATAGTCTGTAAGTGAATTACAAGGAAGATAAAAACTATACTTCCCGACCAAATCATCGTCCTGGAAAATATATCGGAATTTTTTGACTTTGCGTTTACGGCATAATCTTTTGATTTTGCTGTTTTATTTGAAAGCCATAATCTTACCCCGTTAATGATATGCAATATAAAAATTGCAGCTAATATTACTTCAATTACTCTTACAATCGGTTTAAATGTTTCCAGAGTACCTGCATAACTCATAAATGCTTTTTCACCCCAAAATAATGTAAGGTTGCCTATTAGGTGAAAGATTATAAAAAGTATCAGTAAAACACCGGTAACGGCCATAAATATTTTTTTACCGATTGATGAATTGAAGAATTTCCAAAACCAACCCATTAATTTTCTCCTTTAGAAAACTGTTTTAGAGAGATACCAATCCTTGAAGTATAATTATAATTTACCAGTTCTGGGATATGATATCCCCCTCTATTAAATTTGGTATGTTTTATATAGACATGCTTCAAAGGTCGGAAACCTAAGATAAAGAATTCAACAATATTATTTTATGAAACTTATTAAATAAAGATTATAAAATCAATTTAATGAAAATTAAAAAAGATTAAGTAAAGAAAAGAATTATGCTATTTCAAATAATCCAAGTTATCTTATTACTAAAAAATTTGAAGTTGCATTAAATTTTATTTTTATTAACTTTAGGCAGTTCTTAAAAATATTTACGGTGTCCCGATAAGAAACGGGAAGAATAGGGAAGCCGGTTGAAATCCGGCGCTGTCGCGCAACTGTAAGAAGCGATAACTTATAATTAAAAGCCACTGTCTGTTTTGGATGGGAAGGTATTGTAAGTTGCTTTAAGCCAGGAGACCTGCCGTAAAATACATTTAATCAGCCTTCGCGGGAAGGGTTAGATTAACGAAATTTATTTTCGATTAAGCTTTCCTTTTAACCCACGAAGTTACAACCTTTTTTATTATCACTTAGGAGTAACTTCAATGGATTTAAAAAAATTTGTTTTTCTCTTTTCCGTTTTTCTTCTTCCCTTTTCATTATTGTCCGCACAAAAAAAAGATTCTACAAAAGTATACCGGCTTTCCGATGTTGTGGTTACAGCAACAAGAACAAAATTGCCCGAACTTGAAACTGCAAGCTCTATTTCCGTAATTGATTCAAGTCAAATTGCAGAAAGCTGCAGGCAGACCGTTTTTGGCTTACTAAAAGATCAATACGGCTTAAGCTTTACTCAACAAGGCGCCCCCGGATCTTTAGCTAATATTTATTTAAGAGGTTCCGATGCAAGCGATACACAAGTACTTATTGACGGGATCTCAATGAATATGCCGAACGACCTGGATAATGTTTTTGACTTTGCTGATCTTCCGGTTGATAATATTCAAAGGATAGAAATACTTCGCGGACCGCAGAGCACTTTATACGGTTCCGATGCACTTGCAGGTGTAATTAATATTATAACAAAAAAAGGATATGGGAAACCAAAATTTTTTATTTTAGGCGAAGGCGGTTCTTACAATACTTTAAAAGGTTTACTCGGATTAAACGGAGCGATTAAACATTTCAATTACTCAATTACCGGAAGCAGATTCAGCAGCGGAGGATTTTCTTCAGCGTCTAAAATTTACGGCAATAAAGAAAAAGACGGCACAAAAAACTATAACCTTTCCTCAAGATTAGGCTATAATTTTAATAGAAATTTTATATTGAATTTTTATTCAAGGTATACAAAAGCAAACACAGATTTAGATCAGCATGGAGGATTTTACGGCGACGATCCCACTTACAAATATAAGCTGGAAGAATTATCGTTCAGGTTGGAAGGGAAACTATCGTTGTTCCATAATTTATGGTCACAAACATTCGGAATTAATTTTATGAAGAATGTAAGGGAATATTCTTTTGATTCAACATCTATTTATAATCCCCTATCGTCCTCAAGTATTTATAACGGTAATAAACTTAAATTCGAATGGATAAATAACTTAAATATTTTGGGGAATAATACGACCACATTCGGATTCAATTACGGACAGGAAAAAGCCGTATCAAATTACTTTGATTCCAGTCCCTTTACCAGTTCGTTCCCTTCAAAAAAGGATGAGATAGCAGGAGTGTTTTTACAGCAACAAATTAAAATTTTAAATAGTTTATTCAGTTCTTTTGGTATTCGATATGATCACCATAATAGGTTTGGCTCTGTTATAACATACAGAGTTGCTCCGGCATATTTCATATCTGAAACAGGTACAAAGTTTAAGGCAACTTACGGAACTGCCTTTAAAACTCCCTCTTTGTTTTATTTATTTGATCCGTCATTTGGAAATCCTAATTTGAAACCTGAAAAAAGCTCAGGCTGGGATGCGGGCATCGAACAATATTTTTGGCAGGAAAACTTAGTCTTCGGAATTAATTATTTTAGCACCCGGTTTAAAGACCTTTTTAGTTATGACGGAAATACTTTTAAAGAAATTAATTTGAATCGTGCCGAATCTAATGGCGTTGAGGTATATTTTACTTTAAATAATTACAAAAGATTAGATCTTACACTCAATTATACATATACTAATACTAAGGATAAAAGTATTGGGTCACCGGATTCTAATCTTGCACTGCTTAGAAGACCAAGCAACAAATACAGTGCAGATGTTAATTACGAATTAACCCAAAAACTAAATTTGGGATTTCAAATTACTTATGTCGGTAAAAGATATGATAAAGATTTTTCTTATTACCCGGCACATCGTATTACATTAGGCGGATACACACTTGTAAATTTATCCGGGAAATACCATATTTCCGATATAATTGAGCTTTACGGAAGAGTTAATAATTTGTTTAACAAATACTATGAAGAAATATTCGGTTATGCTACTCCCGGTTTATCGGCTTATTTAGGTGTTAAGCTAAATTTTTAAATTATTGTAATGAATTTTAATTTAAATAAAACTAAATTAGTCAGATGGAAATCAATAAAAGAAGCTAAAAATATTTTTAAGAAATAATAAAAATTAAATCAACTGAACTTAAGGAGAAGATATGGACAAAAAACTAATTAATCCTCGTTTCCTGGCAGTTACTTGCATGGTATTGTTTGCTGCTGCACTGCGACTTGTACCCCATTACCCGAATTTTACTCCCGTAGCTGCTATGGCATTATTCGGCGGCGCATATTTTTCTAATAAAAAATTAGCTTTTATGGTTCCTTTAGCGGCAATGTTTATTTCGGATCTTATATTAGGATTTCATTCAACAATGTGGGCTGTCTATCTTAGCTTTGCAGCTGTAGTAGTGATAGGCCTCAGTTTAAGAAAGAGCAAAAAAATATCAAACATATTTTTGGCTGTTATTTCTTCATCCGTATTGTTTTTTATTGTTACCAACTTTGCTGTTTGGATGATGGGAACAATGTACCCAATGACTTTATCAGGCTTAGCTGAAAGTTATGTAGCTGCAATTCCGTTTTTCAGTTATTCTGTATTAGGTGATCTTTTTTATGCCGGTATTTTCTTCGGTGCATTTGAATTTGCAAAGATCAAATTCCCGGTTCTTGCAAAGGCGGAAGTTTAATCATATCAGGCGGTTCATTTAATTGAACCGCCATACTATTTGCATCAATGCAAGGAATAAAAAAAATATTTGTCCTAATAGATTTCGACGGAATAATCAGGATAGGTAAAAGCATAGCAGATGATGCCAAAGCATTTCTAACCATTCTTAAAGATAAAAAAATTCCTCACTATATTATTAGTAACTCAACCCTAAACACTTCAAATGATATCAAGCTGTTTTTAAAGCAAAACGGCATTAATTTTGATGTTAACGCAATGACAACTGTTGATGCGGCATTGCAGTATGTAAAGAAAAATAAATTAAAGATATCTGTTTATTGTGACAACACTATTAAAGGTTTATTTAAAGATTTTATTGATGATACAAACCCGGATGCAGTTGTTATCGGAGATATTGGAAGAGAATGGTCATACGAAGTATTAAATAAAATTTTTCAAACGGTAATGAAAGGTGCAGATATTATTGCTTTACAGAAAAATAAATTTTGGAATCCGGACGGCAAAGGATTAGTTTTGGATGCCGGGGCATTTATTTCTGCTATTGAATATGCAACAAACAAACAATCAATTCTTATCGGCAAGCCTTCTGAAATTTATTTTAATTCCGCACTTGATTATTTAGGATATAATAACGGGGATTCTTTTTATATGGTAGGTGATGATTTGGAAACAGATATTGTTGGTTCACAAAAACTAGGCGGGAAAGGGATTTTGGTATTTACAGGCAAAACTAAATTCCCGCTTAATAATGAAATGAATATTAAACCGAATTATACCGCAAAAAATTTGACCGGCGTAATTGAGATAATAAAAGATATAACTTAAGTGCGGATTTATTAAAAAGTTATGTTTCTGTTCGAGATTTTTTAGACGCGCTTTTATGTTTAAAATACTCAACAAAACCTGGTATAAGGGAAATCAAAATTATTACCATTATGGCAATTGAAAAATGATTTTTAACAATTTCAATATTCCCGAAGAAATATCCGCCGTAAGTAAATAAAGCCACCCACAACGCACCGCCGATAACATTAAATGTTATAAATTTTGGATACGACATACTCCCTACCCCAGCTACAAATGGAGCAAATGTTCTTACAATTGGAACAAACCTGGCAAGGATGATTGTTTTACCTCCGTACTTTTCAAAAAATTTATGAGTCCGTTCCAGATATTCTTTTTTCAAAAATCGCACTTTTTCTTTTTCAAAAACTTTAGGACCGACATAATGACCGATCCAATAATTTACGGTATCTCCAAGAACAGCTGCTACTACCAAAAGTATAAAAAGGAAATGGATATTGAATGATCCTTTAGCTGCAAAGGTTCCCGCTGCAAAGAGAAGAGAATCTCCCGGAAGAAAAGGTGTAATTACTAATCCCGTTTCCCCGAAGATTACAATAAAAAGAATAACATAAGTTACCGTACCGTACTGAGCAATTATTTGCTGAAGGTGAACATCAAGATGAAGAAATAAGTCTACAAGATATTTTATAACTTCCATAAATTAATCAACTTTTCCTTCTTCTATTCCAGGCAAAGCTGATAATTTTTTTTAGCGCTCTCTCATATGAATAACCTGCAGTTTTAGCCGAACGCATAAAACCGACTCCCTCGGTAAGATCAGGATTAGGATTAACTTCCAAAACAAAAATTTCCTTATTATTTCTCAACCTCATATCAACTCTTGTATAATCTCTGCAACCCATAGCGTGGAAAGCTGCAATCGCAATTTCCCTAACTTTATTTTCTACTCTTTTAGATAAAACAGCCGGACAATTCGGTATTGTTTTATGATAAGCTTCGTGCCGCGGATCCCATTTAGCTTGATAACTCACAATATTATGAAGATAATCGGGCATTTCAGTAAAATCAATTTCACTTATCGGAAGAACTCGCGGCTTTTTATCTCCCAGAACTGCCACATTTAATTCCCTGCCTTCAATAAATTCTTCAACCAAAACAGGCTGAATAAAATATTTTAAAATATATTCTACTCGAGCTTTTAGCTGTTTCGAGTTATGAACAATAGATTCTTCTTCAATTCCCACACTTCCGTCTTCAAATGCAGGTTTAACTATTAATGGATAATTTAATCCTTTATTATATGTTCTGGCATATTTTTTAACTACTAAAAATTTAGGTGTTCTTATTCCTACGGAATTTAAAATCTTTTTTGCCAACACTTTATTTTGACAATTTGCCAAAGCCATAGGGGGAGCACCGGTATATGGAATTCCAAGAAGTTCTAATAATCCGACTACATTCATTTCCAGTCTGGAATTATCCTTAAAAATTTCGACAAAATTAAAAACCACATCAGGTTTGTTTTTCTTTAAATCTTTAAGAAGTAAGTCAAGATCATCTTTAATATTCAAAGGATAAGCGGTACATCCTCCGGATTTAGAAAGCCTTTTAGCAAGGAGTTCATATTCCTCAATCGGAGTTAGTTCTTCAACCTCAAAATACGGGGTAAAGTTCAGTTCTTTGGTTTCATGATCCAGCGATTTAACATAAAAATCGGGATTCGCTTCATTAAAAATAACTGCAACTTTTAAATTTTCTTTCATATATTATTTTAAAAATAAATAAAATCCCTCTCCCGACAAAATTTACTTGATGATTTAGTCAATACTATTAATTAAATTAAGCACTAAAATTTTATAAAATTATGAGTTTTTATCCCCAGCCATATAAATATCAATGCGGACCTTTTGCACTTAAATATGCTCTGATTATGTTAGGCCGATTTGAGAATGAAAGGGAAATAGGTAAAAGAGCAGGAAGTACATGGTGGTACGGTACGGACGAAATAGGTTTGGCAAAAGCAGCAAAGAGCTTTGATTGTAAAATGAAATATTTCCGACGGGAAACTAATAATGAAGCTGTAAAGGTTTTAAGTTCACACTTAAAACAAGGACTGCCCTGCATTTTAAGTGTTGATAACTGGGAACATTGGTTTACAGTAATTAACGAACAGCAAAATAAATTTATTGTTGTTGACAGCGCTCTAGATAAAGTAATTGTAATCCTATCTGAAAAGCAGCTATTGAAAAGATGGAAATACATTGATGATGAAACCGGCTACACCAGCTATGACGGGTATGCCCTTACTCCAAATGTTAAGCCTTCAACCAAAGCAAAATTTTCCTTGGAAAAAGCCAAATACGTAATGCGCGATAGGAATAAAGAATTGGCAAAAAAATGGGATACATATTTTAACGATTTAATAAATATATGCCGCCCGCAAACTCCGGTTTCAAAGAAGACAATTTCTTTTACGGAATTTTTAAGAAGACATGAAAATTTAATTATTAAACAAGTTGCTAATTGGCATGGTACACCCTCTTATACTGAGTTAAAAAAAATATTAACCAATATGCAGTTTGTTGCCGAAGTATATGATTTGGTTATTTATTCCGATGATCAAAAAAAAGCTTTAATTGATTTGACATCAATACTTATGATGTATGCTTGCGGTAAATATGGTATGGACCCCATTTATTAGGGTTTTTTCAGGAGATGGTATGGATTCAACAATCGAAAGAAACGTAAAAATATTATCCAGGGAAAAGGCTGCTTTGCTTTTAATCGATATTCAGGAAAAAATATTAAAAGTAATGAACAACCCCGGACAGGTAATTCAAAATTCAATAAAGCTTATTAAAGGATTTAAGATACTAGACATCCCTATCTTCTATACCGAACAATACCCTAAGGGACTTGGCGAAACATCAGCCCCATTGCGAAAAGAACTTGAGGGTATAACTGCGATTCAAAAATTAAGTTTCAGTTGTTTTGGTGCTGATAATTTTTTCGTTAGTCTAAAAAATAACAATATATCTCAGATAGTAATAGCCGGTATTGAATCTCATGTTTGTGTACAACAAACTACTCTGGACTTATTAGCCAATAAATTTCAAGTAGATGTAGCAGCGGATGCTGTTTCATCCAGAAAAGAAACCGATTATAAATTTGCATTAGATAGAATGAGGGCACACGGAGCTGAAATTACTACAACTGAGGCTATATTATTTGAATTGCTTAATGTAAGCGGAACTGATGAATTTAAGGCTATTTCAAGAATCGTAAAATAATCTTCATTTTATGATTGCATTACTTAAATGATAATTTGTCTGATCATAAAAATATTCTTTTTCACAAGTCTACACCAATATCCATTATAGTGTATCATCTTTTTATTTTGTAATAACTTAAATAACCCATCAAATTTTATAAACTAACTTCACAATTAAATAGTAAAATTTTACAATAACTTAATGTAATAATTACTCCAATTTAATTTAGAAATACCTAATTCTTCTCAATTTGCAAGAAATTAGTTTGGCATATTGATTGTGATTATTTGAATGTTAATAAAGAGAATTGTTGAATCTTTATACAATATTGATCCAATCAATTAATTCTGTACACATTAAAAGGGTCTTTAATGAAAAAAAATATGCTGCTTTTTGTTATTGCTGGTCTGATTTTTATTGGATGTTTCGATTCAGGCACAAATCATAACACAAATCCTGTAGCAGTTACTCAACCAAATACGGTAACATCCACTCAACCAAATCAGATAACTTCCACACAGTCCACCTTGATGCCACTTAATGGAAATTTCCCAAAACCTAATAAAAGTTCTCAATTTGAAGATTTTCATTTTACTATTAATAAAAATATAGATGGAAATATAGGGGGAAGAATTCTATTAAATCGGAGGAATAGAAAAATTCATGTATTTGCGTTATTAAATATTCCAAGAAATGCATTTGATGGTTCGGTTAATATTTCAATATCTGTTGACCCATCAACGGCATCAATAAAATTCAGTCCCAAAATGAATTTTAAACATCCGTTAACTCTAAACGCATATATTCTAGGTTTAGATTTAAAAGCTATGAATTTAGATTCTAAAGATGTCGGATTTTATTTTTTCCCTGCTAAAGGGCCAAAAGTAAATGTTCAGAACAATGGAGTAAGTGCAGATGTAATACTAAAAAAATTGAGTGTTAATGATGCAATAATTGAACATTTTTCCAGATGGGGATGGTCCAAATAATTAGCACATATTCAAAGTATAAAAAATCAATTAAAGTTACTCAAATATTAAACTTTAATTTCATATCCATGCAAAACAACCTATCTGTTCTGTAAGGTGAGAGACTGTTTTACTTTCATGAATACTTTTTTTGCAAAAGTAATAAAATCATCTTCTTAATTAAACATCACCACTCAATTTAATGTCGACTATAAATTTTTTTATCTAACTATTTAATAACAAGTGTAAATTCTACAATAACTTAATGTAATTATTACCATAACTCAATTTCAAAATATTCAATATTATTCAATTTAGATGAAAATAATCTGGCACATCGGTTGAATAGTATATAAAGATTTAAGGTAATTGCTTAATGGATTGATAACGATCTGCTTAAATAAATGTATACAATAAACAAAGGACACTAATATGAAAAAAATATTTTTACTAGCAGCAGTAGCAGGCTTAATATTTGCCGGATGTTCGGATTTAGGAACGAATCCAGGTTCTAATCCAGTAACAACTCAAAATTCTAATTCGGTTTCTCTGAATAAATTTTCCGCGAAGGTAACTTCTAATGAGTCTGCATTTACAATTACACAAACGGTAAACGGTAAAAAAGGCGATGTAATCGTTTTGAATCAAAAAAGCGGTGATATTCATGCATTTGCAGTGTTAAGAATTCCTAAAAATGCTTTCGAAGGTAAAGTGGATATTTCAATAACCATTGATCCTTCTACAGCATCTGTTACTTTTAGTCCAAGTATGACATTTGATAAAAATTTACATTTTAGTGCTGCTCTTAGAGGTTTGGATTTGAAATCACTTAACCTTGATTCGAATGATGTTGAATTCTATTACTTTGCTGCCGATGGTTCTAAAATTCTGGCAAAATACAGCCGTGTAAGAACTAACGTAAAAACAGGAACATTAACGGTTAGCAACGCTGTTATTGATCATTTTTCCAGATGGGGATGGTCAAAATAAATTAGGAACAAAACTAATAAAGTTTCAAAAGAATTAAATTTTAGATTCAATAACAATTTAGGGAAAAAGTGGGTACCTTAGACGTAGGACGGAAAAAATTTCTTGAAGAAATAATAAAAA
>CAZHBJ010000010.1:0-44248 GCA_964530445.1 uncultured Ignavibacteriaceae bacterium
TTTTGAAAGATGTAATATTTTTATATCGTTCATTTCGCAGCTCCTATTTGATGCTCTTTGCGGAGCTTTGCTGCCTCTTCTTTTATAATCGCTAATTGCTTAAGAAGCGGGTAGATGCCGTGCCATTGAACGTAATCCGGGCCTTGCATGTAAGCGCCGAACTTTGCCGACCGCCCGTAATAATGCCATAAATCGAATGCTTCAAAACTTATTTTTGTTGCGAAAGGTTTTTTTGTAATTATACCGTCTTTAACCAGGCCCTGCAAAATTAAAGATGCCTCTTCTACTTTGGAATTAATAAGTCTGGTTACACTGTCTGCTTTAGCATATTGCTGATCAATAAAATTTGAAGAATGGCAGTTTGCGCAAATTGCTTTCATTGCTTCTCGTCCTTCAAAAGCATTCGGCCTGTCTTTGGAAATTGCCGCAAATAAAAATTTAGATAATCGTTGTCCGACATCGTGAGTAGTTCCCTGGTTTCCTAACCCGCTCATATGGCAGGTTGCACATGTTGGTGCGGGCATATCTTTGGGTGTCAGCCTTCCGGGTTTTTGATCCCAGTTCCATTTGGAGCCATCTGTTTGATACATAACTCCGTGGGCAGACTCATGATAAATTTCCATTTGCGGGTGATCCGGCCCCAAATGGCATTGACCGCAAATTTCAGGCTTTCTTACTTGAGCTAATGAAAATTCATGGCGAAGATGACACTTATTGCAGTTGCCAATACTGCCGTCCTCATTCGGTTTGCCTATGGAATGACACGACTGACATGCAGCCGGCGTAACGGAAGAGCCTTCAATATCGAACAGTGCATTTCTTGTTGCCGTTACTATTCCGTTTTTACCTCGGTTTACTTCGGGTATCTTTTCTACTTCTTTTTTCTGAGCCGGGGTGAAATCCGAAAAACCTGTTAACGCCATCCATGCAGGACCGCTGTGGCGGCTGTGCTCGAATTGTTTGGTTTCCGCGGGATGGCATTTTGCACACTGCTTGGGAGTGGGAGAAGCGGTTATAAAAAATCCTTCATGCTCTTTTCCCATCGGGTTCGATCTATCAACCACGTGGCAGTCGGTACACCTTACACCCGATTTTGCCATAGTACTCTTTGCAAACTGATTTACAATATCCGGCGTTACTCTTTTATGACAAGCGGCGCATTTATCCGCACCGCCGAAAGAAACCTTTGAAGTATCCGGTTGTTTACCGCCCGCAGGAAGGCTTGTTAATAAAAATATTAATACAAGTACAATTACGGTTGTACCAATTCCGATAATTAATGTTTTGGGTATACGGCTGGGCATAATTCACTCCTGGTAATTATTATAACCGGTAATGAAGAAATAATTTTTTTATTTTTTTTACAGAACCAATTCCGCTTGGCGCTTCAATTTTAAAAATTAATACAATTTAATCAAGCATTAATTCTAAAATTAATATAATTGTAATAAGCTGTTTTTTAATCTATAAGTTGATTGATAATTAAATTTTAAAGTTCAGGAGGATTAATTCTTTGATTATAAAAAACAATATTAAAAGCAAAAATGTAAATTAGATTTTGTATCACTGATTTATATAACAAACTGAACTGTCAGCACTATGTTTAGTTTTGGATAGTTACATTATCACCAATGTATAAATAGCTCTTTACAAGTTCTACAAACTTTGGATAATTTATCTCAAATTGTTTTTCTTTTCTGGAACTCATTACAATTATCGATACATTTTTTTTCTCTTTGATATACGCAACAGATTCATAATTGATGTATGACCCGCCGTAAAATTTTATTATTTCCGCTACCCTTGCATTTTTCCCAATTATAATCGAATCCAATTTAACGGTTTTAATGCCCGGATGATTTTTATGGAAAGTTTCTATATCATCTTTTATAAAATTTTCTAAGTTTTCAGTAGAGTCGATATCAGTGCCATTTGCATACATTACGGTAATTGCAGTATCCCAGCTGCTTCCTTTTGGGTAGAATACGGCATCAAGGCCTTGACTTACACCACTGTTATTATCAAGTATCCAACCATCCGGTGCTTTAACAAAAAACGCAAAATTTTCACCGTAGACAATTCCTCCGGAAGAGGTGTCATTATTTTGGTTCTCCTGAGCGCATAATGAAATGGGAATAATTATCAACAGTAATATTATTTTTGTCATAGGTATCCTAAATTTTAAAAGTGTTATTTTTAAGATGCAGCCCAAAATATCAATTACAAATTTTGTTTTCAGCAATTCTAATATTAATATACTTGTTATATTTTGGGGTATAAAGATTTTAGAATATTTGTTTTAATTCATTTATGGAAAACCTTGTATTTACTTTCGGGATTGTAGCTCCTGTCTTTTTAATTGTTGCCGTGGGGTATCTGCTTAAAGCAATAGGTATAATAAACGACAACTTTATAAAAATTTCCTCAAAAATAGTTTTTTCGGTTTCACTGCCTGCGTTAATTTTCCTTGAATTATATAACCTCGACTTCGCCGAAGTATTTGAGATCGGTCAGATAGGATATATTTATTTAGGGACACTTATTGCCTTTGCAGTAAGCTGGATTGTTTCACTGCCCGTTATTCATAACGGAAAGGATAGAGGCGTATTTATTCAAGGAAGCTTTAGAAGTAATTATGCAATTGTCGGACTTGCAATTCTATCTGGCTTGGTTGGAAAAATCGGTTTTGGAAAAGCTTCATTGTTTTTAGTCTTTATGATTCCTTTGTACAATACTCTGGCGGTAATTGCTTTAACCGTACCTTTAAGAAAAGAGAAACATTTAAATCTTAATTCAACTTTACTTGAGATAATTCGGAATCCTTTAATCCTGGCGGTGCTTGTTTCTTTGCCGTTCGCTTTTTTTAGTATTCCAATTCACCCTGTGTTATTAGAAACGGGAAGATATATTGCCGATATCGCTCTTCCGTTAGCATTAATTAATATCGGTGCAACATTAAATTTTAATGATATTAAAAAAGGTTCTCTATTAGCGTTCTATTCTACTTTACTTAAAATAATAATCTTTCCGGCGCTGGTAACCTACGGAGCTTATTTACTCGGCTATAAAGGAGACGATCTGGCTATTATCTTTGTTTTGTTCGGATGCCCCACGGCAGTCGCCAGCTATATAATGGCTGAAGCAATGGGATCAAACGGAAAGCTTGCCGGCAACATTGTATTGATTACAACTCTCGGTTCGATAGTTACAATTACTCTGGGATTATTCATTTTAAAAACTGCCGGGTTGATTTAAATGGAAAAATGTCTTATGCATTTTTTTAATCTTAATCTTGATCTTACTCTTAAACCGGTTGTAAAATAAGATTAAGATAAAGTGTAAGATTAAGAGTAAGGTTATTGCTGATTAGTTATTCCATAACTTTAATTTGTATATAAATTTCAATTTCACTATTCCATATTTTTTATTACATTGTTCTTAAATAAAATTTGGGATTAGGGAAATGAAATTAGCATTTACAATAATTCTAATTTCTTTATTCTTTTCATCGAATTCTGCACAGAATAAATCAAACAAAGACAGTGTCCTTAAAGACTTCAGGGGAATTGAATGGGGAGCTTCAAAAATCCAGGTTAAATCTATGGTTAGTGATTACTACTTGCAGGAATTTTCAGGTTTCGGTGTAGAAGCATTATGCTATAAAGGAACAATTGCAGGGTTTAGTGCAAGGATAGATTATAATTTTAATAATGATAAACTTGTTGACGGTTTATATTCAATAGAATCCGGGCCATCATTCCGTGAAGATTTTATAAGCTTAAAAAATTATTTAATAAACGAATACGGTAAACCGGATTTTAAAGTAGCAACAGATACAGATTCTTCTTCGGTTTGGATAAAAGAAAATAATTATGGAAAATATCGCGGACCGGAATTTTACTGGTCGTTTAATAACGGATTCGTAGGTCTGCATGCAGCCAAATTTAAAAATGATATTACTATTACCGTACTTTATGTTCAAGGAAAAACAGTGGAAGAATTTAATAGGAAATACTTAGTACCTTTGAATTAATTTTTTGGTTTCGTTTATCTTCTGTCTGTACTATCTTTGTATATCCAATTCACAAATTAAAAATTTATCAAATGGAAAAAAGAAATTTCGGCGGCAGCGGTATTTTAGTTTCTTTATTCGGATTTGGTGCCGGACATATAGGCGGAAATGAGTTAGCCGAAAATGAAGTCTCGGTTCTTCTTAATTCTGTGCTTGACCTTGGAATAAATTTAATAGACACGGCCAGGGGATATGGTTTGGCGGAAGAGAGAATCGGGAAATATATTTCACACAGAAGGAATGAATATATTCTATCCACAAAGGTCGGCTATGGAATTCCGGGATATAACGATTGGACTTACGACTGTGTTATTGCCGGAGTTAATGAAGCTCTTCGAATTATGAAAACAGATTACATCGATATAGTTCATCTTCATTCATGTCCGCTAGAAACATTAACAAACAGTGAAGTAATTTATGCTTTGAATAAAACCGTTGAAGAAGGCAAAATTCGTATCGCTGCTTATTCCGGAGAAAACGAAGCGTTAAGATTTGCAGTTGAATCCGAAATGTTTAAAGGAATACAGACTTCCGTCAATATAACCGACCAGAGAGATATTGAGACTATTCTGCCAGCCGCAAAAAAAAAGGGAATCGGTGTAATTGCAAAACGTCCCCTTGCAAATATACCCTGGAGTTTTACTAAAAGACCATATGGAGAATACTGCGAAGAATACTGGGTTAGATGGAAGGAAATGAATCTTGATTTAGGAATAGACTGGAATGAGGCAGCGCTTAGGTTTGCCGCTCATACAAACGGAGTAAACTCCGTAATTGCGGGTACTTCAAATATAAATCACTTGAAAAGTAATCTTGAAGCTATAAACAAAGGACCTCTACCGGATGAAATTTATAGTGAAATTAGAAATGCTTTTATTAAAAATGATAAAGGGTGGATTGGAAAGGTTTAGTATATATTTTATTTTTAATTGAAGTTACGTAATTCGTTTATTTAACTCTTTCAGAGTACTTTAAAAATTTCCTATTCTTATTTGTCGGGACGTTGTCCCGACCTTCTATATCTGACGCTTACAGTGTCAATTTAAAAATAATGTCCATGAAAAGAATAAATCTTTAACCGAAAGCACGGCACTTATGGATAAATAAGAATGTTTTATGAATCCGGCAATGTTAATTATCGCATTTTTTGTAATTTCTATTTATAATCAAAAATCTTATTTGAAAGTATTATGAACAATATACAAACTTCAAAGAATAAACCCAGGTCGGCAATTTTGCTTATTCATTGTCCCGACAGAAAAGGATTAGTAGCATCTGTTACCGACTTTATCGGGAAAAATAACGGTAACATTATTTATCTCGACCAGCATGTTGATATGGAGAAAAAAGTTTTCTTTATGAGGGTAGAATGGGAAGTTGATACTTTTGCAATTGAGGATAAATTAATCGGTAATGAGTTTGATAAAAGTATAGGGGAAAAATTCGAGATGACCTGGAAATTGTATTTCTCGGATGAAAAATTAAAGATGGCAGTTTTTGTCTCTGAATATTCACACTGTTTATTAGATTTAATTTCCAGGAGTTTTTCAGGCGAATGGAATGTCGACATTCCTTTAATTATAAGCAACCACGAAAAGCTAAGATCCGTTGCTGAAAAATTCGAAGTTGAATTTAAAATATTTCCTGTAAATAAAGCAAATAGAATTGAACAAGAAAAACTTGAACTGGAATTAATGAATGAAAAGGAAATAGATTTTATTGTTCTTGCAAGATATATGCAGATCTTAAGCGGTGAATTTGTTTCTAATTATAAAAACAAAATAATAAATATACATCATTCCTTTCTCCCGGCATTCCCCGGCTCAAAGCCTTATCATTCGGCTTACGATAGAGGAGTGAAGATTATCGGTTCAACTAGCCATTACGTTACTGCTGAACTTGATGCAGGCCCGATTATAGAACAGGACGTAGTAAGGGTCCGTCATGTCGATTCTATTCATGATTTAATAAGAAAAGGCCGAGATCTTGAAAAAGTAGTTTTATCAAGAGCCGTATGGCTACATATTCAAAGAAAAATTCTTGTCTACGATAATCGCACTGTTATTTTTTCTTAAAAACCAAATTATTGTTTCTTTACAACCGCTTTGATATCAATTTTTCCCGCACCCTTAAAATAAAGTTCAGCTTGTTCTTTGGATTTTACTTTAAAATCTTTTTTTAGTTTAATAAACATAACGTGGTAGCCGCCGGGCTTGAAAGTTAAAGTTGAATGCGGTTTGATTACAATAAATTTCACTTCACGCATTCCCATTAAACCGTTTTTCTTAAATGTTTCGTGAATCTGTACTAACTCTGCCGTGGAAGAAGCTGCTTTATATAAAGTATCGGGTTTGCTGGAATTATTTACGATTTTAAAATACATTGCACTATTCATGCCTTTTGCCGCTGGTCTTAACCAGGCATTTTCCACTTTTAATTTGGGAGAATTAAAATTTAAAATTGTAAGCAATGAAAGAATAAGTATCATTTTTTATTAGTCTCCTAAAGTTTTAATATCGTTAACAATTTTTTCAATGTTTGTTTTACTTCCTCGGTACTCATTCCTAATTCGTCCGTTTTGATCGAGCAAAGTAATTCTATCGGTGTGAGTAAAGAAATAAACCGGCTGGTGGCTTTTAGTATAAGTCGTATCGCCTTGAATTGCTATTACATCCATATGATGAATTAAAGTATCGACTACGGATTTTTTCCCCGTTAAGAATTCAAAATTGCTGTAATCGATATTTCTTATATCTCCGTATTCTTTCAATATAGACGGGGTATCGCGCGTAGGATCAAAACTTAGTTCAACAAATTGGACATTTTTTATGTTGTCTTTTTTTACTTGTTCCTGAATCATCTGCATATTATGAGTAGTTAACGGACAAATATCGGGGCAGTTAGTATAAATAAAGCTCATAACAAGAATTTTACCTTTAAATGCACCTGGAAAAATTACTTTGCTGCTGTCCTGGTTAATTAATGAATACGATTGATCTCCGATGCTTTTATCTTCCGGCAACTTTTTGCCGCAGCCGGAAATAAAAAGTGCTGATAAAAGTATAACGGGTAATAAAAATACAGTTGTTTTATATTTTAAAGTGCTAAACATTAGTTTTTTCCTAATAGAAATTTAATTGAAGTAAATCGGAATTTAAATTTTTAGATTACTTAATTGAAATCCCTGTTTAAGTTTAACCAATTCTTAGTTAATATTGAAGTGATACAAATCTGTTGTGAATGTGAACACTTGAGTTTAGATACTCAAGGTTTTTAAAGCATCGGGTGTCTGTTATAATTATTCATTAGAAGCTTCTCATTTAGAAAAGTAATATTTCAATGAAATTAACTAATCAAAAATTGTTTAATTTCATTGTTAATTGTAAATTTATTCTACAGAACAGATAGTCTTATTTATATTTTCCGGGGGACTGAAATGTTGAATAATACAAAAGCATTAATCAAAAGGGAATTACTTACAAATTATAAAAATTTAGCTTTACGATTACCTCTGGTTTTAATAGTTCTAGCTGCATACATTATCTTTCCTTCTTATTTGAAAAATGAAAAAAATATTTTGATAATACTTGGTATTTCAATTAACCTGCTTTTTGCAATGATATTTTTTCCGCAAATTTATTTACGTGAATTAAAAAATAATGAGATTAAGTTCCTATATACTTTCCTAGTGTCGAAAAATAAAATCATTATAAGTAAGGTCATTTATATATTTATTACAGTATTATTTTTCAATCTGATATTGATGATTCCTGCATTCATTTTGTTCAATAGATTAACTTTATTTATCAATGTATTCATAATGAACTTAATAATAGGTATAGTTACGGGCTTTGTCTTTTTAACATCTTTTCTTATGGGATCATATGAGGATTTTAATTATATAATAAGGTTCGTGTATGAAATTATTATAGGAATTTTTTTTATACTGGTTTCGGTTATAAAAGTTAATCTTTTAAATATTAATAGTGCTTTTTATATTAATCCCGTATATTCATTAAGCCTTTTAATTGTTTTGACTTTCACTGCAATTAAATTATTACAAATAACTTTTAGGAATAAATAATCAAGCTGATATTATGAAACTGTACAAAATAATTTTTGTCTTGCCTTTCCTTATGTTGTTTGTTTCGTGTTCAAACATTACAAAAATAGCTTGCGTTGGAGACAGCATAACCGAAGGATACGGTTTGGCATGTCAAAGTAAAACATCGTACCCTGTTGTGCTGGATAGCCTTTTAGGACCAGGTTACTCGGTTTTAAACTTAGGACGAAGCGCTACTACTCTTAGAAAGAAAGGCGATTTCCCATATTGGACATGTAAAGAATTTTACGATGTGTTTGCTTATCAGCCAGATATAATTATTGTTCAGCTCGGCACCAATGATACCAAAACTCAAAACTGGGATTCAACAAGTTTTGCCAATGATTACCAGGCTTTAATAGATACCTTTAAAACTATTCCAGCTAATCCGAAAATTTATGTTTGTCTCCCGGTACCGGTATTCAAATCCAAATGGACCATTAATGATTCGACATTAACAAAGTGGGAAATTCCAATAATTAAAAAACTAGCCGAAAAAAATAATCTTCCGGTAATGGATCTTCACGGCCAGATGAGCGGCGATGAGAAATATTTCTTTGACGGAATTCATCCGAATGAAGAGGGCGCAAAAATAATGGCGGAAGTTATTGCTCACGATTTAAAAAAATAGATTTTTAAAAGAGGTGAACTAATGGTTAAACTCATAATCTTTATTGCTAGTATAATGTTTTATTTTAGTACTGTAACTGCACAAACCAATGTTATAAAACTGTGGCGGAATAAGGTTCCGAACTCAAAAATTAATCCTTCTTATAAAGTCATAATTGATTCAAGCCAGGGCTGGACGTGGGAAAAGAATATTGCAGATCCTACTATTGATTTTTATCCTGCACCAAAGGAAAAAACAAACGGCACTGCTGTTATTATTTGTCCAGGCGGAGGATACAGTTTGGAGGCTATTAAACATGAAGGTTCACAAGTTGCGCAATGGTTAAATACGCTTGGAGTAACAGCATTTGTTTTAAAATATCGTTTACCGGATACAGCCATTATGATTAACAAAACGATAGGACCTCTGCAGGATGCACAGAGAGCAATTCGAATTGTAAGACGTCATGCTAAGCAATGGAATATAAATCCAAATAGAATCGGTATAATGGGTTTTTCCGCAGGCGGACATCTTGCTTCCACTTTATCTACGCATTACAACCAAAATGTTTATACTCCGGAAGATACAACCAGTGCCCGGCCCGATTTTTCTATTCTTATTTATCCAGTTATTTCCATGAATTCCGCTATTACACACATTGGATCAAGAATTAATTTACTAGGGAAGAACCCAAGTCCTGAACTAGTAAAATTGTATTCAAATGAATTGCAGGTTAATAAATATACTCCTCCTGCATTTTTAGTTCAGTCGATTAATGATGATGTAGTACCTGTTCAGAACAGCATCGATTATATGCAGGCTTTAAAAAAGTATAAAATTCCGTGTGAGCTTCATTTGTATGAAAGGGGAGGACATGGTTACGGACTAGGAAGAAATAACGATACCGAATCATCCTGGCCTGAAGCTTGCGCAAGATGGCTTAAAATGCACGGCTTGATAAAATAAAATATTAAAAATTTGCAAAAAATAAAGTTATGAATATATAAACATGTTTATATATTTAGATGATTTTATTACCTGCTAAAAAATTAATTGCTTCATCAACTGATTTATGAGTTCCCGTTAATACAAGAGTATCTTTGGACTGTATCTTTTCATTTCCGCCGGGATTATTTATTGTTTGATTTTCCCTTACAATAGCTATTACGGTTGTACCGGTTAGAGCACGAAGATTTATATCGAGCATAGTCTTACCGATAATGCTGCTGTCTTCCGATACATAGAATATTTCGGTTAATCCGGCAGCCAGTATTTTATCAAGATTTAAGTTAGTACTTCCGGAAGTGATTTCGCTTCTCATCATTCCATATGATTCACCTCTTAAAAGAGTTACCTGTTCATTTATTACATTTCGAGGGATATGATACATTTCAAGCACTTTAGTAAAAATTCTTAGAGAAGTTTCAAATTCTTCCGGAATAACCTCATCCGCACCCAATGCAATTAAATCGTTAATTTCAGAAGTAAACCTGGTTCTAATTAAAGTATGAATTTTCGAATTTAGTCTTTTCGCAAGCTGAAGTCCCCGTCTTGAAGCTGACGGATCTGAAATTGCAAAAACAATTAATGAAGCTCTTTCAATTCCTGCCGCTTGTAAAATGCCTTCCCTGGTTACATCTCCGAAAATTAATTTTTTACCTTTCAGCTTTTCCGTTTTTACCGTTTCCGGATTCATTTCTATAATAACAAAATCGATCCCGGTTTCTTTTAAAACTCTTGCAAGATTTCGTCCGTTCAGCCCGTAACCTACAATTATTACATGATTTGTTAATTCTTCTTTTTTACTGCCTTCCGCTTTAATAACATTATTAACTTTAAATCCGATAGCAGGTGCAAGCTTTAGTAGTAATGGGGAGGCCAGCATAGTAAATATAGATGCTGCAAGAAAGGCATTGTAAAAGTCGTTTCCTATTAAATTATATTTTAGGCCTGCCTGGGAAAGGACAAAAGAAAATTCCCCTATTTGCGAAATTCCAAAACCGGTTATTAATGCCGTACGAAAAGGATACTTTATAACTTTTACAAGAAGGGTTACAATTGACGTTTTTAATATTATAATAGCGAGTGTAACTGAAACAAGAATCAGAATATTGTTAAGTACAAATTGAATATTTAAAAGTAATCCGATTGAAACAAAAAATATGCTGTTGAATGCATCTTTCAAAGGAATAATTTCTGATGTAATCTGGTGACTGAAGTCCGACTCCGAAAGAATAAGCCCGGCAATAAAAGCACCGATTGCAAACGACAAACCGATGGAGTGAGTAAGATATGCCGTACCTAATAACAGGAATATAACTCCAATTGTAAAGGCTTCTCTTATTCTTAGCCTGGCTAATTGAAATAAAATTTTCGGCATAAGCACTTTTGCTAAAAGTACTATTATTGCTATTAAACCAAGCGCATAAATTAGCTGAATAAATATTTGTACAGCAGACAGATTATTCCCCCCGCTGATGATGGGCAATAAAATAAGCATCGGAACGATTGCAAGATCCTGAAGTATGAGAATGACAAGCGAGATTCTTCCATGCGGTGCATCTATTTCATTTTTATCGGAAAGTAATTTTAGCACTATAGCAGTACTCGATAAACTTACAAGCATTCCGTAAAAAATTGAATTTGACAGGGGAACTTTCAGCAAATAAAAAATAAGGGAAGTAATAAGAATAGTTAAAATTATCTGAAGGCATCCGATTAAGAATAATATTTTTTTCATTCTTAATAATTTTCCTAAGGATACTTCCAATCCTATAGTAAACATCAGCAGAATAACTCCTATCTCGGCCATAACTTCTATATCATGAAGGTTGGAGATTAGTTTGAAGCCATAAGGTCCAATAATCATCCCGGTTACTAAGAAGCCGAGAATACTCGGGATGTTAATTTTTTTAAACAGGAATATTATCGGAATAGAAACTAAAAGAATTATTACTATCTCTTTTATTATAACATACTGCTGCATTTTTAAGCTATTTTATTTATTCTAAAGAAGTGTCCGTATGAAACTAAAGATAAAAATAATTATTTGTCAAATTAATAAAGGAGAATATTATAAGTGTCATGAACGAAGATTGAAATTATAAACAAAAAATTACCGTAAGCAATGGGTGGGGTTCTAAACCCACCCTCTAAGTTTACATGCCTCTGCAACTCTTGCAATACCAACCACCATTGCTGCCAATCTCGGATGAACATTTTTTTCTTTAACCGCTTTGTGAACTCTATGGTAAGCATTTGTTAATTTTTTATCCAATCTTTCATGGACTGTATTTTCATCCCAGAAGAAAGAATATTTATCCTGTACCATTTCGAAATATGATACGGTTACACCCCCCGCACTTGCCAGGATATCGGGTATAACATGCACTCCTTTCTTACTTAAAATTAAATCCGCTTCGGGAGTTGTTGGTCCGTTAGCAAGTTCGCACACAATCTTAGCTTTAACATTTTTTGCATTTGTTTCGGAGATTGCATTTTCCAGTGCTGCCGGATAAAGTACATCAACTTTTAATTCAAGCAATTCTTCGTGTGGAATTTGTTTGGATCCGGGGAAACCCAATACGGTTCCGGTTTTTAATTTATGTATAACTAATTCTTTGGAATTAAAACCATCGGCATTAAAAATTGCGCCTCTCGAATCACTTACGGCAATTAATTTACCTCCGCCAAGCATATCGTGATGAAGCAAAGCTGCTCTTTGTCCGGCGTTTCCGAATCCTTGAATAGCAAATTTCCCGGTAGGATCAACATTTAAAAGTTTGCATGCTTCCCGAACGGTTATTACTCCGCCTCTAGCAGTTGCATCCCTTCTTCCTTCGGTGCCTCCAACTTGAGTAGGTTTATCTGTTAATACTCCAGGCTGGTGATTATTTACAATTGTTTCATATTCATCCATCATCCATGCCATGGTTTGCGGATTTGTATACACATCAGGCGCAGGTATATCTTTATCAATTCCTATGTAAGGTGCAACAGCCCTAATATATTCTCTCGAAAGATTTTCCAGTTCACGCATTGACATCGATTTCGGATCGCAGCAGACACCGCCTTTTCCGCCGCCTAACGGAAGGTCTACTACTGCTGTTTTCCATGTCATCCAGCAGGCAAGCGCTCTAATCGTATCAACTGTTTCGTCAGGATGAAAACGTATTCCGCCTTTTGCAGGTCCTCTTGCATAATTATATTGAATCCGGTATCCTTTAAATATTTTTGACTTACCGTTATCCATTTTAACATGAAGAGAAAAATTCAGTTCTCTCTGCGGTTCAATTAAAAGCTGAACGGTCGCTTCGTCTAGATTTAGGATTTTAGCAGCTTCCAGAATTTGCTGTTGAGCTACCTTAAAAGAATTATAGGATTCCATAATTATTTCCCTTCATTATTTTTTTTCTCTTCTTTTTCTTTTGACTTTTCCGGTGAGGGTTCAAACTTATCCAGAATAATTCTGTACCAGCAATATTTACATGTTAAAGTACGGTCAACTCTAAGCAAAACTTGCTGCCATGGACTGAGTTTGTGTCCGCAATGAGGGCATACTTCTAGAATATTATTTTCGGAGCTATCATTTGTCATTTTTCTCACCCTTTAATTCTTACCTAATTTATTCACTACCTGTAGGAACAATGTTTAAATAAAAATATTATTACATCATCTTTTAAAATATTTTTTAATCAATCGGGTTTTAAAATTACCCCCTTATTTTTATGTCCGTTCATTTTAATTATAATCGGTTTATCAAATCTTAAGTGCTTGGTATATTGTTTTACTTCCAGAGGTTTTTGAGTTAAAAGCCAATCCCAGTCAATATATCCGTTGTGCGAATTTACCGTAAAGTATCCTATCATAAATGAAGTTATATTTTGAAAAAAGTGAGAGCCCTGTGAGGGAGCTACCGACATTTCCTTAAAGCTTGTTTCTATAATAGCCTTAGCGCCGGATATTTGTTCCCAATTAACCGGAATGCCGAGCCACGGATCGAGTGAGCCCCACCTGCCGACCCCAATTAAAAGATAAGGTCGAGATTCATTAATCAAATTATTGTTAAAGTGGCTAACTTCTATTGCAACATCCCTGCTTTTGGCTCTATCGAATAAATGATAATCTACTAATACAATATCATAAATATCGTTTATTGCACCGTTGCCTAGGACCATGTTACTCTGGCAAATTAATTTTTTTGAATCGAAGTCTTCAATATTTAATTCATCAAGTTCACGATGGATAACCAAAGGCCTCATTTGAAGAAGTCCCAATTCGGTTGGTTTATCTTTATCCTCAGAAATATTAACCGCAAATTCAATCTCAACCGGAGTTCCCATTCCCCAGGTACCCATATCCAAAAGAAGATCCAATATTTCAGGGAGAGGAAGCAGTTTATGTCTGAGTATTGGTCCGAAAGTTATAACTCTCAAGCCCTGGCGCGATAGTCCGTCGGAAATTGAATCATTGTCTTGTGAATATGTAGCTCCTACGTACTTTAAAGTATCGTCTTTCTCTGCAACTTCAAGCGGATATAATTGAAGCATCATATCGTGAGTAGTAAATCCGTATTCGGAATTTGCATCTAGCTGTAAAGCAAAAAATTCTCTTTGGCTGCTGTTAAGAGTTTCTTTAACCGAATAAAACTGTATTAAATCGGTGGGATATTTGGGACAAAATCTTACTGTATTTCCTCCGTCGACTACCATTTTACCTAAACCGATAGCTACAGATGCTATTCCGTCGTAAGATTTTTGCGGCGGGAGAGGATAAAAATTATAAGACTTCGCAACGCCTGAAACATCGGGATAAAATCTATTCTCATGTTTCTTCCCGATCATCTTCTGAATTATAACCGCCATCTTTTCTTCTTCGAGCCGGTATGAAGTTATTTTTATATAATCTTTTGTACCCCGGTAAAACGTGGATGCATAAACTCTTTTTATTGTATTTAAAAGATTGTTCAGCCTAATCAACGGGTTCGGCTGATTGTTCGGAAGCATGTATGTTTCATATACGCCGGCAAACGGATGATACTGCGAGTCCTCAAGCAAGCTTGAAGAACGAACAGCCAGGGGAGAATGGATTATATCAAGAAAAGCCGCTAGTTCACCTAAAATTTCTTCAGGAAATTTTTCCGCTTCAATAAATCTCCTGGTAATTTCTTCATCATCGTTACTGCTAAGAGCAAATTCACGTAAATTATTTTCATCAACAAATTGATCGAATACTTCGGTACCTATTACTACAGCAGGCGGTACATATATTTGTACGTTATTAAATTGATCTCTAACATTATAATTATTTATCAAAGTATTTACAAAGCCCAAACCTCTTGCTTTGCCGCCGAGTGATCCGCTGCCGATACGGGCAAAGCTGCTTTCCGCATCAAATGTTTCTTTTTTAAAATCGGTTATCAGTCCGCGCTGTCTTATGTTTCTGTAATTATGCAGCGATGTAATCAGGTTTTTGCGTAAATCATTTACCGAAGGATAATCGGATACTTTTCTCGGTCTTAATTGATGAGCAAGCCAGAATTCTGTTCTTGCTTTAAGCCAATTTGAAAAGTGATTTCTCTCCGCATGATATTTTATACTGTCTTCAGGAACGATTTTTATCTGTTCTTCCAAGCTTTTTAAATCATATGCTCTGCCGACTTCCATACCGCCGTGTGTTCTAAATATAAAATCGCCGAAGCTAAAGTACTGATACATAAATTGACGAAGTTCATTTAACAGCATTGGCGAGTCTTTTAATATAAATGAAGCTCCGACTTTACCTGCATCGTGTTCGTTATCCTCCATATTTGAAAGTAATAAAATAGGGATGTCATTTTGGCCCTGTTTAACATTGTTGGCAAAAATGATTCCTGCTTTGGGATCCTGCTCTCCCTCTCTTGGAAAATCTATGTCCGATATAATACCTAAAATAAATTCTTTATAGATTTTATAATATTCCCATGCTTCTTCATAATTTGAACACAAGAGTATTTTAGGTCTTGCCCTCATTCTTAAAAATTTATGGGTAAGATTAATTCCTTCCGATATTAACCTCTGGGATTGTTTTAGCATTTCGGTATATATTATTGGAAGAAAAGAAGAATAATATCTTTCATTATCTTCGATAACAATAATAGTTTGTACTCCGACCAGGCGTGTATCGTTTTCAACATTCATCCGGTCTTCCAAATATTTTATTATTGCTATTATAATTCTAAAATCTCCCTGCCAAATAAAAATTTTATCAAATACATCTACATTTTTGTTAAAAAGGATTTGATTTAATTCTTTATTATCATGTGCTAAAAGTATTATTGGTATATCCAGGCCCGATTCCCTAACAAGCTTTGCAAAATTAATTGCATGCATGTCTTCTATATGCAGCGTAGTGATAATCAAATCGAAACGGTGTTCTTCTTTTGCAAGTGTAATCGCATCTTTACCGCTTGATACCCTAGTCAGCTCGGGAGAATGACTTAAGTTTAATCCCTGATATTCGTTTCTAATAAGTTCGTAGAGCCTGCCGTCTTCTTCAAAAAGATAAAGATCATAAAGGCTTGAAACAAGAAGGATATCTCTAATTCTCAAACGCATTAAATTTTGAAAACCCTGGAATCTTGTTCCATACCCATGTTCAACCCACAAGGCATCAAAATTATCTCTTACAATATCGAATTTGCTTTTCATCTATAATTTTAAATTACTTATGTATAAAAGTTATAAATATTAAGATAACATTAAAGAGATATTTGTATGGAAATGAATATTAACTGCCAATCCGCTTTAAATTACGGATCGGCATAAAAATAAACAGAACGTATTAAACAACTCCTTGGTCGATCATTGCATCTGCAACCTTAAGAAAGCCGCCGATGTTTGCGCCGTTAACATAATTGCCCGGCGTACCGAATCTATCGGCTGTTTGAACACAAGCAGAATGTATCTCTTTCATTATCATTCTCAACCGCTCATCTACTTCCGTTCTTGTCCAGGGCAGACGCATACTGTTTTGAGCCATCTCCAAACCGGAAACGGCTACCCCGCCGGCGTTTGCTGCTTTGCCGGGGCCATACAGAATCTTTTTATCCAAGAAAAGTTTAACGCCTTCAATATTTGTAGGCATATTAGCGCCTTCGCTTACAACGTAAACTCCGTTTTTGATCAAGTTCTGAGCATCTTTTTCATTTATCTCGTTTTGCGTTGCACTTGGAAAAGCACAGTCGGCTTTATGATCCCATAAAGGATTATAATCCATTTTTGTATCGACCTGAGTGTACACAGCACTTTTATATTTATCCGTATACTCTTTTATTCTTCCGCGGCGTACATTTTTAAGATCCATTATAAAAGATAATTTCTCAGCATTAATACCTTCTTCATCATAAATATATCCGTTTGAATCGGAAAGTGTAACTACCTTTCCGCCGAGCTGATTGATCTTTTCTACCGTATATTGTGCAACATTTCCGCTGCCGGAAACCAAACATGTTTTACCTTCAAGAGTTTGATTTTTTGTTGTAAGCATTTCTGCAGCAAAATAGACAGAACCGTAACCGGTTGCCTCAGGTCTGATTAACGATCCGCCCCAGTTTAATCCTTTACCGGTAAGTACGCCTGTAAATTCATTCCTTAGTTTTTTATACTGACCGAAAAGAAATCCTATTTCCCGGCCGCCTACTCCGATATCTCCGGCAGGCACATCGGTATTAGGACCGATATGGCGGAACAACTCGCTCATAAAGGCCTGGCAAAACCTCATTATTTTTAAATCGCTTTTGCCTTTGGGATCAAAATCAGATCCGCCTTTACCGCCGCCCATTGGTAAAGTTGTTAAGCTGTTTTTAAATACTTGTTCGAAAGCAAGGAATTTTAAAATACCGAGGTTAACCGACGGATGGAAACGCAGACCGCCTTTATAAGGCCCGATTGCACTGTTCATTTCTATGCGGTAGCCGCGGTTAATATTTATTTCACCCTGCTCATCAACCCAGGGAACGCGGAACGTGATTACTCTTTCCGGTTCGATGATTCTTTCCAGGACTTTAGCCGTTCGGTATTCAGGATGCCTGTCCATTACGATAGCAAGAGATTCTGCTACTTCTTCAACCGCCTGATGAAATTCAGGCTGGCCGGGATTTTTCGCCATTACTTCGGACATTAGACTTTTGACATAATCGGACATATTTTCCTCCCTCAGAAATTAGATGTTATTGTGATTTATTAATGCGCATTTGCAGACAAACTACACGCATATTTTTTTCTTCATTCTTACTTTAACATCCGGTATTCCGTATATCAGCTTGCGATCGGAAGGCGAACAAAAAATGTTTTTCGGATTTTTATGAAAGAGTTTCCAGACAATAATAGATCATTCGGTATACTCCGGTTAAAATCCTTTTGTGGTGTTCAAATTTGCTGAATTTAATAACGAATAAGTCATCCCTCGACTCCGCTCGGGATGACAAATTAAATACATTTGTCATGGTGAGCGAAGTCGAACCATAAATTAGAAAAGCAAATTAAGACACCACTAATCCATCCAGTACTCCGATCAGATCGAATTATTCTTTATTTCCCGGGTTTTAAAATCACTCCTTTATTTTTACTGCCGTTTATTCTAACGGTTATTGGTTCATTAAACCTTAAATGTTTTGTAAAGTTCAATTCTTCTACAGCTTCATGTTGTGAAAGCCATTCCCAATCAATAAATCCCAATTTATCAATCGTGTTTACGGTAAAATATCCTACCCTGAATGAAGTAATGTTCTGAAAGAAATGAGAACCTTGAGAAGGCGTTACGTCAAGATCTTTAAAACCGGATTCCACAATTACACTTGCCCCGGATATTTGATCCCACGTAACCGGGATGCCGAGCCAATGATCGAGACTGCCCCAGCGTCCGACCCCTATTAGTATGTACGGGCGTTTTTCTTGTAAAAGCTGCGAATTTATTATGCTTACTTCGCCTGCTGCATCCATGCTTTTGGCACGGTCAAACTTTTGAATATCTACGACTACAATATCATGAATATCATTTATCGCTCCGTTGCCGAGTACCTGCCTGCTTTGACATATTAAATCTTCTTTGTTAAAATTGTCTACGTCAAGTTCTTCAACTTCGTGGCTGATTACAAGCGGTCTCATTTGAAGCATAGCAAATTCTTTCCGCTGCCCCGGCGGAACATTTATATTCACTGCAAATTCAATTTCCACCGGAACTCCCATTCCCCATGTACCTAAGTCTAACAGCATCTCTAATATTTCCGCAAGAGGAAAAACTTTATGTTTTAATATCGGTGCAAAAGTAACCACCCTTTTACCGTTCCTTGAAACGCCGTCGTATACTGCATCATTCTCAACGGAATATGTTGATCCTACATGAAATAATGTCTGATCTTCTTCGGCTTTACTTAAATCGACTTTCTTTACAAGTTTATCGGGAGGATGAGTAGGATCATGATCGAGATGACCGTTAATATCGAGTGCAAAAAATTCCTGCTGTGCGTTTCTAATTGTTTCCTTTGTAGAAAAAAACTGCATTAAATGTTTAGGATATTTCGGGCAGAAGCGTACCGCATTACCGCCGTCAACCACTTGTTTACCCAGACCCAAAGCAACGAGCGCAATTCCGTCAGATGATTTCTGAGGGGGAACAGGATAAAAATTATACGATTTGGCTACGCCTGCAAATTCAGGATAAAATCTTCCGTCATGATGCTGAGAGCCGACAAGCCTTTGCACGATTACCGCCATCTTTTCTTCTTCCAGCCTGTAGGCAGTCGCTTTCATATAGTCCTGCGACTTTTTATAAAATGTTGAAGCGTATACACCCTTTATACAGTGCAAAAGTTCATCTAACCTAACATTAATATCCGGATCGTTATTCGGAATCATAAATGTTTCATAAACTCCGGCAAACGGCTGAAACTGTGAATCTTCCAGAAGACTTGAAGAACGTATTGCAAGAGGGCCTTTAATCGTTTCCAAAAAATCTTTTAATTTATTTCTTATATCTTCGGGAAAAACGGAAGCGTCTATAAATTTTTTTGTTATTGTTGAATCCGATGCTCCGCTTAATGCAAATACATCAATATGATTATCTTCCAGAAATTGATCGAATACATCGGTTGCTATAACAATTGCGGAAGGAACAGATATTTCAATATCTTCAAATCTATTTCTTATCTTATTATTGCTGATAAGAGTATTAATAAATCCCAATCCGCGGGCTTTACCACCGAGAGAACCTTGGCCTATTCTTGCAAAGCTGTTTTGCGGATCGAACGATTCTTTATTAAAATCGGTTATAATTCCCCTTAACCTTAATTCCTGGTAAAGTTTTATGGAATCAATTAAATCATCTCTTAACTCCGAAGCAGATTTAAATTCCGTTACTTTTTTGGGCCTTAATTTATGAGCAAGCCAAAATTCGGTTCTCGCTTTCAGCCATTTTGAAAAATGATTTCTTTCCGCATGAAAAAGGATACTCTCATCCGGTATGGTCTTCAGCAGTTCCTCAAGAGCTTTTAGGTTGTTTGCTCTGCCTACTTCAACACCGTCCTTAGTTTGAAAAACGAAATCCCCGAATCCAAAACTTTGGAGCATAAAGTCTCTAAGTTCATGCAGCAGGCGGGGCGACCCTTTAAGTAAAAACGATGCGCCTGCTTCGTGTGCTTTTTTTTCAAATTCCCGGCTGCTTGATTGAAGTAATATGGGAATATCTTTATGTTTTTTCTTTACATTAATTGTAAATTTAATTCCGGCTTCAGGATCGCGAATACCAAAATGCTTGAAATTACTGTCGGTAATAATTCCTAAAGTGTATTCTTCAAATTTTGTATAATACTCCCACGCTTCTTCATAAGTTGTACAGAGTAAAATCTTGGGACGCGCACGCATTCTTAGAAACTTATGAGTGATATTTACTCCTTCGGAAATCAGTCTTTGCGACTGTTTGAAGATTTCGGTATAGATTAACGGGAGGTAGGTTGAATAAAATTTTACATTGTCTTCAACTAAAATTACTACCTGTACACCAACAGTGGATGTATCGTTCTCTACATTTATTTTATCCTCGGCATATTTTATAATACCGATTAAAAGCCGGAAGTCTCCCTGCCAGATAAAAATTCGATCGAAAATGGAAGTATCGTAATTTGAAACAAGTTCTTTTCGCTCTTTGTTGTCGTAAGCTAAAAGTATTATGGGAATTTTAAGATTAGCTTTGCGTATAATCTGGGCGAATTTAACTACATGCATATCTTCAATATGCATTGTAGTTATAATTAAATCGAAATGGCTTTCCGAAATGGCAAGCTCAAAAGCTTCGGCTCCGTTGGTTACATGTGTAATTTCAGGAGCCTGACTTAAGTTCAATACCTGGTATTCTTCTCGTAATAATTCGTACAGCCTGCCGTCTTCTTCAAAGAGATAATAATCATACAGACTGGAGACCAGCAGGATATCTCTGATTTTATACCGCATCAATTTTTGGAATTCTTTGATACGGCTGCTGAAAATATCTTCTATGTCAAGAATATTAAACTTTTCCATATAAGAGATTTTCGATTTTTCTAACACTTGTTATATACCTACAATTCTGCCCGGCAATATTTTGTTACAAATTATTATGGATGAATTAAATATTAAACAAGACCCTGATCAAGCATTGCATCGGCAACTTTTAAGAAGCCGGCAATATTTGCACCGTTAACATAATTACCAGGCGTACCGAATCTTTCTGCAGTGTTAATACATGTTTCATGAATTTTCGTCATTATTTGATGCAGCCTATGATCAACTTCTTCTTTAGGCCACGGAAGACGCATACTGTTCTGAGACATTTCTAGTCCGGAAACCGCAACACCGCCTGCATTGGCTGCTTTACCCGGAGCGAAAAGTATTCCGGCATCTTTAAATATTTTATAGCCTTCCAACGTAGTCGGCATATTAGCAGCCTCACAGACACATTTGCATCCGTTTTTAACAAGCTCTTTTGCATCATCTTCATAAATTTCATTTTGAGTTGCACAAGGCATAGCAACATCTACTTTTATTCCCCAGGGTCTTTTACCGGGATAAAACTCAACTTTTCCACCTGAGGCGGATCCGCTTTTGGCGGAAAATTTATCGGCATAGTCTTGAACCCTGTCGTTCGCGCTTGCTCTTAGCTTCAGCATATAATCTATTTTTTCACCTTTTACACCGTCTTTATCATAAATAAATCCATCAGGTCCGGAAAGAGTAACAACTTTTCCGCCGAGCTGATTTATCTTTTGAACAACGCCCCATGCAACATTTCCGAAACCGGATACGGCAAAAGTTTTTCCTTCTATATCTTCGTTTTTTGTAATTAACATTTCATGAGCAAAATAAACCGCACCGAAGCCGGTAGCTTCGGGACGAATTAATGATCCTCCCCAATTCAAACCTTTTCCCGTAAGAACTCCGGTAAATTCATTTTTCAATCTTTTGTATTGTCCGTAAAGAAAACCGATCTCTCTTGTTCCGACTCCAATATCTCCTGCAGGCACATCTGTATTCGGACCGATATGACGGAAAAGTTCAGTCATAAAACTCTGGCAAAACCGCATTACTTCGTTATCGCTTTTTCCTTTCGGATCAAAATCGGAACCGCCTTTGCCACCGCCCATGGGAAGAGTGGTTAGACTGTTCTTAAATACCTGTTCAAAAGCCAAAAATTTTAATATCCCAAGATTTACGGAAGGGTGAAATCGCAGCCCTCCCTTGTATGGACCAATTGCACTGTTCATCTCAATTCTAAATCCTCGGTTAACATGAACATCTCCTTGATCATCCATCCAGGGAACGCGGAATATAATTATTCTTTCAGGTTCAACCATTCTATCTAAAACTTTTGCGGAACGGTATTCGGGATGACGCTGTAATACTACGTCAAGTGATTCTACTATTTCTTCAACTGCTTGATGAAATTCAGGCTCATTCGGGTTTTTTGATTTAACTCCGGCGATTAGTTTTTCAACATACTCAGACATATAAAACTCTCATTATAATTGTTATAAATTTTTTTTGATTTACCATTCCGAAAGAAAAAGATAGGTCCTTGATTATTCGTCTCGATAAGATTTGGAAAGTATTTTGTAGCTTGACTAAGCGGTTTTATAAGATGACAAAGGTATCTTATTTTTTCCTTCTCATTACGGAATAGAAATAAGTATCTAAAGTCTGCTGCCTTCTTAAAGTATTTTTTCAGATTATTAAATTCATTTTCTGAAATTACCAAAGTCTTCTTAATTTTCTTCATTCTTACCGATGGAAGACTCAATAAGTCTATTCCTTTTACTTCCGGAAAATTAAAATTTTATTTGATTAAACTTAGCAATTAAAATCTTAAAAATCTTTATTTGTCTTTATATCTTTTTATTATAAAACGACTTAACAAACCAAAATAATTAAAATCTTTATATCGTTAACTATTATTTCCGAAGGTATAACCTTTGAGTTGTCTTAATAAATAAGTAAAAATACACTCATTTACATAAATAGTATATTACAAACTTATTTACTACATTTAACATAAAAATTCATCATTAGAACTTATTTTCAGAGGGAAATTATGGCGGAAAATATTATTAAGGAAAAAATCGAACAAGCCGTTCAAATATTAAAAGAAAAGGACATTGATTTATGGATGACTTTCGTCCGTGAAAGCGGAAATATTAAAGACCCGGCGCTGGATATGATTGCCGGGGTAAGCTGCACCTGGCCTTCGGCTTTAATAATAAATAAAGACGGCGATACAACGGCAATAGTAGGCTCGCTTGATGTTGAAAATTTCACAACGAGCGGATATTATAAAAATATTACCGGGTATGTTCAATCGGTTAAAGAACCTTTACTGGAATATTTAAATAAAAAGAAACCTAAAAAAATTGCAGTAAATTTTTCTAAGAATTCAAATCTTGCCGACGGATTAACTCACGGTATGTTTTTAATTCTTCAGGATATTTTAAAGGGAACCGGTTTTGAGCAGAAACTGATTTCATCCGAAGGAATTATTTCCGCATTAAGAGGAAGAAAATCTGTAGCCGAATTTGAGATAATGAAAAAAGCTGTGAACGAAACATTAAAAATATTCGACGAGATGACTAAGTTTATAAAACCGGGTAAAACAGAAAAGCAAATTGCCGGCTTTATAAAAAAGGTAACCGAATCAAAAGGCTACGGTTTAGCGTGGGAAGAAGATCATTGCCCGGCGGTATTTACCGGCCCTGAGGCAGTAAGCGCTCATGCGGGTCCCACGGATAGAAAAGTGGAAAGAGGCCACTTGGTAAATGTTGATTTCGGGATAAGGTATAAAGGCTACTGTTCCGATCTTCAAAGGACTTGGTATGTCTTAAAGAAAGGAGAAACAAAAGCGCCTGAAGAAGTTGAGAAGGGCTTTAATGTTATTAGAGATTCAATTCAAAAAGTAGCCGATGCACTTAAACCCGGAGTTATAGGATGCGATATGGATGATATTGCTAGAAATTATATTACCGGTGAAGGTTATGAAGAATTTCCGCATGGGCTCGGTCATCAAGTTGGTAGGGAAGCACATGACGGAGGTGCAGGGCTTCTGCCTAGATGGGAAAAGTACGGTGAGACTCCGTTTATGGAAATTGAAGAATCTCAGGTATATACTATTGAACCGCGTTTAACCGTTAAAGGTTACGGAACTTCTACGATTGAGGAAGAAGTTTTTATTACAAAAAACGGTGCGGAATTTATTTCTAAACCGCAGAAGAAATTAATTTTTATTGATTGATGATAGACAGCGTTGAAAGATGATATCTATTTAAAAATGAGATCTTCGAGATGTCATCTTCCCACTGCTCAAAAGCTACAATCTTTTTCATAAGAAGTTATCAATAAATTATTATATTCCATAAATGATATTTCTTTTGCGCCGAACATTCTTAAATGCTCGGTCATATATTGAACGTCGAGAAGAACAAATCCTTTTTCGCAAAGGTGACTTATTAAATTTGCAAGCGCTATTTTAGAAGCTTGTGTAACTCTAGAAAACATCGACTCACCAAAAAAAGCACCATTAAAAGAAATTCCGTATAAACCGCCGACGAGTTTATTATTGAGCCAGGTTTCAACAGTATGTACGTGACCGAGTTTTTTCAATCTCAGATAAGCTTCAATTAATTCTGATGAAATCCATGTTTTTTCACGGTCTGCGCAGCCTTTTACAACTGGTAAGAAATCGTAATCGAATTTAATTTCAAGTTTTGTAGTCTGCATTTCTTTTTTCAAAGAACGCGGAATGTTGTAATCGTTTAAAGGGATAATTGTTCTAATCTCAGGCATGTACCAGTTTATATTACCCGTAGATTCATCAGCCATCGGAAATGCACCGCTGGCATAAAGTCTTAACATATTATTCGGCTTTAACAGATCCGCAGAATTAAAGTTATCTTTTTTAGTCATTTAAAAATTAATTTCATTCGTCTATTTTAACTTCGAGATGAATGATATTGTAACCTTTCTTTGTTTCATAAGCAGCATAAATAACACCGATAAGGACGAGTATCATCCCGGCAAGGAATAATGCCGTTATTAAAAAATCTATTCTTCCTTCTTCAAAAATAAATTGGAATCCGATAGACAGTGAGGTCAAAACAAAAAAAGCCACGGCTATTGTATAAGAAAGCACAGCATTACGTATCAGTTTTACACGGAACGCAAGTCCGTTCAATTGCATAGAAAGGCTTTCCAGTCTTACATCCTCTTCATACTGCAAATCTTTTTCACCGGCTTTACTGAAGAATTTCCTTTTTTCTTCGTTTAATAATCTTATACGATTTACAACCAGCGAATATTTGTTGTTCATCCCCAAAAGAAGAAGTCCGCATGCGGAAATCATCAATCCCGGTGCGAGCATTAATTGAATTACCTGTATAATTGAAATTTCGCTTTTCATAATTTTAGTTTATTTATAATCTATTTTTTATCCAAATTTTAATACAATATTTACTAGAAATATTTTCGGCTAATTTTCCCGGCTAATTTGAATATTGTTTAAAAATTTTCCGGGAAGCACTTATTAAATTTAAGCAAAATTAGGAAAGGAAAAATTCAAAAGAGAAAATGATTCGGGATATGATTATTAAAGAGTGTTAAGCTAGCAGGAAGTAAAATATTGTAACTTATTGCAGGTTCATCTTCTGACAAATGCTTCTTTCATTCCTTTTCCGCCGCGGTTGATATGAAAGAAATTTTTATAAAAATCTTTAAGCCGGTTCAATATGGTTTTGAAAATAATAATTTTATTAAGGCTTATTTCTAAAAAGGTAACCCGTAAACGGACATTTGAATCATAGTGACTTAACATATTCATCATATCCTCATTCCCGTTTACGGGCTTTTCTAAGTTAAGCAGTACTAAACTTGGCTTTTCCACGGATATCATTTCGGCAGCATCACCGGCTTTGGAAAAATCAATGGCTCCGGATTTAAAAATTATTTTTCCTGTTCTTAATATAAGATTCTCTTTTATTCGGTCATCTACTAAAATTATTTTCATATCATCCAGCGCCGTTAAACTATTAATAACAATTAACAACGATCACCAGGAAAAACCGAGGGAAATATATATATAAGGGCAAGATTTTTCTGTGATATATTATTTACCGGTGTTCTAAAACAAGGGCGGTTTTTTTATACGTATAAGTCTAATATATAAATTTTAATAGTCAAAAGACGAAAACTATACCCATGTCCTTTTAATAAAATCGATTATGGCTTCATCTTTTGATTCTAGTAATTCGTTTGGTTTTCCCATAAAGTGAATTACACCTTCATGCATCATTGCAACTTTATCCGCTACATTTTTTACGCTGTACATATCATGTGTAACGACAACCGAAGTAACATTTAATTTATCGCTGAGTTCTTTTATTAACCCGTCAATAGAATCGGACATAATAGGATCCAGCCCTGTGGTTGGTTCATCGTATAAAATATATTCGGGATTTGTAACCAGTGCCCTCGCCAGCCCTACACGTTTTTTCATACCGCCCGATAATTCGGAAGGTTTTAAAGTCTGAATATCCGGTAAACCTACAAGGGCTAGCTTTTCGGCAACAATTTTTTGTATCTCGGACTTTTTGTATCCGTTTCCGGATTCAACTAACGAAAGCGATACATTTTCCTCTACCGTCATCGAATCGAATAAGGCAGCACCCTGGAAGAGAAATCCGAATTTTTTTCTTAATTCATATAAATCTTTTATTTTTAATTCGCCTACATTTTCGCCTTCTACTTTAACCCAGCCTGAATCCGGATAAAGCAGCCCGACTATATGCTTAATTAAAACGCTTTTTCCGCAGCCGCTTTTACCGATTATGGCGATAGTTTCGCCTTTCTCTATATTAAGATTTACACCATTTAATACGTTATTGTCGCCGAACTTTTTATGTAGGTTTACTATTTCGATCATGTAAAATTCTTATAGTATTTTAAATTTATTTCGTTAAAGATAAATAAAAATTTTATCAAATTTATTCCTGCATCTGCTAACATATTTTTATCATTAGCAGTTAATTACAATTCTATTTATAGTATAATGTAGTTTGAGAACTGACTTCTTTACCTGAAAGATTATCTTTAACAATTATTTTAATAATATAGTTGCCTGGTTTGTAATCGTTCATTTCAACCTTGAAATACATTTGCGGATCTTTCCCTTCTGTTTTGTAATTTGTCGTAACAATTACCTCTTCTTCCTTTTTTCCTAATCCTACAATATTAAGCAAAGAATTTACAGTCTTGTAAAATGAAGAACTATTGTTGACTCTTTTAATTACCAGCTTTTGTTCGTAATTATTAAAACGGTTTTCATCCAATTTAAGGTTATATAATTCATAGTAAAGATATAAAGGTTCTTTTGCCGTAAAAGTGTTTGTCGGGTTAGGCAGCAAGTCAACATTTCCTCGTTTAATTGAAGCGATAGAAGAATTGTTTTTTTCAATATTAGAAGCTAAAATTAAATCGCTTATTCCGAGTTCATACGGCTTAAATTTTTTCACTTTAAAATTAAAATGATTTGAAGAAACACCTTTATCGGAATTTCTAATTATTTCAAATGCAAGCATGCCTGAATCGGGATAGACAGACATCATTAAAGAATTAACCAGCAGTGATGAATCGCCGGTTGATTTTATTTCTCGTGAAGCCGGCAGCCACGGAACATGCTTTTTCAATTTTATTATAGGTTTAAACAGTGAATCGAAAAAGAAAAGTCCCAATTCATGATTGAGCAAATAAACTTTCCCTTTCTTAAATGAATCTGCAGCGGTTAAACCGTAGTTTACATATACATCGGTGTAATTGTAATTTTTATCTTTTAACTGAACAATATTAAACGGAACATCAATAGCCGGTCCCGCAAACTTAGGTGTATAGCCTTCAAAATAATCCTTTCTTAAATATTGCATAAGCATGGGTGAATCGCCCGGATATTGAGTAATGAACATACTTCCCGGCATAGGCTCGCTGTAAACATAATTCCCATTCATAAACTGGTCGTAAAATCCGAGTGAGAAATATTTATAATGCCAGACATCTGTTTTCATAAACATTTGTGTCTTTCCTCCGGCATTGATCGTCGGTCTATAGCGTTCCTGCCGCAGAGGTTTTCCGTATCTTATCATTGCCTCGCCGCGGTCGGTTTTCCATCCGGGCGTATTATTAAATTTTACCGTGAATCTTAAATTTGCATATGCAACACGGGAATAGTGCTCAAGCAGTCTTTCATTATAACCGGTTAGATAAAGCGGATCGTTAATTTGCCAGAATTGTTTAATAAGTTCATGCAGTTCATCATCGGAATATTTTTTAAATACGCTGCCCAATACAGGCTTTAGAAGTTCTTTTACTGAATTAAAAGTAAAATCTACCCGTTCGGAGTCCGTCATTAATTTTAAAGCTTCCTGATATTCATCAAATGCATCTTTAATTTTATTATTTTCATAATAAAGCAATCCCAGATATAAATGTGCGTTTTTATTTTCAGGATGAAGTTTTTTCAATTTTTCCAACAGAGGAATACCCTTTGCCGGCTCTCCTCTGTCTTCATATAGAAAGCTTAAATGAAGATATGTTTCCTGAAATAAAGAATCATACTTGATGGATTTCCGAAGGAAATTTTTTGCGCTGTTAAAATCATCTTGAGCATATTTTTCATAGCTTAAGGATACAACGTCACTGGCTTTAAAATAGGAATTGTGGAATTCGTTAAATTCTTTTTCTTTTATTCTGCCCAGTTGATATAATGCCATTGCTTGAGTACTATCTATTTCTATAATGTCTTTGTAAACATGGTAAGCCATTCCGTCACTAATTTTATTATAAATTTTTGCAAGCAGGTATCTATACTTTAGATTTTTTGGCTCTTTGAATATGGCACTTTCCAGCAGATTTCGAGCTTCGGCTCTTTTATAAATTGTATTCCTGTTAAAATAAATTTTTGCCAGCTCGTATTGTGATTGAGTATCCGAATTTTCTCGGATTGATTCCTTAAATAGCTTTTCAGCGGAAAGTGTATCTTTATTTAATAATGCCTGAATGCCCATATTATATTCGGCAGTATTTCCCGAGGTATTTGTCTGGGCATTTAAGTTAATCGGTAAAAAAAGAAGAAATAAAGAAAAGTATTTAAATACTAGTTTCATTTGACTTTATAAAAATAGTCCGGTAGGATAATTTACAAAAAAGAAATAAAAATGTAATGATATTATTTGTTTCGAAAAAGTAATGAGAAAATCATTGTTCTATTAGTTTATTTATAAAAGGGGGATAAGCAGATAATGGAGCGTTCTAAACAAGGCGGGTTTTTATTCCTCCGCCGTTTTGTGTGGGGCGTGCAAATAAACTTCCGAAATTTTTGATTTTATTTTGAAAAGTCCCGAGGCTTTTCTGACATTCACCGCAGAAATATACATATCTTAGCCCGATAACAGACTCAAGCTTACATACCCATACAATGGAAATATCTTTTAAACAATAAGGGCAATACGCGCTTACAATTTCTTTTTCAATTTCTTTTTTCATTTAGATTTCTGTTGTATATCTGTTTAGACTTAGAATTTTATATTTTGATACTGAAAATAGAAAATATTTTGCCTCTTTGTAAAGATAAATTTAAGGTTTTTCGTTGTAATATTTACAATTTAAGTGGATATTATTTTTTCAAATATTAAATAAACATTTTTCCCTAACCGGGTCAACTTATAATTACGGTACTTTTTATCAAAAAGAACCGGGTAAAACAAATTAAAAAGAACTTATTTATCTTTCTTGGAATTTGGGACTTTAAATAAATCGCATACCAAACATGAAGAAACAGGGAAATAAGAATTTTGTAGTCTCCTGGTATGAATTTTTGCGCCGATAAATTGTCCAAGAAAAAAAGCTCCGACTAAAACGGGGTAGGTAATAAAAGCGAACCCCAGTCCGAGAATAAATCTTAACGCTATAACAACAGGCACCGGCACGTGTATTGCCAGAATCCATTGGAGCGAAAACTTTTTAACGTTATCTCTCCAGTATCCGAAAGGTAAATTTAAAAATAATATTAAAACAGCGGCTTCAAAAAGCTTCATAATTAAAATCAATTTTTTGTATTATACAAAATTAAAAAAAATTATGAAGGATATTCACCTTTTTCAAAATTATGAATTATATTTGCCGGAAATAACTAGGTAGTTTAATGAAAATCAACAAAGTTTGTGTTTATTGTGCATCAAGCGATTACTCTGATACGGTTTATCTTAATTCGGCATATAAACTAGGCCAAATCTTAGCTGAAGAATCCATAACGGTTGTATACGGAGGCGGATCTGCCGGTTTAATGGGCAGGCTGGCCGAAGGTGCTTTATCCAAAAACGGAAAAGTAGTCGGCATCATTCCGCAATTTATGTACGATCTTGAATGGGGTCGGGACGATTTAACAGAGCTTCAAATAGTTGAAGGAATGAATGAAAGAAAAGAATTAATGAGAAACAATACCGATGCCGCAATAGCTTTGCCCGGAGGCTCCGGAACTTTCGAAGAGTTGTTTGAAACTATTACCCAAAAAAGGCTGGGGATCTATTTAAGTCCGATAATTTTTGTAAATATAAAAGGTTTCTTCGATCCTTGTATTGAGTTATTGGAAAGAGCGATTTCCGAGAATTTTATGGATGAACGTAATAAACTGATGTGGTCGGTTGTAAATGATTCTTCGGAAGTAATTAATGCAATAAAAAATGCACCTGAATGGAGCACCGAAGCAAGACGCTTTGCCACACTTAAAAAAAACGGGAATTGAATTTAAACTAATAAAGAGGCTGCCTTAAATGCCGTTTATTATCTTATAATAAAAATAAATAATTTTAAGACAGCCTCTTTCAAAATGATTCCGGTTTTAACTTTTATATCTAATCATAACCTAACCATTCACGTCCTAACTTTAACATCGCGCCCGGAGTCATTCTATTATTTTGATTAATGATAGCTATTAATTTTTAATTACAATCGTTAGACGAGATAAATAACGTTTAGGTTGCATGAAAAACGGGTAAGATTTTTAATATGTGATTTGGGAAACGCCGCTTATTCTTACGGCTAAAAATTTTAAATTCCGGTTAAATCTTTTCGGGCTCCGGTACAGTCCTTTCGTTTCTAATGTTTCCCGTATTTAAAGTGTCGGCCGGTTCAAAAAGCATAACATGAACTTCCTCTTCAGCGACGGGTTTATGTTCTATTCCGGCCGGAACAATTATAAACTCACTTTCATTCAGAGTTACATGTTTATCTCTAAATTCCATTTTTAGTTTTCCTTTTATAACTAAAAACATTTCATCTTCGTTATCATGTTTGTGCCAAATAAATTCACCTTTAAGTTTAACAAGCTTTATCTGCTGGCCGTTTAATTCTCCGGCTATTCTCGGCTTCCAATAATCTTTGATAAGTTCAAGCTTCCCGGAAATATTAATTTTCTCTTCCATTATGTTTTCCTATATAATTTTTTAACTGCCGATTATCCTTCTGTGATAGTTAATCTGGCCAAGGTGGTAATTTAAATGTGTAGCCAAATGAATTAAGAAAAATCCGGTAGTCATTTTTTTATTAAAGACATCAATAGGATAGGTCAAATCAAAATCCTTATCACTCATAGACTGAAAAGTTTCAGCAATACCTTTTACGGTATTATCTATATTTTTTATCAGTATTTTTTTTGAGATATTTTTGTCGTTGAATTCCGCATCCCGGTTCCGCACATAACCGTTTTTACCTAAGATTCCGCATATAAATTGATTTAAGTTCCCTAATAAGTGAAGACATAAATTGCCGCCGGAATTTTTAATGTTTTTTTCGATTATCCATAATTCGGATTCGTCCGAATAAGAGTTTATTTCAATTTTTAATTTATTAAGATCTCTTTCAAAAATTTCGATTAAAGTTTCTTTTAACATACTTATACCTTTAAAATTTTATGCAAAAATACTATAATTAATTTTTCCTAAGTTTTTGTATACTAATGAAATAATACTTCCGCTATTGAAATGATTTTATACCAAATTCGTTTTATCTAAATAGGACAGCGGAACTTATAATATTTAAAATATATTGTCAATTAAGTAATCCGTTAATTGAACTAAATGTACGTTAAGAAAAAATTAATTTAACTTTCTTGCAATTACAACTACCGTCTTCATGCTTTCCAAAATACCGGAGGTTTGATTTAAAGCTTCCAGGAAAACAACATAAATTCCCATTCTTAACGCCTTCCCATGGTCATCCAAACCGTTAAAAATAATTGATCCCTTTGCACCGCTCGGCTGATTGTTGGCAAGTGTTCGTACAAGTCTTCCCCGGCTGTCGTAAATTTTTACTCTTATTTGAGAAGTCGATTGCGTTAAATTATAGCTGATAATTGTATTGTCTTCAAAGCCGTCATTGTCGGGAGAAAAAGGATTTGGCGAAATGGAAATTTTCGATCCGCCGTTTGCAAGTGCAGCAAAAATGCTGTTTTGTCTTCCGGGCGTTGCACCTTTTTCATCTGCCGAACTGCTCCAATTTGAAGGTGCGTTGGTACTAATACTCGGGTTTATTCTTTCCAACGATATATTTTGAGTAGACACAAAATTTTTATTATGCCATTTGGAAAAATAATAAAACGAATCGATAACGGTTCCGTTAATGTCTTTTAACAAAATCAAGTCTTCGGTATTATTAAGACCGAGGTCCGTTGAATTTAAAATCGTTTTATAAGCGAAATTAAATAAATGGTATTTTAAAATAACCGAGGAATCTGCAGCTAATAAAAAATAGGTGCCTGAAGGAACGACGAAACTTGTTTCGGATAGTTTGGATGAATGACGGTTTATATCCTCAATTTTCCAGCCGCCAATGTTAACAGGCGAGCCGCTGTTATTAAAGAATTCTACAAATTCATTATTATCGCTGCCGGGGTCAAACATTATTTCATTAATTATCAAATCATTTCTCTTAAAAGAAGGAATATTTAAGATTGAATTTTCTTCCCCGGGCGTGGACTTTGATAAACTTAATGATGTTGTCCAGTTTGTGCTGTCGTTAGTGGAACGATTTGTAGAAATTCTTTCCAAAGAATATCCGTTTTTTCCTCCCCAGCTTGAATTATAAAAAAGGCTGTCGATAATGCCGTCTCTAAAATCATAAATTATTATACCGTCTTTTGTGTTACCTAAAGTTCCGAAATTTACAATTCTTATTTTTGCACTATACGAAGGATATTCATTTAAAAAAGATGAATCGGAAGCAATAATTAAAAAATTACCCGGCGGAATTAATAAATCCTCATTTGTAATAAAGTTTTTAGTCGGATGAGGTAAAATATCTCCGGCAGACCAGTCTTTCAGATTTAAAGTATCTTTTGCCGGATTTATTAATTCAATCCATTCTGGCATACCGTTTTCCGGCGCGAACATTACTTCGTTGATAAGAAGCGAACCTGCGGGATATCCCGGCTGTACATATCTCTCCAAATAATTATTGTATGGATTTTGATCTTCATTATAAATTAATTGAGCAGCAGTTAAAATTTTGGAGCTAAATTTCGGTAAACACGAAGACGAAGAAATTATTATTGAATCGCCGGGTGCTAAATTTAAATTCGAATCGGAGCATAAAATTTTTTCTGCAGAATTATTTGAATCCGAATCAAATAAAAAATAGATGCTGAAATTACCGGCGTTTGAAGTTCCTAAATTTTTAACCTTTGCATTTATGTAAACATCTTCTCCCTCGGTTGGAAAACGCGGAGTAAATGAAATTCCGGATAGTGAAAGATCGTGTTGTTTTGTGGTAATGCTGTTTATTCGTCCGGGTGTGCTTAGTTCGATATCTTGAGAAGATCCCCAATTACCCGATAAAATTGAAGAAGCTTCAATTGATTTTCTTTCAAGCGAAAATCCATTTGTTCCGCCGTAGCTGTTGTAATAGACAACCGAGTCCATTACAACGCCGCGGTTGTCTTTTAGTACAACTCCGTCATAATCATTATTAAGGACGGGTAAATTTATTACTGCGATCTTAGCCGGAATTATAAGGTGATAGTTTTTAATGCTGCTCTCCTTTGCGATAATAAAATAACTTTTTGGAGGAATAAAAATTCTCTCTTTTATTTCTGCCGTAAAAGGAGTTGTTACAATGTCTGTTACAGACCAGTCTTTTAAATTGATAGAATCCTTTGAGTTATTAAAAATTTCAATCCATTCAGGTTCACCGCCGGAAGGAGAATACATTATTTCATTAATAATGATTGTTTTTGCCGGATATCCGGGAGATATTGATTTGCAAAAATAATTATTGCTTGTGTCTTCGTCATTTTTGAACAAAGCTTCAATGAAAAAATTTCTTTGATTGGACAAATTAGTAATCGAATATCCCATATCAACTATTGAAGAGTCATTTGTTCCCAATGATAGATTTTGTAAAGACTTAATTAAAACATCCGGGATGGAATCTTTATTTGTGCCTTCAAAAAGTTGTAAAGAATAAGATGCACTAAGCTTACCGTTGTTTTTTATTTTTGCTTTTAGCTTAACATTATTCCCAAAATTTGGATGCCGCGGATCAAATATTATATCCGTTACTTCAATATCGTATTGTTTCTTTGTAACTGAATTTATATAGCCGGGTGTAGCTCCGACTTTTCCTGTTGAAGTTTTCCAGTTAGTTGAATCTGTTGAAGGATTTTCCGTATTTATTCGCTCCAAAGATTTTCCGTCTTTTCCTCCCCATGCAGGCTGGTAATATAAACTATCGACAAGAGTACTAAGAGAGTCTTTAATAACAACTGCATCACCGGTGTTATTTAAGGATGGAAAATTTGTTATTACTACTTTGGACTTAGTTACAAAGAATTCTTGTATAGTTGAATCTTTACTTATTACAAGATAAGATCCGGAAGGAAATATTAAATCATCATCTGTAATAACTGTTGAATTTTTATTGTCTGATATTGTCCAATTTTTTAGGTTAATTTCTTTGCTTGATTTGTTAAATAACTCTACCCATTCAGGCTGGCTCGGATTAGGTGCATACATAATTTCATTTATGACAACATCATTATAGTTCGCCGGCGGAGGATAAACTTTAAATAAATATTTCTTTTCATTATTTGATAAATTTTCGTCTTCCTGAAAAATTATTTTAACAATTATGTGGTATGTACCTTGATTCAATGAATTCATTACAGAACTTAAAATTACGGAATCTTTCGCTGCCAAATTTGAAAATGCTTTTGTTTCAATTAATTCACTTGCATTAGCAATTGAGTCGTCATTCAAATCATTATAAAATTCCAAAGTAAAATTTCCGGCATTTTTTAATCCTTCATTTTTTATTGTAACAAACAAGCTTACATTATCACCCGGTTTTGGTATATGCGGCCAGCTGCTGATCGAATTTATAGATAGATCAAAATTAGATGGGGTTAATGAATTTTTAAATCCCGGAGTTCCATTTAAATTTTTACTGTTTCCCCAGTTAGCGGGTGAATTATCATCATTCATTAAAATCTTCTCATCGGAAATACCTTTATCGTTATTTGCCGAATAAAAATAGGTATTAAGCGTATCTTCCGAAGAATTTAAAAGACATATTACCCTGTCGGATGTATTAGCCATTCCCGATGATCCGAAAGCCGCGTCTGATATTTTCAACGCTAAAGTACCGGCAGGGATAAGTCCTTTATAAATTCCATTTTCAAAATCATAATCTCCTTCAAAAATTACGGCATAAGAATTGGGTTTTAAAATAGTACCTCCGGAAACTGCTGTAATTACATCGGGGGTAGAAGCGGAATATTTAATTTTGTAATTACTAAGATCGATACTGTCTGTAGAACTGGTATTATAAATTTCAATAAACTCATTGTTTCCTGGTTCCGGATTAAACATGATCTCGCTTAGAACAAGCGGTGATTTAATTTGTGAGAATGTTAAAAAGAATGGAAGAAAAGAAAAAAGGAAAATAATTTTTAGCATGATTATGTCCCCTTTGTTTGCTGATAAAAACAAAAATATGAAAAATTTGCTTTTATTTAAATTCTTTTAATAAAAAAAGCAGAATTTATTTCTTTATCTTTTTTGAGATATGTATTCGTATATTCTGTCCGGTAAAATTTTCAATATTTTAGCGCCGATAACCGTAGGCATAGGGAATTGAATAATTCTCTTTTCTTTTTTAATTCCGTTCACAATAATTTTTACGGCTTTATCCAAATCCATTAAGAACGGCATTTTAAAATTATTTTTATCCGTCATTGGAGTTCGTACAAAACCGGGTTTTACCGTTATAACGTTTACGCCGTACTTTTTAAGTTCTACTCTTATGCTTTCAAGAAATATACTCAAAGCGGCTTTACTAGCACAATAAAATCCGTTGTTGGCAAATCCTCTTGCTTCAGCCAAACTCGAAACACCGACTATCGTTCCTTTCTTGTTTTTAATAAATCCCGGAATTAAGAGTTCAATACATTTGATAACACCCAAAACATTAACATCAAAAATATTTTCGGCATCTTCTGAATTTAAATTTTGAATTTTAACGCTTTTCCCTATCCCGGAATTTAAAACTGCAATATCAATAATTCCAAAATGTTTTAAAGCTTCATCAATACACTGCTTAACTTCGTCCTTATTTGTAACATCGCATTTTAAAGTTAAAATACTGCTTCCCGAATCTTTTAAGCTATCCGCCAATTCATCTAATAAATTCTTTCTCCTAGCTAATAAAATTAAATTACACTTTTCCTGTGCAAATGCTCGTGCCAGTCCGCTGCCTATTCCGCTGGAAGCACCGGTAATTAAAATTGTTTTTTTATTCAGGTTCATAAATTTAATTTTAGAAGGACGAAATAAATTTTATATATAAATATAATTAAAATTAATTTATTTCTATTTTGCTGATAGGGAGCTGGATGCTGACTAATGTTTGTTTGGAAGGAACGCTGTTTATTGAAAGTCTGCCGCTGTATATTTCCACTAATTTTTTTACTATCGATAACCCGAGACCTGTTCCTTTTCTTTCAAATAATATTCTGTCGAATTGAATGAACTCTCCTATTAATGAAATTTGTTCTTCCGTCATTCCGAGGCCGTGATCCGTAATGTGCAGAACATAATTATCGCCTGCAGATATTGAATTGATTAATATTTTACTTCCTTTTTTTGAAAATTTTATTGCGTTATCGATTACTTCGCCGATTAATTTTTTAAAATGTTCTCTGGATATTTTTAAAGTTGCCGGGTTTATATTTACAATAATATCATCCTGCCTTTTATAAGCTTTGGTTAAATCAGCAACAAGGTCTTTAACCAATTTTATTGTTACATGTGTTAAGTTATTTCGTAATTCTTTTACATGTCTGTAATCTCTTAAAATAAAATCCAATCTTACGGTATATAGTATATTCTGTATTAGTTCATTTAAGCGCTTTGCCGAGTCCTGCATATTTAATGCTATTTCCAGAATTTCCTGCCTGGGCATTTTTTCATAATCATTAATTAAAAGATCATTAAATCCCAAAATAGAAGTCAGCGGAGTTAAAAGTTCATGCGGCAAAGAATAAGAAATACTTCTACGCAGTGTTTCTATTCTTTTTTCATGAAGTTCTCTTTTCTGCAGTCTCATATTTATTGTATTTAAAAGATCCTGATGATTATAAGGCTTGATAAGAAAATCATCGGCACCTAATTTCATTCCTTCGCGTATATCCATATTTTCGGATTTAGCCGAAATGAAAATAAACGGGATTAATGCAGTTTTAGGATTCTCTTTTATTTGATTCATAACTTGATACCCATCAACGCCCGGCATCATTATATCGCAAATTATTAAATCGGGAGTATCAGCCATAGCAATTTGAATTCCAAGCAGCCCGTTGGTTGAAGTATTAACCTCAAAACCTTCTTCTTCAAGCCTTTGCTGCAGCACATAATTATTGGCCGGAATATCGTCGATTACTAATATTTTTTTCCTCAAAGTCTGCATTTCAACTAAATCTTTTTTGGATGATTTGAAACATTATTGATAAACATGAACTAAATTGAGACAAAATAATTATTTAAAATTTGTTAAAACATTTTTACATTTTAATTAAAAACGTTGATTACGCAATTTTTAAAGGATTAAATGCTTTATTAAAGTGATTTTTTTTATAACTGCCTTATTTACACTTTTGTATTAGTCTGCAAATTATTATCTTTTCTTCAAAAATTATTCCAATGTTTGTAAGTAATGTTATACCGGTAGAAGATGTTTTATTTCGAACTGAAATTGCGGAAAAAAAATTTGCATGTGATTTGGAAAAGTGCAAAGGCGCATGTTGCACTTTAGAAAGCGAATACGGTGCACCGCTTTTGCAGGAAGAGGTTGATATAATTGATAAAATTTTGGATATTGTTAAAGAATATATACCGGAAAGACACAGAGAAGAAATAGAAAGTAACGGATTTTATGAAGTTAAGGATGGAGAAATATTAACAAATAGTGTTAATAATAAAGCCTGCGTTTTTGTTTATTATGAAAATGAAATAGCAAAATGCGGAATTGAACGTGCTTTTTTTGACGGTAAAATAACTTTTAGAAAACCTATTTCCTGTCATTTGTTTCCCATCCGTATTTCAAAATTTGGAGGTGATGTATTGAAATACGAAAAATTTAGCGAATGTTCTCCTGCATTGGAAAAAGGAGAAAAACAAAATATAAAGCTTGTGGATTTTTGTGAAGATTCACTTAAAAGATTATATGGCGATAAATGGTATGCAACTTTATTAGAAACTATCGGTAATCATAATGCTAACACTTAGTCAAAAACTCTCTCAACAACAGAAATTATCTCCACAGCAGATTCAATACCAAAAGCTGCTTCAATTAAATACTCTTGCTCTTGAACAAAGAATAAAAACTGAACTGGAGCTTAATCCCATTTTGGAAGAAGTATTAGAAGAGAGTGTTGAATTAACACAGGATTCGAACGATAAAGATTCTACCTCCGAAACGGAAGATGAATTCGAAGATTATTCAAAAGATGAATTCGAGCTTGAAGATTTTATGAATGATTCCGATATTGATTCGGATCGATTAAACAGAAGTAAGGATGATGAGATTTACCAGCCTTTAACGCCTGCCAGAGAATCGTTAAGCGAACATCTTAGGAATCAGTTAAATATGCTCAGCCTTAACGATAACTTATATATGCTCGGCGAAGAGATAATTGGAAACCTGGATGCAGACGGTTATTTAAAAAACGATCTTGGCGAAATTTTAAATGATTTAAACATGTTTGAGCATGCGGAACTTACACAGGAAGAAGCCGAAACTTTATTAAAGAAAATTCAAACATTCGATCCTATAGGAATTGCATCTAGAAACCTGCAGGAATGCCTTCTGGTTCAATTAAGAAATTCTACCCACGATCCTTATTATACGTATTTGGCAGATGAATTATTGGTGAATTATTTTAATGATTTTACTCAAAAGCGTTACGATTTAATTAAACAAAAAATGAATCTAACCGATGACAGCTTAAAAGCTACCATCGAGTTGATTCACAGCCTTAACCCCAAGCCGGGTGAGGGAAATATTGATTCTATTGAGATGAATCAAATTACACCGGATTTTATTGTTGAAAAAGTTGATGACAATTTTGTAATTACTTTAAATGATAGAAGCGTTCCTTCCGTAACTTTAAGTAAAACTTATCTGGAGATGATCGATAGGAACAAGAAAACAAAAAAATCATCTCAAAGAGATAAAAATACATATAAGTTTTTACGCGAAAAATTTGAATCGGCAAAATGGTTTATTGCATGTATCCAGCAGAGACGCGAGACTTTGATGAAAATAATGCAGGCAATTGTTGAAAAGCAATATGAGTTTTTCGAAAAAGGCCCTAAGCTTCTTAGGCCTATGATTTACAAAGACATTGCCGATGAAATTAATATGGATATCTCTACCATAAGCAGGGTGGTAAACGGTAAATATGTTCAAAGCCCTATGGGAATTCACGAATTGAAATATTTTTTCAGCGAAGGTTTAAGTACAGACTCGGGCGAAGAAGTTTCCAACAAGCATATTAAAGAAAGATTAAAAGAAATTATAGAAGCTGAAAATAAAAACTCTCCTTATAGCGATGATAAGCTTGCCGAGATGTTAAATGATGAAGGAATTCATATTGCCCGCCGTACTGTTGCAAAATACCGGGAGCAGTTAAGAATTCCTATTGCCAGGCTGCGTAAAGAATTATGATCCGTCATGCTGCCGATGTTATTATAATATTGCTTCTCTTTTCCGGATTCGGATTGATTCATTCCTTCTTAGCTTCAATAAAAGTAAAGAGACTAATAATAAAATATACCGGCAATTTTATAGCTTTTTATCGTTTTTTTTATGTCCTATTTTCATTATTAACATTTTATTTGATTTATATTTTGTCGCCTAATTCACACATAAAAGTTTACGATTTACATTATCCTTATGATTTTGTGATTTTAATTCCGCAGTTTTTAAGTATTGCAGGATTTATATGGACTTTAAAGTATTTTTGTGTCCGCGAGTTTTTAGGTATAAATCAGATTTTAAGATGGTACCATAAAAATTATGATTTGAAAGATCTGGATGAACAGCTTACATTAATTATACAAGGTCCATACAGAGTTTGCCGTCATCCTCTTTATTTTTTTTCAATTATTTTTTTGTTGTTCAGACCGGAAATGGATCTTACTTATTTAACATTCCTTGTGTGCATAATTGCTTATTTTTATTCCGGATCTTTATATGAAGAGAAAAAGTTGATTGGAAAATTCGGGAGCGAATATAAAAATTATCAGGCTGCGGTTCCAAGAATTTTTCCATATAAGTTTTTACATCCGTACAAACCGGAAATCGGTAATCAGGAGTTTTGAAATGAAGAAAGTTATCGAAGTTGTATTTTTCCTATTATTTTTTGTCCCGCTTGTTTTTGCGCAACAGGACACAATTCTTGCAAAAGTAGGCGATCAGTATATTACGGCAGAAAGATTTAAAGAAAGGTTCGAACTAACACCGGAAGTTTTCCCGAGAGAAGGGAACCATTATTCAAAAAAACAAGATCTTCTTTATTCCATTATAGCGGAGAAGCTTTGGGCGCAGAATGCCGAAAGGCTGGGCTTTGACACTACTAAAATAATGGAAATAACTTTTAAAGCTCTGGAAGATATGTTTGTTAGAGATGAGCTATATAAAATTGAAGTCAGCAGTAAAATTCATGTTACAAAAAAGGAACTTGCCGCAGGTTTAAAAAGACATTTTACCAAATTAGAAGTTAGATCAATCAAGTCCGGCGATTCTACAAAAATTTATTCTTTTTATGATGAGCTTAAAAAGGGAGTTCCATTCGATTCGATATTATCTTTAGTTCATGAAAAATCGATCCCGGTTGAAATTAAGTACGGCCAAATGATAAAACCTATTGAAGATTCTCTTTATGATTTGCAAAAAAATCAGTTTACCGCACCTATTCAATCATCAACCGGATGGTTTATTTTCCAGCTTGTAAATAAAGAATTGTTAACTTATACATCCGAAGAAATAGAATCGGCTTTAAAAGATGTTGATAAGACAATTACAGACCGGAAAGCTCTTCAAATTGCTGATAAATTCTTAAAAAATTTTTTAAAAAACAAAAAGGTTACTGCAAATACGGGCCTCTTTTGGAGCATCTCAAATAAAATATCAAAAATATTAACAGAGAGAAAAATAAAGGGTCATATTCCCGATACTTCAAGCGTTTATCTTAAAACAAAAGATATTTTGCAAATAGAAAGAGAGCTCGGACCCGATACTTTAAAAATGGAATTTATTCATTTTAAAAAGAATCCGTTTACAGTTCGGGACTTTTTACGCTACTTTATTTTTCAAGGATTTTTTTCGGATCAGGTTGGACCGGAAATAATAGCCGCCAAACTGAACTCTAGGATTAAACAAATAATTGAAGATGAATTACTTGCTCGGGAAGGATACAGAAGAGGTCTGGAAAATCTCCCGAACGTAAAAGAAGATATAAGTATGTGGAAGGATAATTATCTCGCCAGTCTTTTTAAAGATAAAGTGATAGATTCAATAAATACAGTCAGCGATAGTGAAGTTCGTGATTATTATAATCAACTAAAAAATAAAAAAGATCCGAATAAGTTAGAGGTAAACATTATTGAATTGCTTACCGATAGTCTTAATGTTGCAAATAAAGTTTTAAATCAGGTTAAACATGGAGCGGACTTTAGAAAACTTGCGATATTACATACTAAAAGGAAGTGGACTATTCCTAAGAAAGGAGAATTCGGTTATTTCCCTTCAACAATGTACGGCCAAATTGGTAAAATAGCAGCAACTATGAAGATAGGGCAGATATACGGTCCCCTTAAAACGCCTAACGGTTATTCCGTTTTTAAATTAATAGGCAAAAAAGATACTCAAAAACCTCTTGCTCCTTTCAGTAAGCTAAAAGCAAAGCTTAAAAAAGAGTACCTGGGAGTTAAGCGAAGTAAGTTTTTTATCAATTATACAGTTAAGCTTGCCGATAAATACGGGGTTTCAATAAATCAAAAGCTTTTATCTTCATTAAAAGTTAAAAATCTTAAAATGTATGCTTATAGGTATATGGGATTCGGCGGCAGAATTGAAGCTGTTCCGGAAACCCTGCACTTTGTTGAATGGGTTAAACCGTGGAAAGAAGGAAAAAAAGTTGTACCTTAACATTTTAATTAAAAAAAATTTATAAAAATATTTACTTTGTACAAGCCGAAAGGATCCTTGTAAATTAAGTTATTTAATTATCATTAAACTTGAATTTTGAAAAGTAAGATTATTTTATATATATAGTTCGATTTAACAGAACAACGGAGTTTTTATTATGGAAATGAATATTCATGCAACAACAATATTAGGTGTTGTGCATAAAGGACAAGCTGCAATAGGTGGAGACGGACAGGTTACGCTGGGCAACACAGTAATGAAACAAAATGCGGTTAAAATAAGAAAGCTGGGCAAGGGAAAAGTGCTCTGCGGATTTGCAGGCGCCGCCGCAGATGCATTTACATTGATGGAAAGATTTGAAGACAAACTTGAACAATATAGAGGAAATGTAAACCGCGCCGCCGTAGAGCTTGCAAAGGATTGGCGGACTGATAAATATTTAAGAAAATTGGAAGCTATGCTTGCGGTTATTGCAGATGGACAGGCACTGGTAGTTTCCGGCAACGGGGATGTAATTGAACCTGATGATAAAATTGTTGCTATAGGTTCAGGCGGAATGTATGCTCTTTCCGCGGCAAAAATGTTAAAAAAATACAGCGACTTATCGGCAAAGGAAATTGTTGAAGAAGCCTTAAAAACTGCTTCCGAAATTTGCATTTATACTAACGATAAAATTAATGTTGAAGTAATATAAAGTTGAATTATGAAACAGAAAACGAAAAATAAATCGATGAAAACCTTAACTCCTACACAGATAGTTACCGAACTGGATAAATTTGTAATCGGCCAAGATGAAGCAAAAAGAGCGGTTGCTATTGCATTAAGAAATAGATGGAGGCGTCAGCAGGTACTGGATGAATTAAGAGAAGAGATTCTTCCGAATAATATAATTTTAATCGGCCCTACCGGTGTAGGCAAAACTGAAATTGCTAGAAGATTGGCAAAGCTTGCGGAAGCACCGTTTATTAAAGTTGAAGCTTCCAAGTTTACCGAAGTAGGATATGTAGGTCGTGATGTTGAATCCATGATTCGAGACCTGGCGGATTATGCTGTAAACATGGTAAAATCCGAAAAGACTGCCGAAGTTCAAACAAGAGCAGAAGAATTAACAAATGAGAAAATTCTGGACATTCTTATTCCGCCGGTTAAAAAGGTTCAGCATCCCA
>CAZHBJ010000011.1:0-5362 GCA_964530445.1 uncultured Ignavibacteriaceae bacterium
GTTTGTATAGACTTTTTTATAAGGATTTTTATTTTGTAGAAATAAAAAAGGGTAGAAATGGATAATTTAAAAATACCATCAAAGCGATTGGAGCCAATGATTTTAGCGGCCTCAGTTTTGGATATGTCTTATTTTATGAAAGTGAGACAATATCTTGATACTACATCGCAAAGAGGAAAAAACTATTTTTCAGATCCAAAAAATCAAATAGTTTTTAATATATATAGTAAGTATTTTGATAAATATAAAAAGCAACCAACAAAGCAAACTATTTTAACATTAGTTGAAAAGATTGCAAATGCAAATAAGTATGAAGAAGATGTAAAAATTTCTGAGCCGCAATTACCGGATATTGAACCCTGGTCTTATGAGGAAAGATTAGCAAAAGAAAGAGAAGTAACGGGCTTTTATATTACAGGGCATCCCTTAAATAAATTTGAAGTTGAATATAAAAATTTTGCTACTATCCATTTGGGTGAAACCGAAGAACTTGAAGAAACCGAAGATTCTGTAAAAGCGTGCTGTGTTATTACATCGCTTAAAACAAAGATAGATAAATCGGAAAGAACGATGGCATTTTTAACACTTGATGACTTTTCCGGTTCTTGCGAAGCATTAATGTTCTCTAAAATTTATGAAAAATGCGGGCAATATCTTCAGGAAGAAAAATGCGTGTTTATAATAGGCCGTCCGGAAAGCAGTGGAGATGCAATTAAACTGCACGTAGATGATGTATTCCCGCTTGAGGAAGCGAGGGAGAGATTTATTCAAAGTATTAAAGTAATTTTTAATAAGGATAAGTATCCGGTAGAAAAAATTTCAGAGTTAAAAAAAATAATCAGGCAATATAAAGGCAATGTCCCTTTGTTTTTGCATATTGAAAGAAAAGATGCATCACCCCGATTATTTTTTTTAAAAGACTATCGGATTAATCCTTCTAATGAATTTGTGAATTCGGTTGTAACTTTATTAGGCGAAGATTCTATTTCAATAATTAAAAAATAATATAATTATACAATTCACAATAAATCTTATTACAACCCAAATAAAATTTAAAAGCCGTTTTATATTGAATTTAATTCTTTTAGATTGATCTTATTCACATATATTTAATTACATTAATTATTCATTTCATTCCTAATAATGCAAAGTTGTTTAGCATGCTTCAATTTTGTAATTTTCAACCCAATTTTATAAAGAGCTTAAGGATAATTTAAAGATGAACAGGGAGGAAAATAAAAATTTCTGGGCGCTTATCCTCGGAGCCTCCTCCGGGTTTGGAGCGGCTTCGGCAATTAAATTAGCCGAAGACGGATATAATATTTTCGGTATTCACCTTGACCGCCAAGCTACAATGCCGAATGTTGAAAAAATTAAAGCTCAAATTGAATCATTCGGTTCTAATTGTATCTTCTTTAACGTTAATGCTGCCGATGCAGTAAAAAGAGGGGAAATAATTAACGAAATAAAAACAATAGCAAACGGATCTCCTATAATTAAAATTCTTATACATTCACTTGCCTTCGGGTCTTTAAAGGCATTTGTTTCTAAAAATAAAAATGAAGCAATTACCAAGGCCCAAATGGAAATGACACTTGATGTAATGGCCCATTCGCTTGTTTATTGGGTCCAAGATCTTGTACTAAATGATTTATTTGCGAGAAAAGGAAGAATTTTTGCTATGACAAGTTCCGGTGGACATTCTGCAATTCCGTTTTACGGTGCAGTCTCCGCGGCAAAAGCAGCACTCGAATCGCACATTCGCCAGCTTTCTACCGAACTTGGCGACCTAGATATTTCCGCTAATGCAATAATGGCCGGTGTTACCGATACTCCTGCGTTAAGAAAAATTCCGGGAAATATTCCAATGGTTGAAGTAGCGAGAAGAAAAAATCCGAGAAACAGGTTAACTTCTCCTGAAGATGTTGCAAAAGTTATTTCATTGTTGTGTCAAGAAGGAGGCGAATGGATCTCGGGAGGTTTAATTCATGCCGACGGAGGAGAAGACGTTATAAGCTTCGTAGGGCAAGGAGAATCCAAAGATAAAACGATAATTAATATTTAAATAAAGGGAATGAGATGAAACCTATTACTCTAACAGATGATAATTTTGAAACAGAAGTAATTAAATCGGATAAACCCGTACTAATAGATTTTTGGGCGGTGTGGTGCGGTCCTTGCAAAATGATTGCTCCTATTGTTGAAGAGCTTTCCGTTGAATACGATGGAAAAATTAAAATAGGGAAACTAGATGTAGACGAAAATCAGCAAACCTCCATTAAGTTTGGTGTAAGGAGTATACCTACTTTATTAATTTTTAAAGACGGTCAATTAAAAGATACGATTATTGGGGCTGTACCTAAAAATCAGATAGTTCAAAAACTGAATGCCGTTATTTAAAAATTTAATTTACAATCCTAATAGCTAAAATTTTTTATCATTTGGAGCGAAATGAAAAAGATTATTGTAACCGATGCGGTTGATAAAAAGTGTGTGGGGATTTTAGAAAATGCAGGTTTTGAAGTAACTTATAAACCCGGTATGCCTAAAGATGAAATTAAAAAAGTTATTAAAGATTATAACGGATTAGTTGTAAGGAGCGATACTCAAGTAACACCGGACCTGATTGAATTGATGGACAATATGGAGGTCATCGGACGGGCTGGCGCAGGCGTAGATAATATAAATCTTGAGGCTGCTACAAGAAAAGGGATTATCGTAATGAATACGCCGGGAGGCAACACAGTTTCTACGGCAGAGCATACAATTGCATTATTGCTTTCAATGTGTAGAAACGTTCCGCAGGCCAATCAATCTTTACGTGACGGTAAATGGGAGAGGAAGAAGTTTAAGGGTACTGAAATTTACGGCAAGACTATCGGAATTATCGGGCTTGGCAAAGTAGGCCGAGAGGTGGCATCCAGAGCAAAAGCATTTGGCATGACAACAATAGGCTATGATCCTATCTTATCTAATGAAGTTGCTTTAAAACTTGGCGTAAATCTAGTTGATCTTGACACCTTATTTAAACAATCCGATATAATTACGGTGCATGTTCCTCTTACGGACGAAACTAGAAATTTAATTTCGGAAGATTCTTTAAGTATATGTAAAAACGGAGTAAAAATAATTAATTGTGCCCGCGGCGGTATTGTTGATGAACAGGCTTTGGTAAAGGCCCTTGATTCCGGTAAAGTTTCGGGAGCTGCATTCGATGTTTATGTTAAAGAACCTCCGGAATATTCCGGTAATTTTATACAGCATCCTAAAATAGTTACTACACCTCATCTCGGTGCTTCAACTGAAGAAGCTCAAGAAAAAGTTGCAATTCAAATTGCCGAGCAGATTGCTGATTTGTTTAATAAAAAAGGTGTTAAAGGTGCAATAAATGCCGCTGCAATTGAGACAAGTGGAAATGAAGAATTAACCCCATATGTTAGACTTGCGGAAAACTTAGGGCTACTCCATTCACAATTAAATAAAGGTCAGCTTAAAAATATTAATATTAATTTCAGCGGCGAACTTTTACATAATTCTACAACTCTTTTATCTACCGCCGTATTAAAAGGATTTCTTTCAAGAAAATTAACCGCAGGCGTCAACTTGATTAACGCGCCTTTCTTAGCAAAAGAAATGGGAATTCTAGTTAATGAAACCAAAACAGGGGCCAATCAAAACTATGCTAATCTTCTTACGGTAGAATTTATTACGGATAAAGAACAAAGATTACTTGCCGGAACTGTATTCGGCAATAATGAAATAAGGATTGTCTATGTCGATAAATTCCATCTTGAACTTAAGCCCGAAGGCAACATGTTGTTTTATTACAACATAGATAAACCAGGTATGCTGGCTAATGTGGGTAAAATTTTAGCGGAGGCAAATATTAATATTGCGGGATTGTCACTCGGACGTTTTGATGTGGGTAAAGAAGCGCTCACTGTTATCAATGTTGACAGTGAAATAGATAAAGATGTAGTTATATCTATTTCCTCTATTGATGGTATAAAAAATGTTGCTGTTGTAAGACTGTAAATTATTTGAACTTAAGTGTAACCATAGAATTCCTTGAACTTTTAAAAGCTTGACAAAAAAATTGTGTTATGGTATTTTGTCTATGATTTAGTTCAAATTTATTTATTCCAAAATAATGAAGCTTCAAAATGAAATATAAAATACTATTCGTTTTTATTCTCACCTTAGTGATGGTATCAAAATCTTTTTCTCAATTGAATAATGATTTGTTTGACTACGATTTTGCGCAATTTTCTTATGACACAACATCAAATTATTTCGAGCTTTATTATTCGTTTCATCAATCCGCGCTTACCTTAAAATCAAACGATACTACATCTTATGTTGAAGCAATATTAAAAATTTCTATAAACGATACGGCCACGGGAAAATCATACCTTAACAAGGAATGGAAATTGAAATACCCTGTCCGGGACTCTTCTGAAATGAGCGGAAGGAATTTAGTAGGTGAAATAAAGTTTTTACTGCCTGCCGGTTATTATAGAAGCAAAGTTACTGCTTATGATGTATATAATGAAAAAAATTCAAAAACATACAACGACTTTTTAATTGTAAAACCTTATGAAAAAGATAGCCTAGCGATAAGTAATATTCAATTATCTTCAAGAATATTACAAAACAGCCCAAATAAGAATTCATTATTTTATAAAAATACTTTTGAAGTTACACCAATTCCGTCTTTGGTTTTCGGACAAAATATTCCGGTAGTATTTTATTATTACGAAATTTATGAACATATGAAAGGCAACCCGAAAGGGCCTTTAAAAATTAGTACTGTAGTTTCAAATAGTAAAGGAAGTCTTTTCTTCAACAAAATGGTTAATATCTCAGGAGGAATTCCTTCAAGAGCCGAAGTTGGATCAATTCCCGTATATAAATATCCAACTGACACATACAATATGAAAATAGCTGTTATTGATAGTGGTAAAAATTTTGGCATGGTTGCCTCCAAAAGATTTTTTGTATACAATCCCGGTATAAAGAATGTTGATACAACAAATCCTCAAATGTCCAAGGTAATAAGCAGTGCCTTTGGAGTAATGTCCGAAGAAGAGTGTGATAATCTTTATAATGAAGCAAAATATATTGCAACTTCGGAAGAGAAGGATCAGTATTCAAAAATTCATACAATAGAAGGCAAAAGAAATTTCTTATATCATTTTTGGAGAAACCGCGAAACTAATCCTGAAATTCCGGAATATCAGCATTATAATTCTTATATGAAAAGGGTTCGTGAAGCTAACCGCAAGTACGGCAGTTTTAACAGGGCCGGTTGGAAAACAGATAGAGGCAGAGTTTTATTAATATACGGTGAACCTAGTGAAAT
>CAZHBJ010000011.1:5372-42575 GCA_964530445.1 uncultured Ignavibacteriaceae bacterium
ACCATACGAAATTTGGAATTATAATGATATACAGGGAGGTGTTCAATTTATATTTGCCGATTTAAATGGATTTTCGGATTACGAGTTAATTAGTTCTACTGCGCGGGGAGAACTGCGGGATAGTAATTGGCAGAGCAGGATAAGTTCTAACTAATTTCTAATTGACTGAAAATATTAGTTTAAATAACTAAATTACCTATATTTCCCGGGTAATTATATTTACATTAATTCGCTCAAATCATTAACTTTGCACATCGTTTTTTTAATATCTAATTTCATTTTTAATTATGACGAATGAAGAATAGAGTTGAATATATAATATTTATTTCATTTAGCTATTTGTTTAAATTATGCGGACTAAAAATCTCTAGGAAATTTTCTTCCGTTCTTGCGTTTGTTTTTTTTTACATTATACCCATCAGGAAGAACACTACAATTGATAATCTAAAAAAAGCGTTCCCGGAATATACCATTGATCAAATTAATAAAATTGCATTCGGCAGCTATAAAAGTTTTGCAATTTCTCTTATAGAAATTTTATATTCACCCTGGATGAATTTAGAACAAATTGAAAAAGCAATAAATTGCAGCAATATTAATTTCATTTTGGAAAAGTATAATGAGAATAAAGGACTGCTTTTATTGTCCGCTCATTTTGGAAATTGGGAATATATGGCATTATCGATAGGCACACAATTAAAATTACCTCTTTACGTGGTTGTAAAGTCACAGAGGAATCCTTTTGTTACCGGGTGGCTTGATAGTATACGAACCAAATGGGGAAATAAAATAGTTAACCTTGGAGTTTCAATTAGAAAAGTCTATAAAGAGTTAAAAGAGAAAAATATTATTGCTATGGTTGCAGATCAAAGAGGTCCTTCGGATGGAGTTAGAGTTAATTTTTTCGGACGTAAAGCTGCTGTTTATCCCGGTCCTGCGGTTCTGGCATTAAAAACTCACGCACCTATACTCTACGGAATTTCCGTTAGACAGCCGGACTTTAGTTATAAAACAGATTTTTATGAGATCAGCTGTAGCGATTTGCCCGAAAACGAAGATGAAAAAATAATTGAATTAAACCAGAGAATGTTTAATTATCTTGAAAGCTTTGTTAGAGAATATCCTGAACAATGGCTCTGGATGCATAAACGCTGGAAGTATTGAAAAGTAATGGAAAAATTCTTGATAATACAAACTGCTTTTATTGGAGATGCAATTTTAACTTTACCCATGATTCAAAAGTTAAAAGAAAAAACTCAACAATGCGAAATTGATGTTTTGGCTATCCCGTCTACTTCAGAAATTTTTTCCTCATCACCATATGTTAGCCGGGTAATTGTTATAGATAAAAAAGGCAAACATAAATCATTTAATTCTCTCTTAAAATTTATTAAAGAATTAAAAAAAAATAATTACGATAGAATTTATTCTCCGCACCGCTCATTTAGAAGTGCCTTTATTACTATGATGCTTGGTGTTAAAGAAACATTCGGATTTTCAAATAGCAGTTTAAGGCATGTTTATAAAAACCTTATTGAATATAGAACGGATCATCATGAAGTGCAGCGTAACTTGGATTTGATTAGTTTTGAATATAAAAATGGTGATTGGAAAATATTACCGGAAATCAGTGATGACCCTACAATCAAGGAAAAAATTAATGAATTTGTTAAGAGTAACCACATTAAAAAAGATTTGGCAGTAATAGCACCGGGAAGTGTTTGGAATACCAAAAAATACCCTGCTGAGAATTTTGAAGAAATCATTTCTTATTTAATTGAAAAGGATTTTTCCATACTTTTGATGGGAAGTAAAAACGAAATAAACATATGTGAGAAAATATCTCTTAAATTTAACGGCTCTGTAATTTCAGCTGCTGGAATGTTTTCTTTAATTGAAACGGCGGAGCTCCTAAAAAAAGCGAAAATATTAATTTCTAATGACAGCGCTCCGACTCATTTGGGAATGTGTGCTGACATACCTGTTCTAACTATCTATTGTTCAACTGTACCGGAATTCGGATTTTATCCGTATAATAAAAGAAGTCAATATGTTAGTTATGATAATCTGTCATGCAAACCATGCGGAATTCATGGATATAGTGAATGTCCGTTAAAGCATTTTGCCTGCGGTAATAAATTGAATTCGGGTGTTGTTATTTCTAAGATTGAGGAAATACTTAATGATTAAAACTAAAGATGCTGAAAAAATATATATCGATGAAGATTTTAAAACAGCAGTTCAAAAAGCTAAAAAAATGTATTTGGAAGGTAAAGTTTTTGTTTATCCCACTGATACAATATACGGATTTGGAGCTAATCCGTTTAATGAAGAAGCGGTAAAGAGAATTGATGAAATAAAAAGAAGAGAATCAGGCAAAATGTATATACTCTTGATTAACAACATAGAAACTTTGCTGAAATATATCGAGATTAAGTCTGAAAAACATCTGGATTTTTTTCTTTCAATATGGCCTAATCCTGTTTCTATAGTATTAACTTTAAATTCGAGAACAAGTGAAATATTTGGTGTAAGAACAGCAGCGTTTAGAATTCCGAATAATCGTTTTTGCCTGCATTTAACATGTGAATTACAGATGCCTCTTATTTCTACTAGTGTTAATAGAAACGGGGAAAGTCCGCTTCTTGAACCGAGTATGATTGAAAATGAATTTTACTCGGAGGTAGATGCAATTTTCTATTCTAACAAAAAGGCTATGCACCATGCATCTACTTTAATTGATTTAAGCGACAGCGTGCCGGTTCTTTTAAGAGAAGGTAAAATCAAATTTGAAGATATAATCGAAAAGTTCGAAAATTGTTGATAAATTTGTTTAATAAACTAGGTATTTTTTGGTGAACTTTAAAAACTTAAAAAAAATTAAGGGTTTCTCAATCGTAGTTATTCCCGTCGGCAGCAGCGTAGAAACTAAATCTCATCATTTTTCATCAGGCAAAATTACTGCTACGGTTGTAATTTTTACAATCGTGGTTTTCTTATCGGGATTCTTTTTGCTAAATATTACCCCGGTAAGAGGTTTATTTTTTCCCAGACATCAGAATTTAACACCTTCCGAAAAACATTTAGTAGACGAGTTAAATAAAAAACTTACTTTTTTAGCCACGCAGCTCGAAAATCTTAAATCGACCAATCAGCAACTAAAAGATGCAATAATGCTTGGGGATTCAACTTTATTGGATTCTTTAAAACTAAAAATACATGGGGAATCCAAATCAAAAGTTAATCCGGTAGGCGGAGATATCTTTTCTGTTTTTAAAAAACTGTTTTGGTCAGACTCTGAAAAGAGCTCACACTTAATTCATTTTAGTATGCCGGTTAACGGATTTATTAGCAGAGGTTTTAATACAGCCACCGGACATATGGGCATAGATATTGTTGTTAAAACCGGAACACCTATTTATGCTGCCGCAAGTGGATATGTAATCTTTTCGGATTATACCGTTAAAGACGGATATATGATGATTATTGGGCACTCTGATGGTTATATTACGGTTTATAAACATTGTTCATCATTGTTAAAAAAAGCAAGAGATATCGTGCTGGAAGGTGAAGTTATTGCACTCAGTGGAAATTCAGGTGAAATAACTACCGGTCCTCATTTGCATTTTGAAATTTGGAAAGATGGAAAACCAATTAATCCTATTAATCTTTTAATTAATTATTAAAGGAGATAAATATCTTGAAAGACAAAAACAATACTAATATCGGAAAAGATGCTGTTACAATCATCAGCTCGGGAGTAGTGGTAGAAGGAAAACTCTCAAGCAACGGTAATGTAAGGATTGACGGAAGTGTGAACGGAGATATTACTGCAAATGGAAATCTTACAATCGGTAATCAAGGTGAGGTAACCGGTGAAGTACATGCTCAAATTATTACAATAGGAGGGAAAATTTCCGGAACTATTAATGCGCATGAAAAAATTATCCTTGAATCTACGTCATTTGTAAAAGGAGATATTATTACAAAAATATTGGTAGTTGAAGAGGGTGCGGTTTTTGAGGGTAAAAGCTCTATGAGCAATACCGCAAAATTGCCTAACCCTGTTCCTCCTATTAAAAAGGAAGATGAAAAATAAAAACACACCTTCCGACGAAAAAAATTCGGACAGAGGCTGGATAAATTATTTGGGGTTGGGGATAGAATTGGCGGCAACAGTTACGCTGATGTTTTTTGTTGGCGTATGGCTTGACGGTAAATTTGACACTACGCCGATCTTAACTGTTGTATTTTCATTCTTAGGGGTAACATCAGGTTTATATAATTTTATTAGAACTGTTTTGAAGTAAAAGAGGGAAATGTTTAAAATTAGATTTGTAAGGAATAATTTTTTTATAATTATTTCCATTTTTATATTAATAGTTGCGCTTTATTTAGCTTCTGTAATTACATTACGTAATTTTTATTCTATATTTCTACCGGCAGTTTTTATATCAATCAGCTTTCATATTGCAGTCTTTTTTCAATTTAGAGCGGAAAAAAAACAAAACGTAGAGTTTATTGGCACAGTATTTAAGGGGATGGGAATTCGTCTTTTAATATTACTGGCTTTCATAATAACATCATTAAAATTCTTGGATATAAATAAGAATAGTTTTATATTTTCAGTTCTTATTTTTTATATATATTATCTTACTATAGAAGTAATATATACATGTATTAGAAACAAATAAACCCAAAATGTTTATTAATAAAATTGCCAATCCAGTTGTTTTAGCTGATACAGTAAAAAAATCTGCTGAAAGTAACAGTGATCCTAGTTGGATAATGCATCATGTTTTAGATGCGAATCACTTAAATTTAGGACCACTAGGTAATTTATATTTACCCCAAATTCACGTATTTGGATTTGATATCTCAATTACGAGAGATATTTTTATAATTTGGGTAGTTTCTTTAATCCTTATTATTTTAAGCATCTTAGCAGCACGAGGTTATAAAAAGTCTATAATCCCAAAAGGAATTGCCAACATATTCGAAATAATTATAGAATTTGTTCGGGATGAAATAGTAAAGCCATCAATCGGTAAAGGTTATGAGCCATTTTTGCCGTATTTGCTTACCTTGTTTTTCTTTGTCCTTTTTTGCAATATTTTTGGATTGATACCTGCCCCAAACCTTGTTGTGCCTACGGGAAATATTGCTGTTACTGCTGCTTTAGCCGGAATTTCATTTATTGTTATACAGTTCAGCGGAATTAGAAGCTATGGGTTTGTAAATTATTTTAAAGGACTAATTCCAAAAGGAATGCCGGGGTTAATATTAATCATAATCATTCCTCTGGAATTGCTGGGTTTATTTACAAAACCGTTTGCATTGTGTATTCGTCTTTTTGCTAACATGGTTGCAGGGCATATAGTAATTTTTTCATTACTAGGATTGATTTTTATAATGCACACAATATACGTATCGCCGGTTGCAGTGGGTTTTACGCTTTTTATTGAACTTCTTGAATTACTGGTGGCATTAATTCAGGCTTATATTTTTGTTATGTTAACTTCCCTGTTTATAGGGATGGCAAAACATATGGAACATTAATATTTTTATTAAATTTATTCTCTAAAAAATATAAAGGAGTTAGTAATGGATCTAGGTTGGTTAAGTGCCGGGCTTGGCGCAGGTTTAGTAGTAATTGGTGCCGGTCTTGGAATCGGTCTATTAGCAAAAGGCGCAATGGAAGCTATGGGTAGACAACCGGAAGCAATCTCACCCATTCGTACTGCTATGATTATTGCGGCAGCTTTAATTGAAGGTATCGCTTTTTTTGCTTTAGTTATTTGTATCTTATTAGCATTCAAAGCTGCTTGATTTTGTACAAGTTCATAACAGTTTCAAGATCAGTTAAAATGAATAAACAGGAATTGAAATTATGTTAACAGGATTAAGTTTATCTGTTATCGCAATGGCTTCGGAAGGCGGGGGCAGTATTATCGATGTTGATCCCGGTGTTGTCTTTTGGACAATTGTAACTTTTATTTTTCTTTTAATCATACTTAAAAAATTTGCTTGGAAACCGATTTTAACTGCATTAGACCAAAGGGAAACTGCAATTAAGGAATCCCTGGAAAAAGCAGATAGGGCGAGAGAAGATGCACAAAAAGTGCTCGACCAAAACCAGGCTAATTTGGCAAAAGCAGAAGAAGAATCCAAACAAATTATTAACCAGAGCCGCGCATATGCAGAAAAACTGAAAGAGCAGATGATTCAGGAAAGCAAAGAACAAGCAAAAAAAATAGTTGAAGAGGCTTCTGCGGAAATTCAGCGTAATAAAGATGCTGCGTTTGATGAACTAAAAGCTCAAGTTGTAGAAATTGTAATTCAGGCAGCAGAAAAAGTTTTAAAAGAAAATCTTGATCAGGAAACTCAAAAGAAAATAGTCAATAAATATATCGGTGAGATCGTAAAAAATTAAAAATGAGTACTTATAAAGTATCATATCGTTATGCTTCGTCATTTCTAAGTTCGGCAATTGATAAAAACTTACTTGATGATGTATCTAAAGATATCGGGCTGATTTCATCAACCCTAGAAAAAAATCATCAGCTGATGCTGGCATTAGGTAATCCCATTATTAAACCAAATGTAAAATTGACTATTTTGGAATCAATATTTAAATCAAGAATAAATCCGGAAACGATGAATTTTTTGAATTTTCTTGTTGAAAAAAAGCGGGAAGATTTATTAGATGATATAGCAAAAGTTTTTCTTGTTTTAAAGGATGAAAAACTCGGTATTGTAAATGTGAATGTTAAAACCGTTAAGGATTTTACTGATGAACAAGCGGATAAATTTAAAAATAATCTCGAGAAGCTCTTAAAGAAAAAAGTAAGATTAAATTTTAGAATTGATCCTAATATTATCGGCGGATTTATTGCTCAAGTGGGTGACACTGTTTATGATGCATCATTAAAACATCAGCTGGAATTGTTAAAGAAACAATTCTTAATCGGCGGCCCCACATTGAATTAAATAATAGAAAATTATGAGGATAAAAAATGGCTGAAGTTAAACCGGATGAAATATCGGCGATATTAAGAAAACAGTTATCTGGATTTGAAAACGAAGTTGATGTCTATGATGTCGGCACCGTACTTCAAGTTGGCGACGGTATCGCAAGAGTATATGGCTTATCTAAGGTTATGGCCAGCGAACTGGTCGAATTTCCGAACGATGTATTCGGGATGGTTTTGAACCTTGATGAGGATAGTGTCGGCTGTGTACTTTTTGGAGAATCTAGTTTAGTAAAAGAAGGCGATACTGTTAAAAGAACCAAAAGAGTTGCTTCTATGCCGGTAGGTGATGAGATGCTTGGCAGAGTAATAACGCCGCTTGGTGTTCCCGTGGACGGAAAAGGAGCAATAAATACAAATAAGTTTTTACCGATAGAAAGAAAAGCTCTTGGTGTAATACAGCGTCAGCCTGTAAAAGAACCATTGCAAACCGGTATAACCGCTATAGATGCTATGATTCCGATCGGAAGAGGTCAGCGTGAGTTAATTATTGGTGACAGGCAGACAGGTAAAACTGCTGTAGCTGTTGATGCAATTATTAATCAAAAATATACGCATTCGGAAGAAGCAAAAAAACTCGGTATTAATCCGGTTTATTGCATATATGTTGCCATTGGTCAAAAAAGCTCTACTATAGCACAGGTTGTTGCCAAGCTTCAGGAACACGGTGCAATGGACTATACTGCAGTTATTAATGCTTCCGCTTCCGAACCGGCTCCTCTGCAATTTATTGCGCCTTATTCAGGAGCTACACTTGGAGAATTTTTCCGCGATAACGGGAAACATGCACTTGTTATTTACGATGATCTGTCAAAACAGGCTGCAGCATATCGAGAGCTTTCATTGTTATTGAGAAGACCGCCCGGACGAGAAGCTTATCCCGGTGATGTTTTCTATCTTCATTCACGTTTGCTGGAACGAGCCTCAAAATTGAGCGAAGATCTCGGCGGAGGAAGTTTAACGGCACTTCCTATTATCGAAACTCAGCAGGGAGATGTTTCTGCTTATATACCTACCAACGTAATTTCTATTACGGACGGACAGATATATCTTGAATCCAACTTGTTTAATGGCGGTGTAAGACCTGCAATTAATGTCGGAATTTCTGTCTCACGTGTCGGCGGTAATGCTCAAATAAAAGCGATGAAAAAAGTAGCAGGAAGTTTAAAATTGGATCTTGCTCAATACAGAGAATTGGAAGCATTTGCAAAGTTCGGTTCCGATTTGGACAAAGCTACTCAAAGAACTCTTTCCAAAGGCGCCAGGCTTGTAGAACTACTTAAGCAGGGTCAGTATAGTCCGCTGCCTGTTGAAAAACAAGTTGTTAGTATTTACATTGGTACCAGCGGAATTTTAGATGAAATCCCTGTATCGGAAGTTAAGCGGTTTGAAAAAGAAATTCATGAATTTATAGAAGTAAATTACAATAATGTTTATGAGTCTATTAAGAAAGAAAAACAATTAACGGATGAGACTGTTAATGATATTAAAAAAGCTGCACAAGAAATGTTAAATGTATTTAAGACTCATGCTTAGGTAAATAATTTAAAATTATAAATGGCAACATTAAGAGACATAAAAAGTAGAATTAAAGGCGTACAGAGTACACAGCAGATTACCAAAGCTATGAAAATGGTAGCTGCTGCAAAATTAAGGAAAGCTCAAGATAAAATTATTAATGCGCGCCCGTATGCAAAGGAAATCTTCGAAATGTTGTCTCACCTGGTTACGGAACAGGACCTAAACAACAATCCCTATTTAAAACTCGGAGAAGTTAAAAACGTTGCAATTGTAGTTGTAACTGCAGATAGAGGACTATGCGGTGCATTCAACGCTAATATTATAAAAGAAACAATCAGATATATTGAAGACGAAATTACGCCTAACAATTTGAAAGCCAGATTATTTTGTGTAGGAAAAAGAGGAACTGATTTCTTTACAAAAAGAGATTTTAATGTTATTTATAAGAAGACGGGTTTATTTAATTCATTGCGTTATGAATCCGTACATGAAATTTTAGAAGAGGTAATTAAAGGCTATCTTAATAATACTTATGATAAGGTTATAATTATTTATAATGAATTTAAGTCCATTATACAGCAGAAAATAGTAACCGAACAATTTTTACCAATTCCTGTGGATTTAACATCGAAAAAGGAAGATCATATTTTACCGAATTATATTTATGAGCCAAGCCAGGAATTTATTTTTAATTATCTGCTTCCGAAACATTTAAGAGCTCAATTTTGGAGAATACTTCTGGAATCCAATGCTGCGGAATACGGTGCACAAATGACGGCCATGGATAATGCCACTACCAATGCAAAAGAATTAATTCGAACTTTGCAAATTAAATATAATAAAGAACGGCAGGCTGCGATAACAAAAGAAATTTTAGAAATTGTTTCTGGCGCAAACGCATTAAAAGCCGGTTAAGCGGAGGATAAAATAAACAAGATTAGTAAGAATATTATAAGACAGATAGATAAAGGATGTTAGAAGAATTATCGTTAAAGCTTGAAACCACTTTAAAAAAAGTACGCGGACAAGGAAGATTAACAGAAAAAAATATTTCCGATTCTTTAAGAGAAATTAGGCGTGTCCTTTTAGATGCCGATGTTAATTATAAGGTGGCAAAAGAGTTCATTGAAAAGGTTTCTGTAAAAGCACTTGGGTCCGAAGTAATTGCTTCAATTACGCCGGGACAATTAATTACTAAAATTATTTACGATGAATTGACTATATTACTGGGCGGCAATTTTAACGATTTAAAAATTAACGGTTCCGGAACTACTTCAATTATGGTTGTTGGTCTTCAAGGATCAGGTAAAACTACTTTCAGTGCGAAGCTTGCAAAAAGATTGAAGGAAAATAATAGAAAAGTTTTGCTGGTAGCTGCCGATGTTTACCGGCCTGCTGCAATTGAGCAGTTAAAGCTTTTAGGAGAACAAATTTCCGTACCCGTATTTTCGATTGAAGAAAAGGACGCTCGTAAAGTTGCTTCTCAATCCGTAAGTTATGCAGATGATAACGGATTGGATACAATTATTTTGGATACTGCCGGCCGCTTACATGTTGATGAAGAGATGATGGCCGAGGTTGCAGATATTAAAAACCTGGTTAATCCTACTGAAACTCTATTTGTAGTTGATTCCATGACCGGGCAGGATGCTGTTAATTCGGCAAAGGCTTTTAATGATAAAGTTAATTATGACGGAATTGTTCTTACAAAACTTGACGGCGATGCCAGAGGCGGAGCAGCTCTTTCTATTCGTTCTGTTGTTGGAAAACCAATTAAGTTTATTAGCAACGGAGAGAAATTAAATTCGCTGGAATCTTTTTATCCGGAAAGACTAGCTTCGAGAATTTTAGGCAAAGGAGACGTAATTTCGCTTGTTGAAAAAGCTCAGAAGAGTTTTGACGAATTTGAAGTAGAGAAGCTGGAAGAAAAATTAAGGAAAAATAAATTTGATTTTGATGATTTTCTTAAGCAAATTAAAGCTATAAAGAAAATGGGTTCTTTATCTTCGCTGCTTGGAATGATTCCCGGGCTTGGAGCGCAGATAAAAAATGCTAAAATTGACGATAATGCGCTTGTCCGGGTTGAAGCTATAATTAATTCTATGACTTTGAAGGAGCGTTCAACTCCTAAAATACTAAACGGAAGTCGTAGGAAACGAATTGCAAGAGGAAGCGGAACATCGATACAAGATGTAAATCGCCTATTAAAACAATTCGGAGAGATGCAGAAAATGATGGGTCGATTCTCAAAAAAAGGTTTCAATGAGTCGGCATTAAATAATTTAAAATTTAATTGATTAAGATATAGAATAATATATTCGGAGGTTCAAAACTTGGCTGTTAAGTTAAGACTAAGAAGAATGGGTAAGAAAAAACAACCTATTTATAAAATTGTTGCCGCAGACGCCAGATCTCCCCGCGACGGGAAATTCCTGGAATCTATCGGCTTATATAATCCTTTAACTGATCCGTTTACGTTGGAAATAAAAGAGGAAAGGGCATTGTACTGGTTAAATACCGGTGCTCAGCCTACCGACACAGTAAAAAGCCTTTTAAGACAAAAAGGGATAATATTGAAAAAAGAATTGGCTCGTAAAGGTTTGCCGGAAGAAAAGATAAACGAAGAATTGGATAAATGGGCAAAGTTACAAGAAGTGAAAACAAAAACTCGTTCTTCTGCAAAGAAACCCAAAGATGAAATTGTTTCACAAGAAAAGGCCAATAAAGAGGAAGTTGAAAGTATTGAAGAAAGTACAGCAGAAGTAAAGGGCGCTACTTCTGATAATGAATCCTCTGAGAAAGAGTAATTTTTACCTTTGCTCGATGGTTTCTTCTGTACTATATTTCTAAAAGCTCCCGTGCTGTAAAATAGGAGGCTTGTTTCTATGAAAGAATTCATTGAATTCATCGCAAAACACTTAGTGGATAATCCCGATGGTGTTGTAATTGACGAAAAAAATCCCGAGGAAAACAAGGTTGTGCTTTCATTGAAAGTGCAGGCTGATGATGTCGGGAAAGTAATCGGTAAACAGGGTAAAACTGCTCAAGCTATGAGAACCTTGTTAACTGCAATTGCAGCTAAAGAGGGGAAGAGAGCTATTTTAGAAATCTTAGACTAGGGATCGAACCCTTTTAAATTAGTGAAAGATTTTTTCCTAATTGCAAAGGTTGTTTCGGTTTTTGGTAAAGAAGGATTCGTTCGAATATCTTCTTTTTCGGATTTTCCGGAAAGATTTTTTCGTCTTCAAAAGGTTTATATTGACTTTTTTGAAGACAAGAAAGAATTTTTCGTTCAGGAAGTCCGGAAGCATAAAAATGATTTCCTTTTGAAATTTCAAAATTTTGATAATAATAGCGAAGTTGAAATTTTAATCGGGAAAGAAATTTTTGTTGATGATAATGATGTAGTTAAACTACCGGAAAATTATTTCTTTATTCATGATTTAATCGGCAGTAAAGTATTTAGAAATAATTCCGAATTCGGCGTTATAAAAGATGTTTTAACTTATCCTGCTAATGATGTTTATGTAATTGATAATAATGGAAAAGAGGTTTTAATCCCGGCTAAAATGGAATTTATTGAAAGCTTTGATAGCGTTAATAAAATTATGGTGTTAAAACCGGGCGGTGATCTTTACGAAGATGATGAGAATTGATATTATTTCCGCTGTGCCGGAACTTCTGAAAAGCCCTCTTGAAACCAGCATTATTAAAAGGGCACAGAACAAAGGCAAAGTTGAAATTTATATCCATAATTTAAGAGATTATGCTTTTAATAAGCATAAACAAATTGATGATAAACCCTTTGGCGGCGGACCAGGAATGGTTCTTAAACCGGAACCGTTCTTTGAGTGTCTAGATAAACTTTTGCAAGAAAGAAAATACCAAAATATAATTTTTACAACACCAAAGGGTAAGATTTTCGATCAGAAAGATGCAAACAGGTTATCACTTTCTGAAAATATTATATTTGTAACCGGTCATTACAAAGAAATTGATGACCGTGTAAGAGAAAAATTTGCAACCGATGAAATTTCAATCGGGAAATTTGTACTTACCGGAGGAGAGCTTCCGGCTTTGGTTATTGTCGATGCAGTTGTACGATTAATACCTGGTGTTCTTAATGATAGTGAATCGGCGCTTGACGACTCATTTCAAGATGAAGAAAAAATCGAAGCTCCTTATTATACACGGCCTGCCGAATACCGAGGAATGAAAGTTCCTGATATTTTGCTTTCCGGTAATGAAAAAGAAATAAAGAATTGGAAAAAGGAGCAGTCTAAAATTTTAACAGAAAAATGGAGAAACTATAATAATTAGTGGAGATAACTATGGTTGATATAAATAATATAATACCGGATCAAATTAAAACGGATTTACCGAATTTTAATCCGGGTGACCACATAAGAGTACATGTAAGAGTAGTCGAAGGCGATAAAGAAAGAATCCAGCCTTTTGAAGGCGATGTAATCAACATAAGAGGCACCGGTATTAACAAAACTTTTACCGTTAGAAAAATTTCAAGCGGCGTGGGCGTTGAGAGAATATTTCCCTTTAATTCTCCCAAGTTAGCTAAAGTTGAAGTTTTGAAAGAAGGAGATGTCAGAAGAGCCAAGCTTTATTATCTGAGAAATCTTTCCGGTAAAGCTGCAAGAATTAAAACAAAGAACTAATTCGGTTTTAATTAAACATTAAATTCGGGCATAGTTTCTATGCCCTTATTTTTTTGCCTCGCTTAAATTGTATCGATTAATACCCCCGGTAAAAATCAATTTATTAATCTATTTGAATTATTGCGGTTATAAATCTCAAGCTATAATGAAAATTATATTCCCGGAAAATATTTTTACAAAACTTATAATTAATAGTCTTTTATCTTCTATAAAAAACGAAACGTCTTTTTCTCCTTCGTCATTAATAACATCGGAAATAAAAAAAAGCGGTTCTGATGTAGGTTTAGTTCCTACACTGGATTTAATAAAAAATAGCGATCTATATATTTCTAAATCGTTCGGTTTAGCTTTTGAAGGCTCGCTTTGCAATTCGTATATTTATTATAATTCTCGGCAAAAGGAAATTTCCGAAATAATATTGCATGGTGATTTATCAACCGTAGAAGTAATGCTTTGTAAAATTCTATTTAAAGAGATGTATAATTCACCCGTTGAAATTAAGATATCAGCTAAAGAGCAGGATTTGGCTTATGCAAATCATGTAATTGCAGGTGATAAAAATTTTTATAATGATAAATATTTATTAGGTGTAAGCTTTGCCGAAGAAATGATTGAAGTCCTATCTTTACCTTTTGTAAATTATGTTTTTGCTTCTTCCGATAGAGCTTCTATCGAAAAATTAAACAGCTTGTTAGCCGGAATTGGAAATTCCGTATATGATACGGTTGAAGCATATAATTTCGGTGATCATTTTTCTGCAAAGACAAAAAATTATTTTGTTGAAAATATTTCTTCATTGGTTTTTAATTTTGGAGAGCAGGATATAGAAGGAATTAATCAAATTATCCGGTTGCCGTATTACCATGGATTAATAGAAGACATAGTTGAGTTAAAATTTGTGTAAAAATATAAAAGCCCGTTTTATTAATGCTGCATAGTATAAAATCGGGCTTTTAATAAAAAAATTATATTGCTACATGTGAGACGCTTAATACCTCTTCATTTTCCTGCATTCCCTTAATCATTTCGGTTGAAACAGGATTCTTTAGTTTCATAGTGCAGCATGCAACAACACCGCCTTCAAAAATTACATTTTCTATTTCTTCGATATTAATTTCTTTTGCTCTTATAACATTTAGAATAGAAGCAAGAACACCGGGCTTATCAAAGTGTTTAACTACCAATTGATAATGAGAATCCGAAACTCTAGCCCTGTTAACCCAATGAGCAATCAAACCGCTGTTAATATAATCTTTAATTATTTTAACTGTCTCTGCTGCTACTGCATTTTGGGCCTGTTCTGTTGATGCGCCGATATGATGAGTAACATAAACATTCGGTAAATCCTGAAGAGGAGATTTTACTTCTCCTGTCTTTTGTTCAGGTTCGTTTTTAATTACATCAAGAGCAACCCTAATATTCTTGGTTTTTATCGCTTCAATCATTGCATCCTGATCAATCAAATCCGCACGTGCGGTATTAATTAATAGCGCATTGGGCTTCATATAGCTGAACATTTCTTTGTTAAATAATCCTTTTGTCTGCGAAGTTGCAGGCAAGTGGATTGTAACCACATCGCATAAAGGAAGAAGCTGATTCATTTCAGAAAAGTCTTTAATAGCAACCCCTTCAATTCTGGAAATATCCTTTCCATAAACATTCATTCCGAAAGCTAGAGCTCTTTTAGCGACTTCTTTTCCGATATTCCCGACACCGATTATACCCAGTGTTTTTCCCTTTAATCCTTCCGCTTTTGAATATTCACTTTTGTTCCATTTTCCGTTCTTAAAGTCAATTACATTATCCGGAATTCTTCTATCTAAAGATATCATCAATCCGATTGCCAATTCGGCAACTGCAACGGAATTCATTCCGGGACAATTTGCAACATAAATTCCTTTTTGGTTTGCGGCGGAAATATTAATATTGTTTACACCCGCGCCTGCACGAATAATAAGATTTAAATTTTTACTGGAATTAATCGTTGCTTCGTTAACAATAGTCGAGCGGACCACCAATATATCGGTTTCTTTTACGGCTTCCGGTAAGTCATTTTCTCCAAGTTTCGGAGAATAAACAACTTCCAAATCCATTTCATTTAACTGCTTTATGTATTGATCCGGAAATTTATCGGCAATTAATACTTTTACTTTCATTTTTTACCCTTTCATTAATTTAACATAGGGATTTTTATTCCCCAATTACCGGCATTGTTTATTGCTTTTTCATATCCTGCATCGGAGTGACGTGCAATTCCAATTCCGGGGTCATATGTAAGAACTCTTTCCAATCTTTTTTCTGCTTCCTTGGTTCCGTCGGCAACTATAACCATACCTGCATGAATTGAATTGCCGATTCCAACACCGCCGCCGTGATGTACGGAAACCCAGCTTGCGCCGCCGATCGAATTTAGTAGAGCATTCAATATGGGCCAATCTGCAATAGCATCACTTCCGTCTTTCATTGCTTCAGTTTCTCTATTCGGCGATGCTACAGATCCGCAATCGAGATGGTCTCTGCCGATTACAATAGGTGCAGTAACTTTGCCTGAAGCAACGAGATCGTTAAATATTTTTCCCATTTTTGCTCTTTCACCGTATCCCAACCAGCAAATTCTCGAAGGTAAGCCCTGGAAGTGAACTTTTTCCTGAGCTAAATCTATCCAGTTGCAAAGAGATTTATTCTCCGGAAAAGTATCTTTTATTGCTTGATCGGTTGTGTAAATATCTTTAGGATCGCCGGATAATGCAGCCCAGCGGAAGGGCCCTTTGCCATCGCAAAACAGGGGACGAATAAATTCGGGAACAAAGCCTGGGAAATCAAATGCATTTTCAACTCCGTTTGCTTTTGCTTCTCCGCGTATATTGTTTCCGTAATCAAAAGTTATTGCGCCTTTTATTTGAAACTCAAGCATTGCCTGAACATGTTTTACAATTGTTTCTTTTGCCAGACGAATGTATTTATCCGGATCTGCTTTTCTTAATTTTACGGCATCTTCAAAACTCATTCCCATCGGAACATATCCATTTAAAGTATCGTGAGCTGATGTTTGATCTGTTAGAATATCGGGTATTATTCCTTTTTCTAAAATTTGCGGTAATATATCACCGGCATTTCCAACAAGACCTACGGATAAAGCCTTCTTTTCTTTCTTTGCATCTAAAACCAATTTAAGTGCGTCGTCAAGATTTTCAGATAACACATCTATATAACCGGTATCCAATCTTTTTTGAATTCTGTTTTTGTCTACTTCAATCCCAAGAAAAGCAGCGCCGTTCATAGTAGCAGCCAATGGTTGAGCGCCACCCATGCCGCCAAGCCCTGCGGTTAATAAAAATTTTCCGGAGAGATCACTATTAAAATATTTACGTCCGCATTCGGCGAAGGTTTCGTAAGTGCCTTGAAGAATACCCTGCGTACCGATATAAATCCAGCTACCTGCGGTCATTTGTCCAAACATAGTTAAACCTAATTTCTCAAGCCTTCTGAATTCATCCCAATTTGCCCAGTTAGGCACAAGCATAGCATTAGAAATGATTACACGCGGGGCATCGGCGTAAGTTTTAAAAACAGCAACCGGCTTACCCGATTGGACAAGTAATGTTTCATCGTTTTCTAATTTTTTTAATGAAGAGATAATAGCTTCGTAGCAATCCCAGTTTCTGGCAGCTTTTCCGCTTCCGCCGTACACAATAAGCTCGGCAGGCTTTTCGGCAACTTCGGCATTAAGGTTGTTCATCAGCATGCGCATAGCAGCTTCCTGAATCCATCCTTTGCACGAAAGTTTTGAGCCGGTAGGAGCCTTAATTTTTAATTTTTCGGTTTCGGAAATCATAATTAACCTTTAAAGTGATTTTCAAGAATGTTTTCATATTGGGTAAGCATAGACCTGTATAGCCATTTTTTTATAAACCAGCTTTTCTTAACCTTTTTATCAAGAAATTTTACATTTTCCTCAAGCTGGTATTTTAATTTTGTCCTTTCATCTTTAGTCAGCTTAATAGTTTCGGTATCTTGGTTTAGTTTATCAACAATAGAGTTGAATGCTTTTATTTCATTAAAATATTTATTGTTTCCCTCTATTTGTTTTAGGTTTTGATTGCAAAATGTTTTTAAAATTTTCTTTTCATTTTTATCAAATTCAAAATTATAATTTGTGAATAGTTTCTTCATTTGAACCTGCATATGTTTTAAGTGAAAGTAATTGATCTTTTATTGACTGAAAACCGGGTTTGATTATATTATAAATATAGTATAGCCTTTCCTTGTAAGGAATAAAGGCGGATTTCATAGAATTAATTGTAATCTTTTCTACATCTTCAAGAGTTAAATTGAAATTTTCAATTGCCACCATAAATTCTTTTGTCATATTCGTATCACTCATCAGCCTGTCGTCCGTATTTATCGAAACTCTGAATTTTTCTCTAAATAAAATTCCGAAGGGATGATTTTCAATTTTATCAACCGCGCCTGTGTGTACATTACTAAGGAGGCAAATTTCCAACGGAATTCTTTTATCAAGGATATATTGAGCGAGATCCCCGTAACTAACTACGTTCCCATCTTTATCTGTCGATATATCTTCCGTAAGGTGAGTTGCATGACCTATACGATGAGCGCCGCACCACTGAATTGCCTGCCATATTGATTCTTTCCCGAAAGCCTCACCTGCATGTATTGTGATATTGAAATTAGCCCTTTGTATAAACTGGAATGCATCTATATGTTTTTTGGGAGGGTAGCCGCCTTCTTCGCCGGCAAGATCAAAACCTACCACACCCTGGTTGCGAAAATTTACGGCAAGCTCGGCTATTTCCAATGTGTTTTTCATATTCCTCATACCGCACAAAATTAAACCGTAACCAACGCCGAAATCTTCCTTACCTTTTTCAAGTCCTTCCAAAACTGCGGAAACAATGTCTTCATTATAAAGTCCTTTTGCCGAGTGGAAAACCGGTGCAAACCTGGTTTCTACATAACATACTCCGTCTTCCTTCATATCTTCCATCATCTCATAAGCAATACGCTTTAAACCTTCTCTTGTTTGCATAACTGCACATGTATGTTCAAAACCCTGGAGGTATTCTACCAAATTTCCTTTATTTGCGCCTCTAAAAAACCAATTCCGAAGTTCCTCTGGATCTTTTGTAGGAAGCTTATTGTATTTTAAATCCTTAGCTAATTCTACAATTGTTGAAGGACGCACACCCCCGTCAAGGTGATCATGCAGCAAGACTTTGGGAACGTATTTAATGATTTGTTCGGTGGTCAAAATAACCTCTCTTTTAATTCGAAAAATATTCTTTTAAAAGAGGAAAATCAATTTGCACCGGGTATACTGAAGATGATTTATCAATTAAAACAGTAAACTTTTTATAATTAACTAGTTGTATGAATTAGGATATAAAACCGTTAAAACTGCTAAAAAATACTTCGTTTTTTATTAATCCACGGATTAATCCGCGGTTAATGGAATATTTAGACTACGATTAGAAACTGTCTTAAAAATTTTTCATAATTGTATTATTTAATTCGCAAAACGGGTTAATCAATTATTTAGCCTGAATGTTAAATCAAAGGTTTGTATAAATGATAGCTTTATTAGGAGAGCTGTTTCTTAATTTTTTTTGCATTTTTTCGCACAATTTCATCTTGACTATAGGGGGGTAATATCTTAATTTTAAAACCTTAATTTAGATTACAAATGGAGAAATAATGTATCGTTCAAAACTTTTATTAGCCGCACTTTTATTAATCGGTATTGTAATATCCGGCTTTGAATGTGCTGATACTGAAATTACCAGTGCAAAATTATATATTCAGCAAAAAAACTACCAAAAAGCTTTGGAGGTTTTGCAGAAGGAAGTTCAAAAGAATCCTAAAAGCGATCAGGGATATTATCTTTTAGGCTATGTTAACGGAGAGTTAAGCAACTACAAAGATATGGTGGATGCTTACAACAAATCGCTAGGCGTAAGCAAGCAGTACGAAAAAAATATTAAAGATTCGAAAAAATATTTTTGGGCTCAGCTTTTTAATCAAGGTGTCGGATATTTTCAAAAAGGTTCGGATACAAAAGACAAAGACAGCTCAAAAGTTTATTACGATAAATCCATAAATGCATTTCAGAATGCTGTTTATATTGAACCTGATTCAAGCGATACATATAAAAATTTAGCTTTTGTTTATATGAATGAACAAAAATATGACGAAGCTATAAAACCTCTTCAGAATATTATCGATAAAAGTAATTCCTTAGACGGATATAAGTATTTGGGCGAAATCTATTATGATAAAGCTACTAAACTACAATCCAAATATCAGAGTTCTAAAAATGTAGAAGACAGCTTAAAAATGATGGATTATTATAATAAGGACATAAAACTTTTACAGAAAGGCAGGAAATTATATCCCGATAATTCTCAGTTGCTGCTCTTGTTATCAAACTCATATATAGGAGCAAACAAAATAGATGTTGCAATTGATGCATTTAAGGAAGGTGTAGAAAAGGACCCTGAAAATAAATATTACAGATACAACTACGGAGTTCTTTTACTCGGCAATAAAGATTACAAAGATGCTGAAGAACAATTTTTAAAAGCAATAGATATTGATCCGGATTATCAAAATGCTATATACAATTTAGCAGTTACATATGTTAAGTGGGGAGCGGAGTTAAATAAAAAGGCAATAGAAAGCGGTGATACGACTTCGTCAAATAGTCAAGAATATAAGGATAAATTTAAAAAGGCTCTTCCGTATTTGGAAAAATCAGCTCAAGTTAAAGGCGATGATGCTTCCTTATGGGAACTTTTAGGTAGAGTTTATACATACCTTGGTTTTAATGACAAAGCTAAAGAAGCATATAATAAAGCCGATCAATTAAGGAAATAATTTTAGTTTAGAATTTATTTATAAATCTTTTTTTGCCGAAATTATCAAACATTTTAACGGAGTTTCCGGTTTGATGATTTCGGCTGTGTATTTTTTATGTTACATTGTTTTTAAATAATAATTTGTAAATTATCTATTATTCAAATTCATATTTTGTTTAACTTTTATTAAAAATCTAGTAGGATAAAATGAATCAGGAAAATCAACAACAGGGCCAGCAAATTAATATTGAATTAGGCGAAAAAGAAGCTGAAGGAATTTATTCTAACTTAGCTATAATTACTCATTCCCCGGCGGAATTTATAATCGATTTTACCCGGATTGTTCCAGGTGTACCCAAAGCCAAAGTTCATGCAAGAATAATAACCACTCCGCAGCATGCAAAAATGCTGATGAAAGCATTAAAGGACAATATAGATAAATTTGAATCAAGGTTTGGAGAAATTGTAATAGATGCTCCTCAAAACCAGCATTTTGGATTTGTACCGGTCAGCAAAGATGAGAAAGTGAATTAAATAATTCGGGTCTTTTGAAATTTATTTTATAAAATATTTTTAGGTAACGGAATATAATTTTAAATACGAAAGAAAATTTGAAATTGAATAACGTATATATTGAAACATATGGCTGTCAAATGAACCTGGCAGACACAGAACTTGTACATGGTATCCTAAAAAATTATGGTTATAATCTGACCAAAAATGCGAATGAAGCCGATGTTGTTTTATTGAATACATGCAGCATTAGAGAAAATGCCGAGCAAAGAATTTACGGCAGGCTGGGTAATTTTAAAAATATAAAAAATTCAAAACCCGGTTTAATTGTAGGTATTTTAGGCTGTATGGCAGAAAGACTCCGTAAAGATTTAATTGAAGATAAGAAGATAGTCGATCTTGTTGTCGGTCCCGACGAATATAGGAGATTACCCGAATATATCGATATAGCTTTCAACGGTGATAAAGGAATCGGTGTAAGATTATCACGTACGGAAACGTATGATGATATAATTCCTTACCGCGAAGACGGATTGCAGGCATGGATTTCGGTAATGAGAGGGTGCGATAAATTTTGCACTTTTTGCGTTGTACCTTTTACCCGCGGACGGGAACGCAGCAGATCTTTGGCTTCGGTTGTAAACGAAATTAAACAACTTTCCAACAGAGGCTTTCGTGAAGTTACTCTTTTAGGGCAAAATGTAAATTCTTATAATGACGGCACAAGTGATTTTGCGGATTTATTGGCTGCTGCAGCTCTGGTAGATAGAAACATCAGAATTAGGTTTACTACCTCTCATCCTCAGGATTTATCCGATAAACTTTTATACACAATAGCTGAGCATTCGAATATCTGTAATTATATCCATTTGCCTGTGCAGTCCGGTTCTAACCGGATTTTGGAATTAATGAACCGTACTTATACAATAGAACATTATTTTAATTTAATAGAAAAAGCAAAAAAAATAATACCCGGTGTCAGCTTTTCTACTGATATAATTTCCGGTTTCCCGACCGAAACTTATGAAGATCATGTAATGACGCTTGATGTAATGAGACAGGTTAAATACGACGGCGCATATATGTTTAAATATTCTCCGCGTGAAGGAACAAAATCTTATAAAATGAAAGATGATGTGCCTGATGATGTTAAAACAAAACGCCTCCAGGAAATAATAGAATTGCAGCAGCAGATTTCTTACGAAAAAAACCAAGAGCTTATAAATACTGAAACAATATTGCTTGTAGAAGGCTTAAGCAGAAAATCCGATCAGTTTTTATCGGGAAGAACAGATACGAATAAAGTAGTAATTATTCCTTTCACGGATAAATTAAATACCGGTGATTACGTAAAAGTGAAGATTAACCGGGCCACTTCCGCTACTTTATTCGGCGATTTGATTGAGTTGATTGAGCCTGAAAACGGTCAATTATCTTTAACAGCATAACAAAGTTTTATGCAGCTTTTTAATTTTACTTCGGTTTTATATTTGGGAAAAGAAAAACCATGAAAAAATTTATCTCAATAACTTTTCTTTTTTTCTTGATAATAACGCTGCCCAAATTTTTACAGGCGCAGGAAGTAGATATTGTGCAGTACCTTAAACAAATTGAAAACGGAAATAAAACCCAGGTAGAAAATCAACTGCCGGAGCTTAAAAAGAATTATCCGAATAGTTCTAATTTGTTATATCTGGAAGGAGTACTGACTGCAAACGGTCAGCAGGCGGTAGCAATTTACAACAAACTTTTAAAGAATTATCCGAGGAGTAAATATGCTGATGCATCTCTTTACAGACTTTATTCCTATTACTATGCATTGGGAATGTATAATGCTGCAAATAATTTTTTAGACAGATTAAAACGAGAATATCCTAACTCTTCCTATATAAAAATTGCAAAGAGATATATTCCTCAAAAAGACAGTCTTGTAATAGCCAGCCGTGCTAAACCGGCAGGCGATAGTACTGAAATTATAAATAAAACTTCCGATAAAAGCGAAAAATATTTTTATACAATTCAAGCTGGAGCGTTTACTGTTAGGGGAAATGCAAAGTCGTTAATGGAAGAGTTTGAAAAGGATGGATTATATTCTTCTATTGATGAAAAAACAGTCGGAGGCACAACTTTTCATGTGGTTTACGTTGGTAAATATTCAAATGAAGCAGATGCATCCAAGTCTCTGAAGCAGGTAAATGCTAAATACAATATTAACGGAAGAATTGTAAAACAAAATTAAAAGAATAATTTTGAAAATAAGATTTATCGGCACGGGGTCGGGGAAAACTTCAATCAGCAGATTTCATTCTTCAATTTTTTTTTCTTCGGATAACTACAACCTGCTTGTAGATTGCGGGGATGGTGTTTCAAAGGCACTTCTTTCGCAAAACATCAATATCCACATGATAAACGGAATATTAATTACTCATCTTCATCCGGATCATTTTTCGGGATTAGGTTCGCTTATTGTTCAGATGAAATTAATAAACAGAACCAACGAGCTTGATATTTATGTACATCAAAGTTTGATTGAAACAGTAAAAAAATATCTATACAATTCTTATATATTTAATGAGAAACTGGACTTTGAAATTAATTACAAAGTTTTTGATGTTGAGGAACCCGTAAACATTGAAGATAGTTTTTCTTATATGGCCAGGCAGAACAAACACCTGGATAAATATAAAAAATACGATTATTTAAAAATGCTCAGCTTCTCCTGCTTAAGTATATTATTCAAAATTAAAGATATGATTATATTTTATACGGGAGATATAGGGGCTAAGGAAGATCTCTATTTATTTAAAGAGAATAAAATTAATGTGATGATTTCTGAAATTTCTCATGTCAAATTGAAAGATTTATTAAACGCTTATAAAGTGCAATCAATTGATAAATTATATTTAACTCATATAAGCGATGAGGATGAACCGGAGCTTGAAAAATTTTATTCTTCGTTAAATGATAGCGAAAAACAAAAAATAGTAACTACTTACGACGGATTAACAATAGATTTGTAATAATTCATTTCTTTAATAAAGTTGTAAAAAATAATATATTTAATATTAAAACTTAGCTTATTATTAGTAAGCTGAATATGAGTGACAGGAATCCGTAGAAATAAAAGCATTAAAAATTAAATGACTGTAGAAGAATTTAAGAAAAAATACGGAATTATCGGAAAATCAAAAGAAATTAATGACCTTGTTGATATAACAATGCAGGTTGCAGGTTCCGATATTTCTATTTTGATATACGGCGAAAGCGGCGTAGGTAAAGAAGTGTTTGCAAAAGCAATTCATGGATTCAGCAATAGGGCGGAAAAACAATTGGTAAGTGTTAACTGCGGCGCTATTCCGGAAGGGCTTCTGGAAAGTGAATTATTCGGACACAAAAAAGGTTCCTTTACAGGCGCCGTAGAAAGCCGCAAAGGTTATTTTGAAATTGCCGACGGCGGAACATTATTTCTTGATGAAATTGCCGAAATGCCGTTAACTACACAGGTGCGTTTGCTGCGGGCAATTGAGTCGAAAGAGTTTATGAAAATAGGTGCGGAAACTGTTACAAAAGTAGATGTAAGAATTATTGCTGCAACAAACAAAGATCTTCAATACGAAGTTGAAGCAAAAAGATTTAGAGAAGATCTGTATTTCCGTTTGAAAGCAGTTACACTCAGTATTCCTTCGTTAAGGAAAAGGAAAGGCGACATAGAAGAACTGACCCGGTATTTGATTAATAATTACAGCTCGGAAAATAATATTGAACCGCCTCTTATTACCGAAGATGCGTTGGACTTACTCAGAAACTACGAATGGCCGGGTAATATTAGAGAATTAAAAAATGCGGTTGAATCGGCAACAACGCTTAACCGTAACGGTGTTTTGAATGCTCAAACATTTTATCCGCTGATAAAAACAGATAAAATAAATAATGAAAATAGAAACCTTCCAATATATCTAAAAAAATCCCCCGAAGAAGTCGACAGAGAAATTTTATACAGAGCTTTGTTTGAAATTAAAAAAGATATTATGGAAATAAAAGATTTAATGTATCGTCAACATATTGATGTTGATTCGAATGAAAATAATACGGTTGATGAGGTAGTATCGTTAGATCAAGTTGAAAAAGCAGCAATTATTAATGCCCTGGATCACAGTAGGGGAAATAAAAGAAATGCTGCAAAAATGCTGAAAATTAGTGAAAGAACTCTCTACAGAAAAATAAAAGAATATGGATTATAAAAAGTACGATTTTGAGCATTTATTTTGTAAAAAAACTCTGAATTATGTCTCTAAAAATGACCTAAGAAGTTACGCAAATAACAAAACCGTAAATGCTTTTGTTCTTCTCTTGTTTATCTCTTATTTGGTCAGTAACTTTACCGGTTGTTGTGCATATTCTTTTACCGGAGCTTCGGTTCCAAAGCATCTTAAAACTATTGCTATTCCTAATGCCGAAGACAGAAGCAGCTCGGGAGAACCCGGTCTAAGTGATATGTTTACTAACAAGCTGACGCAAAAATTTATTGACGATAATACTCTACAGGTTACAAATAAATCCAGCGCCGATGCAATACTTGAATGTACAATAACCGGTTTAACTGATGTGCCTTCTGTAATTGCAGCAGGTGAGAATGTAACAAAAAGAAGAATAACTATTACGGTAAGAGTTGTATATAAAGATCTTGTAAAAAGAAAAACAATTTATGATAAAAGTTTTTCAAATTACGGAGATTATCCTTCGGGCGGTTCAATAAATGAGCGAAAGAGTGCTATCGAGACAGCAATTGATAGAATAACAGATGACATCCTTCTCGATACAGTATCCGGTTGGTAAAAATAAAAATAATTTATAAAGGTATTAAAAATGGATAATGTAGTATTAATATCATATTTCGTTTCCTTGTTCGTGCTTTTTATTTTCGGTTTACACGGATTTATAATGTTATTTTATCATAATAAGTATAAAAACGTTAAACACACTCATAATGAAAATTTTGTCCCTACAGATAAAGTTACTATTCAGCTTCCTCTTTATAATGAGTATTACGTGGTGGACAGATTAATTAATTCCGTTTGCGAAATTGATTATCCTAAAGATCTCATGGAGATTCAGGTTCTGGATGATTCTACAGATGAAACGGTGGAGTTAACTGCTCGTATAGTTGCAGAGAAAAAAAAGGAAGGTTTTGACATTGAGCATATAAGAAGGTCGAACAGGGAAGGTTTTAAAGCCGGCGCATTAAAAGAAGGAATGAAAACAGCCATAGGTAAGTATATTGCAATTTTTGATGCCGATTTTATTCCTCAAAAAGAATTTTTAAAAAAGACACTTTCATTTTTCAGCGATGAAAAAGTTGGTATGGTTCAAACACGCTGGGAACACATCAACGGCGATTATTCTATTTTAACCAGAGCTCAGGCGTTAGCATTGGACGGGCACTTTGTTATTGAACAATCCGTACGAAATAAAGCAGGTTTTTTTATTAATTTTAACGGTACCGGCGGTATATGGAAAAGAGAGTGTATTGAAGATGCCGGTAATTGGGAAGCCGATACTTTAACTGAGGATTTGGATCTTAGCTACAGGGCTCAATTAAACGGATGGAGATTTGTTTTCTTAAAAGACTTTACATCTCCTGCCGAACTTCCGTCCGAAATAAATGCATTAAAGAACCAGCAGTTCAGGTGGACAAAAGGCGCAATTGAAACGGCAAAAAAAATATTGCCTCTGGTTTGGAGATCGAAAATTCCGCTTAGAGTGAAGCTGCAGGCAACTTTTCATTTAACTAACAATCTTGTTTTCCCGTTCATCCTTCTGGCGGCAATATTAAATGTTCCGCTTGTTTTTATTAAGAACAGCGGGCCGCATCAATTATATTTTGCAGTAATGTCTCTGTTTGTTCTTGCCTTTGTAAGCTCTTTTATGTTTTATCTGTATTCTCAAAAAGATATAAGGGAGGACTGGCGCAAGAAAATAGTGTTGTTTCCGCTTTTTATGGCCGGAAGTATGGGCTTTGCTGTAAATAATTCCAGAGCTGTTTTTGAAGGACTCTTAAACAGGAAAAGCGAATTTGTACGTACTCCAAAGTTTAAAGTAGAAGGCAGCAAAGATTCCTGGCTCGGTAAGCGATACACAAGCAAAAAACTCGGTCTTTCCGTTATTGTGGAACTAATAATGGCTGTATATTGTTTAGTGGGAGTTGCAGCCTCAATTTATTTTCTCGAAATAGCCGCGCTTCCGTTTCAGTTTTTATTCTTCCTCGGGTTTGCATTCGTTTCGTTAACTTCAATTAAGCATACTTTTTCAAAAGTACAAGGATGATCTTGACAAAGTCTTCATCTGAAATATTTAATAATAAAGTCAGCTTAATTTATGAATATGATAAGCATTCGCCGTTATTTGTAAAAACCGCAAATACGGAAATGGAACACAATAATATTGAAAAAGCTATCAACATATTAAATTCCGGTATAAAGGAATATCCGCAGTATTCAACTGCTTATCTAGTTTTAGGCAAGGCATACGCCTTATTCGGAAATTATGATTTAGCTTTAAAAAATATAAGAAAGGGAAGCGATTTAATTCATTCAAAAAAAACATATGACTTTTACGTTAAAGAATTGGAAAACATTAAAAAGCAGCGGTCGCTTTTCGAAAACAATAATAGGAATATCTTTATAACTGACAACGGGGAAACGGAAAGCAACGAAGAACCAGATATGTTCCTGGAAGAAAATAAAGAAGCTGAGATAGAACATTTATCAGTTGACGATAGACTTGACGAAATTGCTAAAGAAATTTCTTCTGCAAAAATTCCTAAAGCAGATAGTAACACTACACCGGACGATAATTTCTTGACGAATATATCGAGTAAAAGTATGATCGTTTCCGAAACTCTGGCAAAAATTTATGTTGCGCAAGGCGAGTTAAAGGAAGCAATTGAAGTTTATAATAAATTAATTGATAAAGAACCCGGCAAAAAAGAATATTTTTTACAGCAAATAAATGAATTGAAATCAAAATTAGGTTCCTAAAAATTTAAAAAATAATATCCCTCTCTAAGCTTATCATAAAAATGGCTCCGCGCATTAAACAAAAAAAATTAGGTAGAAGCTTTTATACAAGAGATTTACTTACCGTTGCTAAAGAACTGCTGGGTAAAATATTGGTAAAAAATGATGAAGGACAAATTTTATCCGGGAAGATTGTTGAAGTTGAAGCGTACGACGGTTCTGTTGACGAAGCTGCCCATACATTTAGAGGGAAAACCAAACGTAATGAAATAATGTTCGGAATCGGTGGTTTTTTTTATGTCTATTTTACGTATGGTGCACATTTTTGCTGTAATATCGTAACTGGAAAATCCGGGAAAGGAACTGCCGTGTTAATAAGGGGGCTAGAGCCGGTTAGTGGTATGGAAGTAATGATAAAAAACCGCTTTAATAAAAATTTGGTAAATGAAAAAGAAAAATATAATTTAACAAGCGGGCCTGGAAAAATTTGCCAGGCCATGGCAATAAATAAAACACATTACGGACTTGATTTGACGGGGGACAAAATATACTTGCTGGATGCGCCCGATATTAAGGAAGATGATATTGCTGTTAGTAAAAGAATTGGCATAAAGAAGTCCGTCGATTTACCCTGGCGTTTTTATATTAAAGGAAATCTTTACATATCGAAAAAATGATTCGACCTAAAAATATTTTAATAGTTCGAACAGACCGGATTGGAGATGTTGTGCTTTCACTACCGGTCGCATATTCCATTAAAAAATTTTATCCGGACTGCAAAATTACTTTTTTACTTAAAAATTATACAAAATCGTTAGCTGAGAATCATCCTTGCGTGGATAATATTATAATTCTTAAGGAAGAAGCTAATAAAATTTTGTTTAGAGAGAATATTAAAGAAATTAAAAAGTATAAATTTGATTCGGCAATATTAGTGTCTCCCAAATTTATTACATCTTTAATTGTCTTTTTGTCCGGGATAAAAATAAGAATCGGAACCGGCTACCGCTGGTATTCGTTTCTTTTTAATAAAAAAAAATATGAGCATAGAAAATATGCTGAAAAACATGAGCTGGAATTCAATCTGGATTTACTTTCAACTATCGGAATTAATGAAACCGTAAATCCTGAAACCGTTAATTTTGATTTAAAACCATCTGCAGAAAGCGAAATAGTTGTTGATAATGTTTTGACAAATAACGGCATATTAAAAAACAAACCATTAATTATTGTACATCCCGGCAGCGGAGGCAGTGCAATAGATCTGCCGCTTCATAAGTTCAAAGAATTGGTTAAATTGCTTGATGAGAAATTAAACGCTTATATAATTATTACCGGTCAGGAATCAGAAAAAAAAATTTGTGAAGAATTAAAAATAAATGAGAAAATAAAAAATTTTGCAGGACAATTTAATCTTACGGAATTAATTGCTTTAATAAATAAATCTTCTATATTTATTTCTAATTCCACAGGGCCGATACATATAGCTTCTGCACTTGGGAAAAATGTTATCGGTTTTTATCCAAAAATTTTGTCTTGCTCTCCCCAAAGATGGGGGCCGTATACAAATAAAAAGAGTATTTTTGTACCGGAAATTAATTGTACTAATTGTACAAGGAAACAATGTGAGAGCCTGGATTGTATGAGCAGTATAAATATAAATAGTGTTTTTATCCGGATCGATAAAATTTATCAAGATATTCTATCAAACGGAGAATTTAATGTTTAGAAAAATTTCAATCTTTTTAATTTTTTTCAGTATAATGTCTCCCTTCCTCCTAAGTAAAGGTAAGGGTGACGGTGATGGAAAATTTAAATTTAGAAAAATAGAAAACGATGCTTTTAAAGTCGGCGAAAAACTTACATTTGATGTAAAATACGGCTTTGTGACCGCCGGTGTTGCAACAATGGCAATTCCCAGGATGCGAAAAATAGTTGGAAGAAATGTTTATGAAATTACGTTTGGAGTGAATTCTGTTCCCAGTTTCGATTGGATTTATAAAGTAAGAGATCATTATGAGACCTTTGTGGATGAAGAAGGAATTTTTCCATGGAGGTTTGAACAGCATATTAGAGAGGGTAGTTTCAGCAGGGATTTTTCTGCATTTTTTGATCAAAGAAACGGAATAGCAAAAACCAGCGGAGGCGAATATAAAATTCCGCGTTATGTAAATGACATAGTTTCCGCATTTTATTATGCAAGAACCCTGGACTTTACAAAATTGAAAGTAGGGGATTTTATCCATTTGGAAAATTTTTATAAAGATACTGTTTATAACCTTGATGTAAAATATCTTGGGAAAGAACAAGCAAGTGTTCCCGCCGGAACTTTTAATTGTATAGTTGTTGAACCCATTATTGTAAAAGGCGGATTATTTAAAAGTGAAGGTAGTATTTTCGTCTGGCTGTCGGACGATAATTTAAAAATTCCGATAAAAGTCAAAACAAAAGTTGTTATCGGTTCAATAGATGCAGTATTAACTAATTACCAGGGATTAGCTGGTCCGTTAACATCAAAAATTAATCCTTAAAATTGAACTAAATAAAACTAATTAAATTGCCGACATATCTTTGAGATTAGTTGTACGTGGGTTAACTACAAGTTCAATATAATTAAATTATTTTTGTACTATTCTATTTAATATTTCAATAGGAAATATTTTCTCTTTTTTATATTTTGAATTTACTTATGGATGATTTTAATAATAAACCTCAAATAGAAGAGCCTGATAATAAGATTACCGGTGAAGATCAAAATAATGGTTTACCGGACTTAAAAATTCAGCCCAAAATTTCTCCTATAGCCGCGGCTTTCATAGGTTTATTCGGCGTTTTTTTTCTATACCAGATAGTGGGAGGGTTATTAACTCTGCTTATTTTCGGTCTTGACTTAAAAAATGCGCCGGTTAATGGAATGAGGTTATTGACCATGGCGGGGCAGATTCTTTTTATTTTGTTGCCTGCTCTTGTTTTTGCCAAAATGTTTTATGAAGATGTTACCGAAATTATCCGGTTTAAATTTCCCAAATGGGAAGAAATTTTATTATTTATTCTAGGCGTTGTAATATTTATACCGCTGTCTCAATACTATCTTTCGGTACAAAATTATCTTATAGAATTATGGGCAGCCAATTCTCCGTTCATTAATTATGCAAAAACCTTATTGGATAAAGTTGACGCTGCGGTCGGTAAGACTTACGGCAATTTATTATCGGCTCATTCTGCTCTCGGAATATTTCTTGTAATTTTTGTCGTATCTGTTGTTCCCGCAATTTGTGAGGAAGTCCTTTTTAGAGGATTTATTCAGAGAAGCTTTGAGTTTAAAATTAGGCCGGTATGGGCTGCATTTATAACGGCTGTTTTTTTCGGTATGTTTCACTTATACCCGCTGGAAATAATACCTTTAATTGCTTTAGGTTTTTTTCTAGGATATGCTGCTTATAAAAGCGATTCCATTTTTGTGCCAATGTCACTTCATTTTTTTAATAATTTTGTTGCAATAATATTTTATTTTATTTATGGTAATGATGATGTTATAAACTCATCGGTTAATAAAAATTTTAAATTAGGCCCGGCAGTAATAATGCTGTTTGTTTTGATTCTGCTGTTTGCCGGAGTTATTTACGCAATTAATAAATATTATTCTTTAAGAAAAAAAGCTTAGAGGAGGAATTATGCCAGTATGCCCGAATTGTGAATACGAGTATGTAGACGGAGTAACCATTTGTCCCGATTGCGGAAAGGCTTTGGTAGATGATAAATATTTTATAAAGCCGGAGGAATGGACGGAAGATAATTGGGAAGTAGTTTATACTTCTAGTCATGAATATGAAATTGAAATGCTTAAAGATAATTTAAGCGGTGCAGGTATTCCGGCTGCAATGTTGTCTCAAAAAGATAGAAATTTCCCCACACCCGGGGATTTATCAATTGTAAAATTACTGGTTCATAAAGAAGATGTACCTAATGCGCTTAACTTTATTGAGCAGGTAAAAAACCAGTCAACAGATGATGAAGAAGAATCGTAATGCCGGTTGGTAACACTGCTAAACGGGTATTGGTTTCTATTGTTGCCATTCCCTTAATTTTGGCTGCATGCTATATCGGTAATATATATTTCTTTGTTTTTGTATTGTTTATCGGACTAGCCTCTTATTATGAATTTTTTCTGCTTGCAAAAAAGAAAGGGGTGTCTGCCAACATTTGGATCGGAATTTTAGCTGTTTCTTTTTTATTGCTAAATCAATTTAATTTTTTATTTGAAACATATTCGTTTTTACTAATTCTAATTGCAGTTTTAACCCTGGTAGAATTATTTCGAAATAAAGATTCCGCAATTTTTAATATTGGTGTTACTTTATTGGGGATTTTTTATATCGGATTATTTGCAGGCTCATTAATCGGAATTAGAGAATTATATCAGCATAGTAATGATTTATATTTAAGAGGCGGTTATATTATAATTTCTATGTTTGCTTCTATTTGGATTTGTGATTCCGCAGCGTTCTTTGGCGGAACGGCACTTGGAAAACATAAACTCTTTCCCCGTGTAAGTCCTAAAAAAAGCTGGGAAGGTGCAATTTTTGGTTTTATTTTTGCAATCTTATCAATGGTTTTGGCTAAGCTCTTGATTGTCAAATTTTTATCATGGAATTCGGCAATTATTATTGGAATAATCATCGGGGTATTCGGTCAAATTGGTGATTTAATCGAATCATTATTTAAAAGAGACGCCGGAGTAAAAGATTCATCCGGACTTATCCCCGGGCATGGCGGGATTTTCGACAGGTTTGATTCTTTAATGTATACTGCGCCCATTATTCTTATGTACTTAAAATATTTTGGTAAATAATTTTTTATGCTTTTGAGAAATTTGTGATGAAGAAAAAAGAGAATGTAAGTGTAATTACTTTAGGCTGTGCTAAGAATACGGTAGATTCCGAAAGATTGATGAATCAATTAAGGCTTAATAATTTGAAGTTAATCGATGATCCGAACAAAGCCGAAACGGTTATTATCAATACATGCGGCTTCATAGAAGCGGCAAAAAAAGAATCGATTGATACTATATTGAATGCGGTAGCTTTAAAACAGGAAGGGAAAATTAAAAAAGTAATTGTTGCAGGCTGTCTTTCGGAAAGGTATATGGATGATCTTTCAAAAGAAATTCCGGAAGTTGATGCATACTTCGGAACGGAGAAGTATGAGGGTATATTAAAGGAACTCGGCGGTGAATTAAAGTATGATCTGTTAGGTGAAAGAATTCTTACAACTCCTTCGCACACTTCTTATTTAAAAATATCGGAGGGCTGCGACCACCCGTGCTCATTTTGTGCAATTCCTTTAATGAGAGGAAAACATAAATCAAAGCCGGTAGAAGATTTAATAAGGGAAGCCGAATTTCTTGTACGGAACAATACAAAAGAACTGGTTATCATTGCCCAGGATACAACCGATTACGGAATTGATATTTATAATAAGCGAATAATTGCGGAGTTGCTAAATAAGTTAAGTGAAGTTAAAGGTATTGAATGGATACGACTTATGTATGCATATCCTTCGCGTTTTCCCGATGAATTAATTGACGTAATTGCGGATAATCCTAAAATTTGTAATTATATAGATATTCCGTTGCAGCATATTTCGGATAACGTTTTAAAATCGATGAGAAGAGGTGTAACATCTAAAAAAACAATAGAACTTTTATCAAAAATAAAAAATAAAATTCCTGATATTACCTTAAGAACTACATTCATTACAGGTTATCCCAATGAAACCGAAAAGGAGTTTGATGAACTTTGTGATTTCATTCGTGAAGTAAAATTTGACAGGGTCGGGGTTTTTACATTTTCAGTTGAAGAAAATACATCAAGTTATATTTTGGGAGATCCGGTTCCGGAAAAGGTTAAACAAAAAAGAAAAGAAATCCTAATGGAAATTCAGAGGGAAATTTCACTTGAAAAAAATAAATATTTTATGAATAAAGAATTAAAAGTGCTTGTTGAAGGTACGGAAGGGGATTTCTTTATAGGGCGTTCATATAGAGACGCACCGGAGGTTGACGGTGAAATTTTAATACCTCTGAATGGTATTCCTATTGTTCCCGGAAATTTTTATAATGTTAGGGTTGATAACTTTAACGAATATGAATTGTTCGGTAAAGTAGTTTTATAACCGGAGGGAAAAATGAAGGTCTTTACCTTAAGTATTACTATTCTAATGTTAGGTTTTTTTACTGCAAATGCTCAGATAGAAGTTTCAGGCAGGATGAATAAGTTTAACAAAGGTCCTAAATTCTATGAGGATTTATTGGACTTTTCCTCTGGTAAGGAAAATACAACTCGACTTGATGTCTTTATCCAGGTGCCTTATTCATCGATCCAATTTGTTAAAGGAGACAATGGCTTTGTCGGTAAATATACTGTAACGGTTTCCGTTTTTAACAGCAATAAGGATAAGCTGATATCGGAAAAAACTTGGAATGAAAAACTTGATGTTAAAGATTACAATGAAACTGTTTCAAAAGATAGATACAGCTTTAATGTAAGGTCGTTTTATCTAAGACCTGACGAGTATTTTATCAGAAGTTCTATCAGCGATGCGGAGTCTTCCAGCGAAACACCCAGGGAAAATAAAATTAAAGTACGTGATCTTTCAGGCGAACTGGCAGTAAGTGATATAATGATTCTATCTAAAAGGACAAAAGAAGACGGCAAAAATAAAATAGTGCCTAATATTTCGGGGAATGTTGCAACACAAAGAGACGGACTTCCGCTGTTTTTTGAAATTTATTCGGATACCGCCCGAAAGTTGAAAATCGATTATAATGTATTCGATAATAAAAAGAATCTAATATACAGCGATACGGTTAATGCAGATATCGGCAGCGGAAAGACACAAATATTTCATACAATTAGAGACAGCAGTTTCAGTCTGGGTCTTTATACTTTGGCAGTTAAAATACATGATGATCAAAATAAGTTATATACTTCCATAGGAAGACCTTTCTTCTCGAGATGGATCGGCATTCCGGAAAGTGTTACCGATTTGGACAAAGCGATCGATCAGCTAATTTATATCGCTTCAACCGAAGAAATCAACCATATACGGGATGCAAAGACTAAAAAAGAAAAATTAAAAAGGTATATGGAATTCTGGAAAAAATTTGATCTGACACCCGAGACAAAGCAAAATGAGATATTTGATGAATATTACGGACGTATTGCTTTTGCAAATGCACATTTTTCCAGCTATATAGAAGGCTGGAAGACCGACCGCGGAATGGTGTTTATTCTTTTAGGTCCCCCGGATAATGTTGACCGCCATCCATTCGACATAGACTCGAAGCCGTATGAAGTATGGGAGTATTATAATTTGAACAGAAGCTTTGTCTTTGTAGATTATACAGGTTTCGGTGATTACCGTTTGACTACTCCGTTAACCGGAGATCTGTATAAATTTAGAAGATGACCGGGAAATAAAATCGGGAAAATTTTTTTATTAAAGTTTTATTCAAATATTATAAAAAGATATGATTTTAACTGTAACTCTTAACCCGCTTTTGGAGAGAAGATTAATTTTTAACCGGATTAATTTTGAGAATGAAAACAGAAACGGAAAAAGAGAATTGAAAGCCGGAGGAAAAGGAATTAATGTAAGCAGGCAGTTAACCTATCTTAATACGGATAATTTTGCTTTTACATTTTTAGGAGGAAGTAACGGTAAAGTTCTTAAAGATGTGCTCAACAGCGAAGGGATAAAATTTTCATCGGTAAGAACAAAAGAAGAAACACGTGAAGCCTTTATTGCAGTTGACGAATCTAAAAAGAAAGTCTCTACTTTCTTTGGTTTGAATTCTAGAATAACGGCGCTAGAAGCTGAGGAATTTAAGAATAAGCTTGAAAAGATGATTGAGAATTGTGAGATCGTTGTGTTTGCCGGGAGTTCTCCGAGCGAAGAAACCAGTTCAATAATTCCATACGGAATTGAACTTGCAAACAAATATGATAAAATATCTATTTGTGATACTTACGGTGTACACCTTGTTAATTGTATTGAAAGTTCTCCTACTATTTTGCACAATAATATCCCTGAAATAGAAAAATCTTTAAATATTTCCTTAAAGGAAGAAAAAGATAAATTGGAATTTCTAGATTATTTGCATAGTAAAAACATAAAGCAGTCATTTCTTACAGACGGAGAGAGAAATACCTATGCTTCTAATTTTGAATATCATTATAAAGTAGAAAATCCGGTAATAGAAATTTATGATTCGACAGGCAGCGGTGATTGTTTTGTAGCAGGAGTTGCTTATTCGTGGCATCATAATCTTACATTTGAAGAATGTCTTTTAAATGCATCTTCACTCGGAATTTGTAATGCAAAAAGATATGAAGTTTGTAATGTTAGACTTGCCGAAGCCGAAGAAGTAAGACTGCTTTTAAAAATAACCTCAACCGGGAAAAAGATGAAAACAATAGATGTCACTCCTCAATAAATATATTTTTGTTCTTCTTATCGCAGCAGCTTCGCAAAATTTTTCCCAAACAATTCGGTCAATTAATGTTGAAGGTAATAATAATTTTTCATCCGGCGAAATATCCGAATGGACAGGTGTTAATATAGGGACAAAAGTTACAGCCGGAATTATAGACACAATAAAATCACATCTTGCTTATCAGCTTGCCCAGCGAGGATATCTGCACAGCTCATTTAAAGGTACCGGGCTTGTAAGTGAAGCGGATACGCAAAAAGTTGATCTAAATATTTCTATAATTGAGGGCGAGCCGACATATGTAAACAAAATTATTTATACCGGTATGGATTCGGCTTCTAGAAATAAAATTCTTCCGATGTTTGAATATTTGCACGGACAAATATTTAATAAATTCGAGCTTGAAAACGATATCTCCAATGCATTAACATTTTACGAAAATAACGGATATCCTTTTGCAAAAATCATTATCTCCTCAATTTACTTTTACTCGGATTCTTCTTCTAAAGAATTTGCTGCCGACATTTATTTGAAATTCGATAAAGGGATTTACAGTAAGATAGATAAGATCCAAATTTCCGGTAATAAGTCTACTAAAGATTATGTAATTATACGGGAGCTAAGGCTTAAGCCGGGACAGGAATATTCTCAAAAGCTTATTGATGATCTGCCTAAAAGATTAAACAAACTTGGATTTTTTGAACCGGTATCCGAACCGGATTTCTTCCTTAATTCAAAAAATCAAGGGATTCTGCAAATTAATGTAAAAGAAAGACAGACTAATAACTTCGACGGTGTTGTAGGATATATTCCTTCTACCGGACAGCAAAAAGGAGGGTATTTAACCGGTCTGGTTAATATTTCTCTACAAAATCTTTTCGGAACCGGGAGAGCCGCTTCCATAAAATGGCAGCAGTACAATCAATATTCACAAGACCTGGAACTTAAGTATATGGAACCGTGGATTTTTAATTATCCGTTTAATTTTATAGGGAGTATGGTTCAGCGAAAGCAGGACAGTTCTTATGTGCAAAGAACTTTTCAAGGTTCTTTGGAATACCTGGCGACAGAAAATATTTC
>CAZHBJ010000012.1:0-41003 GCA_964530445.1 uncultured Ignavibacteriaceae bacterium
TAAAAATAGAATTAAATATCAACCGAATGATTCTTGCCGTAATATTTCTTTCCTTTACAATTTTAATTCTCAATATTAAAGTAAATCTCTCATCATTTCAGGTTGTAAACTTAATATTAAGCAGTGTAGTAGGACTAGTTTTCGGCGACACTTTCCTTTTTAAGGCATATCAATATATCGGTGCCCGCATAAGTATGCTGCTTATGTCGATTTCACCAATTCTAAGTGCATTGCTTGCTTATTTATTCTTAAACGAAATATTAACATTCTGGGGCATTCTGGGAATGATAATTACGATAACCGGCATAGCTCTTGTCATTTTTGAAAGAAGTGAAATTCCCGCTTCCAAATATAAAATAAGTAAAATTGGAATTTTTTACGGAATATTGGGAGCAATGGGTCAATCAATAGGATTAATCTTTGCTAAGAATGCATTTAACGCCGGAGAAATTAATGGATTCGTTGCCACATTTATAAGACTTTTATCCGCCGTTTTATTAATGCTTCCTGTTGCGGTTATTATGAAGAGATATAAAAATCCGGTAAAATTATTTGCAAAAAATTTAAAAGCTTTTAGAAATACGTTAACCGGTACTATACTAGGACCATATTTCGGTATAACTTTCAGTTTGATTGCAATTGAAAATGCAAAAGTCGGTATTGCCGCTACTTTGATGTCCACGGTTCCAATTTTAATGCTGCCGATAGCAAGATTTGTATTTAAAGAAAGATTAAATTGGCGTGCAATCGGGGGTGCTGTACTGGCAGTTGTAGGAATTGCTATTTTATTTTTAAGATGATTTTATTGAAAACTTTTTTGAGAATTGAAAAAGATTATTTAAAAATATCCGAAAATTCTTTTTTATAAATATTAAAAGTTTCCGTATCGTAACAAACAAAAATTACTCTTTCTATAGATGTATCTGTATCTAAAAAATTTTTGGTTTCTTTTATTGCAATTCTTGTTGCCCTTACGAGCGGAAAAGAATAAATCCCGGTACTTACAGCAGGAAACGCAATAGATTTTATTTTATTTTCCACCGCCAGCTTTAATGAATTTATATAACAACCTGCCAACAAATTATCTTCGTTATTGTTTCCTCCTCTCCAGACCGGACCTACAGTATGAATTACAAATTTAGCTTGAAGCTTAAATCCGGGAGTTATTTTTGATTGGCCGGTCGAGCAACCGTTTAATTTTCTACAGTATTCTAATAATTCGTTACCTGCTGCGCGATGAATGGCACCGTCAACGCCGCCTCCACCGAGAAGAGAAGTGTTGGCGGCATTAACTATTGCATCAACTTGAAGACCGGTTATATCACCTTGAAATATTTCTATTCTATTATTCAATAAAATATGTTTTTAGATTTAATTATATATTCAAATTAATCCCGTCTTTTGAAAAATTCCAAAGACATCTTTTCCCAGTTTGTATCATCAAATTTTTCAAATTCACCAATATAAAGCTGATCTTCTGCAACATGTACATTTTTATCCGCAGGAGCTATTTTCTTTTTCAATTCGGTAAAATGGTCTAAATCATCCTGGTAAAAAATAACTGCTTCTTTACCCAGCTTCAGGTTTTTAATTTCAGAATCTATATTATCTGCATCTATAATGCAAATCCAATTGGCATCATACGGTGTAATATCCATCGCTTCCAGATTGGTATTTAACAAAGTATTTATTCTGGTAATTTTACCGCTGATAGGTGAATTAAATGAAATTGAACGGGTACCTTGTTTTATTGAAAATAAAGGCTGTCCGCATTTTATAGCCATCCCAAGATTAGGCAGTTCAATAGAATCAATTTTACCGATAAGTTTTTTAGCAAAATCATCAAGACCTACTTTTACCGAACCATCCTGTTCCAGACTGGTCCAGCAGTGATCTTTGGATATAAAAACACCGCCCGGAATTGCGAACTCATAAGATAAAAGATGTTTGGAACCGGCGAGATTAGTAATATGTACTTTGGGCTTCAATTGTTTTTGAATTCTATCCTGTCTTTTAATCAAAATCTTTTTAACGAAATCAAGAAGTTCGTCTTCAGTAAATGGTTTTTGTACATAATCCATAGCTCCGAATTTCATACATTCCACTGCTGTTTCAACAGTGGCATAACCGGTTATAATAACCACATCAATATCGGGTCTTAAGTGCTTTACTGATTTTGCAACATCCACGCCGCTCATTTCAGGCATCTTTAAGTCGGTAAATACAAAATCATAATGATGGGTTTGAATTAATCCCAGCGCTTCCTTACCGCTTTCTACGGTATCGACGGAGTAGCCGTCTAGCACGAGAATTTTCCTAAAGCTGTCGAGTATAACCGATTCATCGTCAACGCATAAAATTTTTGCTTTGGGATTTTCAACCTCGACTCTTTTTAATGATTTGGCTTCCTTTGTATAATCAAGATTTAAACTGACAGTTAGTGCTGCTTCCCTGTCTTTTCTGAGCTGCTTCTCGCGTATATTTTTGCCGAAATATCTGATTAAGACATCTGCAATTATAAATAAAATAACTGCTAATATTAGTAACGGCATTTTAAGTTCTCCTTTAATATAATTTTATTTTTTCAATAATTATCAATTCAGTTAATTTATAAGTTTTTTAAAGCCTATCGGAACTGCATGGAATAAGATGTTTTAATTCATAATCGCTTTCCGAAGGGATAACTCTGTAAAACCATCCTTTGAAGTACGGATCCTTTTCTACTATTTTGCTGTCTGTCAATAAATTTTCATTCCTTTCTATTATTCTGCCTGTTACAGGGCTTAATACCGTATGGCTTAAACTGTTTTTAGATATAATTTGTGCACAAGGATTACCCTGTACAATTTCTTCATCCGGCTTATACAATTCTATGTTTTCTATTAACTCGATGGTTCTTATATATAAATCCGTTATGCCAATAAGAATAGAGCCTGTATTTTCCAGCGATGCCCAGCTCGAATATCCGAGCCTGTAATATTTTGGGGGACACGGGACGTAGATAATGGATTCATCATTCTTCTGATTGGTGGAATTAAGAATTTTTTGAATTTCCAAATATTTTAAACCGCGCGAAACCGAATTAAGAAGTTCATCGGTTGTAAATGGTTTTGGAATAAAATCTATTGCACCGTTGTATAATGATTTCACAGCATTCTCAACGGTCGAGTAGCCGGTCGTCATTATAACAGGGGATATTATTTTATCAGCTGATACTTCTTTTAAAAATTGAAAACCGTCTATTTCAGGCATCATTATATCGCAAATAATCAAATTGTAAATATTCTTTTTTATTTTTGCCAACGCATCGTTGGCATCTATAGAAAAATCGACTTTATATCCCTCCGCAGTGCAAATTTTATTTACTGCATCAAGAATAACCTGTTCGTCGTCTACAATTAATATGTCGAATTGTTTATTCATTTTATCTTATTTGTTTCAAAGGCAGCCTTATGATAAAAGTAGTCCCTTTATTAATCTCGCTTTCAACATTTATTGTTCCGTTATGATTATCTATTATTCCCCAAATTACTGCAAGACCAAGCCCGGTTCCTTTTTGTCCCTTTGTACTATAAAACGGCTCGAATATTCTTATTAAATCGTCTTTGGAAATTCCGCAGCCTGTATCTGAAATTCTCATTTCTATATAATCTTTTTGCCCCCCAAGATCGACAGCATCCCATTTCTGCCAACCGCATGTTTTCTTTGTACAACCTTCAAAATATCCCTGCTGCGGAACTTCGAAAGAATAAATCGGGGAACCGCATTTGGGGCATTTTTTGCCTTCTTCAATTAATGAAGAATTACATTGCGGACATAAAATTTGTATGTCTTTTTTATTAGTTATATCCAATCCGTATATATGCCTGCATTTTCCATAAACCGGGTCTAAGTTTATAAAACCTTCCTGTCCGTTAGAGCGCGCTTTTATTTTTATTGACGGCATACCTCCAATTTTTACTTCATTGTCGATTAGTTCATGCCTTTTGGGGCATACAGCTTTTTTAATATGTGTAATGCCGTACGGAGATAAGCTTATTAGAGATGAAGATAAAGTAATTGTTCCGCCGTCTTTCCCGATTGCATCGGAAGCATTTACTATCAGATTTATGAATACTTGTTGTATCTGGTTTGAATCAACAGTAATTGTAGGAAGATCGGACTCTAAATTTTTTACAAGTTTTATGTTGTTTATGGAAAGCTGATTTTCTATTACGCTTAAAGCATGTTCAATAATATCGTTTATTTTTGCTTCATTCTTTTTAGGAACGGACTGCCGTGCAAAATCTAGCAAGCTTTTAACTATTTCCCGGCTCCTTTTAGTTTCACGTACTATTACTTTTAAGTCTTCCTGAAGGTCCGGGCTGTTCTGAGTCCTTTTAAGAAGAAAACTGCTGTAAGTTAAAACACCGGTTAAAGGATTATTTATTTCGTGTGCAACGCCGGCAGCTAATCTTCCCAGCGATGCCATTTTATCCGATTGGAATAACTGCAAGCGGGCTTCCGAAAGTTTCTTAGTCATATTATTAAATGAACGAGCAAGTATACCGAGTTCATCATTCCGGATATTTTGTATTGTATAATTAAGGTTTCCGGTTCCTACCTGGTTTGTAGCATTTAGTAATCCTTTTACAGGTTTATCCACCCATCTTTTAACAAAGAAACCGATAATGAAGCTTAATGCCAATATAGCAGTAATTGCAAATACTACTATCTCAATTTCACCTTTCTTAATTTGGCTATCTACTTCTTCAAGAGAAATGGAAACATCCAATACGCCGAGAACAGTTTGACTTTTTAAATGTGCGTGGCAATCTGCCGACCAGCATGATTTTTCATTGTAGATTGGGCTGATTATGCCCAATACCCGCGGCGAATTTGGCGATAGTCTGAAAATTCTTGTTCTATCTTTTATTGCTAATCTTTCCAGAGGTTTGTTGGCGGCATGACATGCATAACAGCTTTCGGCTTTTTTATCAACTAATTTTCCGACATCGCTTTTGTTTGAAGAATAAATTATTTCGCCGACTTTATTTAGTACTCTAACACTTCTAATTCCCGGCTGCTGCCCGATAGTGTTAATAATGATATTTATACGATCCCTCTGATTTAAGAGCATATCGTACCTGGTACTATGTTTAACAGTTTCGCTTAATTGGTTCGCACTTCTTTCAACTTCCGCAAGCAAACTGCTGCTATGGGATTGAATATTAAAATAGGAAAAGATTCCAATCGTAAGTAAAGCAGTTACACCAACGGCAACAATTAACTTAAAACCAATTTTTTTAAACATTGTTTTAATAATCCAAATGATAATTTATATCATTTTATGCTAATAAATTAAAAATATTTATTTATGAATTAAATTTTTATTCCTTTAATTTTTAATACTTACTAATTTACCGGGCTTATCTTTAGGAAAATTTTTATTATCATGGCAATTTTTACATGAAGGCGGCTTTGAAAAATCTTTGTTCTCATGGCAATTATCGCAATCAAGATCAGCATGATTGTCATTCAACTTTAAGCCTGTTACCGAATGATTAAACTTTCCCTGTACAAAATTATTATGGCAATTTGTGCATTTAGGATTAAGCTTTTCAAACTTACCTGAGGTTCCATGGCATTTTGAACAGCTTAGCTTTTGGTGAAAACTATTTAATGCCCAGCCGGTTTTATCAAGATGACTAAATGATCCTGCTTCTTTATTTTTATGACATGTTGTGCATTGATCATCTTGATGGCATGAGAAGCACGGTTGATGATGCCTTTCTGCAGTCTTATGAATTTTAATCGGTTTTCCGTTTAAAAAAGCCGGGTTCATTGTAGCCTTGTCTTTATCGTGGCACCGGGTACAGTTCTCATTCTGATGACAGTTTATACATTTTATATCGAATCTGTTGACATGTTCATCATGATAAAATGTAACCAAACTGCCTTTTTTGTAATTTGTTTCAAAAACGATTTTTTTCGGTACTTCTATTTTCGGGTGACTTTTTCCCGCAATTTGTTGAACTGAGGAATTTACGTCTACAGTTTCCTTATTATTTTTTTCAGCATGACACGACGTGCAATCGATTTTATGGCTCCACTCCCTATGGCAATTTATACATTGCTGATGATAAGCCGCTTGAAGGTTTGGCTTTCCTAAATCGTTAACGCTTCTCTTTTTTGTATGACAGTTTATACATGATTGAATCGGACCGATCGTATTATAGTGATGGCATGTTTGGCAGCCGCCGGACATCTCCGACATTTGTGCATGCAGTTTGTGAGGAAATACTACCGGCTGATAACGTTCGGATAATTCTTTCAGAACTTCTACTTCCGGTGCTTTATCCGGTGATTCGTTAACACTTGTCATTTTAGCTCGCGGACATGGATTTAAACACGGATCTTTTCTTGTCGGTACATCGCACGAATGACAAGTTTTACATGTTAAATTTGTTAACGGATGATTTTTATCCGGATTATTTTGACCGTAGCAAAAAGATGTAATAGTAATAATTATAAACAGGATATAAACTCTATTAATCATTTATAACTCCCCTTATTTTAAATTTTGTTTGGATCATATAATTTTTATCCGGTAAACTAATTACTGGGAAATTTATAACTATAAACCTGTAAGCTAATACCAGCAGAGCTATAAAACCTATTGTAACGGAAATTTCCCCGAACGAAGGGATATATGCTCCAAATGAATATGGAGGAGTGTATGCGACTATAAAGTTATCAATTCTGTTTAACAAAACTCCGAATATTACCAAAGCCGATGCTATTAACAGCAATGCTTTTGATTTTAATACTGCTTCGGATAGAAACATTCTAAGTGGGATAATCGCACCGAATAAAACTTCAATTATAAACATTACACTTTGCAGATTGAATTGCGTTAAATACACAAATGTTCCTCGTATTACCATGTCTCCGATCTTGAATGCTAAAAATACTCCTAGAATGGGCGGAACCATTCTTCCTAAGCCTGATAATGTTTCCATTTCGGGTTTTAAACCCAGGGAGCGGGAAGCTATTATGGATTCGAAAATTACCATTGGAAATCCAACAGATATAGCCGAGAGCAAAAACAACAAGGGAAGTATAGGAGTCTGCCAGAGCGGGTGCATTTTGGGTCCGGCAATAATCATTAAGGTTCCTAGCGAAGACTGATGTAGGGTTGAAAGTACTACTCCGAGGATGATAAAGAAAAACATTACTTTAGCCAAACCCTTATCAAGAACCCTTAATATCTTATCAACGGGTTTATTAAGAAAGGAGATAAATCCTTTTAATCTTACATTACCGATAAACCGCTCCGTTACAACCGGTAGAAATTCGATATACAAGGTTGTAAGATACATCATTACGCATATACCGACTTCAAAAAGAGCCGAACTTCCGTTCCAAAAAATTAACGGATGCCAAATGTAATACCATCTGCCTATATCAACAGATACACCGAAAGCAACAAAAGTATAGCCCAGCATTGCAGTTAATAATGCCGGTCTTGTAATTACATTGTATTCTTCTTTATGAATAACATGACTTAATGCTGCAGTTGTAAATCCGCCGGCTGCAAGTGCAACTCCGGCAGCTACATCTACACCGATCCATAATCCCCAGGGATATTGATTGTTTAAATTCGTTACAGCTCCTAATCCGAAAAAGAATCTTCCAATTAGAAAGGCAATGCCGTTTAGAGCTATTAAACAAATTACAATAACACCTGGAGTAAAAAATTTTTTTCGAATAGGAACCGGTTTCAAATAATTTTCCATAACTATTACTCCTATTCTGATTCATTTCGTTTTTTAGTAATCCACATAATGCCTCCCAGTATTGCATAAAGGGAGACAGGCGGTACAAAGTAGGCGAATATGCCGTGCTGAATAGATTCCGATGTTCCGGGCATAGGCTTGTCGCCTGGTTTTGGAAAGGCCAGTTTGGTAAAGTCCTGATTAGCCAGATACATCCATGAAGTTCCGCCCGCTTCATATTCACCGTATATATGATTTATATATCTATCCGGATTTCTTTTAATTTTATCTCTTGCAACTCTTATTAATTCCGATCTTGGTCCGTATGTCAATGTCTCTACAGGGCAAATTTCCACACATGCAGGCAGTTTACCGACCTTTGTTCTTTCGAAACAAAAATCACATTTCATTATTTTAGGATTTAAAGCTTTATCATATTGAAATGACGGTACTTGAAACGGACATGCTACCATACAGTACCTGCACCCTATACATTTATTAGTATCCCATATTACCGAACCGTTTTCTTGTTTGGACATAGCACCTACTATGCACGCAGAAACACAAGCAGGGTGATCACAGTGCATACATTGTACTTTAACATCAGTAGGTAACGACGCGTTTTTTGGATTGGGATATTCGTTTACTACTGTTAGTGCTTTTTCATTTGGTCTTCTCATTTTACTAAAGACCGATCTATCGGAATATTTATCTCTCGGCAGAGTAGGGAGTTCATGTGCAGTTTTACATGCCCATTCACAATTTCTGCAACCTATACATACGGTAGTATCTACAAGTACGCCCATTCTGTCTTCAGAAAGTATTTCTTTTGGTTTTGCTTTTGTTTTATTTGAGGATAATCCGGCTGCTGCTGTTCCAAGCAATGCACCGGTTTTTAGAAAATCTCTTCGATTTTGTTTTCGCATCTAGTTGCCCCATTTCTCAGTATTTTAATCAATTTGTCAAATTAAATTATTTGTGACTAACTACTATTGTTAATATAAAATTATGCCAAAAAAAGTATCATCTTATTAAATCGAATATAATTAGCCTAAATTTCAAAAATGAATTCGAAGTTGTTTTTTCGAATAATTCTTGAACACTTTATTATCGAAGGGTTCTCACAGTTGGTAAAGGATGTAAAAAAAATTTACTGCAATTGAGAAATGATCGATTTTGTTATATAGCAATTATAGATATTTATAAATATAGATATCTTTAAATTAAGATGGTTATTTATCTATTAGAATAACAATACTTAATAGTTGGTAAATGTTTAATGATTTGTAATTTCAATAATTTTATATTGTAAGAAATAAAGACGAAGGAAAATATTATTTATTCAGTTGTTAAGTGAATATTCTTATTTAATAATGTTGTATTAAAATAAATATACATGGTTTGTTAACTTTTAAATTTGATGAAAAGATAGAATTTATAATAAGAATTTAATTACATAATTACTTCTTTGCAGTTTGCATCATCTTATGTTTTAATTATAAACTTATTTCGAATGAAGACAAATAGTTAACTAATTATTGCCGTTTGTCATTTATTGTAATACTAAATTTAATATAATAAGCCGAGTATAAAATATTAAGTTTAGTCTGCTGGAATTTTGGCTCGTTGTTTGCATAGTAAAGTGAGAATATTATAGTTAATAGGGGCGGCGATAATGTCAACTAAACCTTTATATTCCGAATTTAATATACCGTCAGGTAATTTTTTCCCCATTAATTTTTTTAAGATAAAAAAGACAGCTTGTATGGCAAGTGAAGTAAATATTAGCTAAAATAATAAAATTTATAAAATGGTTTCGCTTAGTCAAAATATATACGAAAATTCAATTGAAGGATTAAATTGTATCTGGGAAGGTTCAAATATAATCGGGCAAAAATTGTGTAAAAGAAATTTCGATTGCGAAAATTGCCCGATGGATAAAATACTAAAAAATATTTATCCTGAAGAAGGGAAAGGGAAGAACCTTCAAGTAAATGATGTGGCTTTTCTTGATGATATTATCCATAAAATTGAAGAAACAACTTTTGATCCAAGGCTGATTTATTTAAAAAATAACCTTGTTGCTAAAAATATTTATGCTAATATATTTTATCTCGGTCTCAATCCTCTGCTGACAAACCTGCTGGAAAATATATCCGGCGTTAAAGAATATATGAAGCGGGTTTATTTTATTAAAGACAACGAAGTAATTGCTATAAAGGGCGGGTGGGGAACCTTTACGCTGAAAACATCTATAAATTTTTTATTGCTGGATAAATTGAACTGGGCACCCGAAGAAATTTTATCAAATAAATGGATTGCACTTGCTGCGATAAATCAGTTTGAAATAACCGATGCAAAATTATCTTCCGGTCATTTAAAAATACAGCAAGCTAAAATATTAAATCTGTTAAGTGAATACAGAGAAAACTGCCTATGTATTAACACCGATATAAACGATAATGCCGAAAAGGTCAAATATCTCTATCAGTTAACAGGCGGAAATGAATATATCGATATCTTAAATAATAAATATTTGGATTATTGAACATTGACAAAATTACCATTATTCAATTAAAAGAATAAAGTATGGATATATCCTTTATTTATTAGTCCGTATGATGATCTTTAATATTATCGATGGCGGGTAAACTTAATGAGTATAAAAATTTTAAATAAAATAAGCGTTAAGCTGATCTTATCTATTTCGCTAATATTAATTATAATTCTTTCATTCAATACATATATCGCCGTAAAAAATTTAAAAAATTATCTTACCGATGCCAGCTTTCAAAATGCCTACAATTTAAGCGACGTTATAAAGAAATCCATACGCTATAGTATGCTGCTTAATAGAAGAGAAGATGTAATTCAAATTATTAAAACAATTGGAACGGAAAAGGGAGTAAAAGGAATAAGAATATACAATAAACAGGGGCTAATTATATTTTCAACCGACTCTACGGAAATTTTAAAACAAGTTAATATGGCTGCGGAAGCCTGCGTAGGATGCCATAGCCAGGCCAAACCGCTGGTTAAACTTACCGCACAAAAAAAGATGAGAATTTTTAATGATGCCGGAAATATAAAAGTATTAGGTGTTATTAATCCTATTCATAATGAAGTCGATTGTTCAACTGCAAGTTGCCATGCACATTCTCAAAAAGTTGAAGTTCTCGGAGTGCTGGATGTAATGATTTCTCTTAATAATTTAGATAATATAATTTCGCAAAACACTAGTACCTTAATTACCAATTCAATTATACTAATGCTGTTCATTTCATTTTTTTGCGGATTGTTTATTACTATACTTGTAAACAAGCCTGTTAAAAAATTAATTAAAGGGATTGACGAAATAGGAAGAGGTAATTTAAAGTATAAAATTCCTGTTACGTCTAATAGCGAGCTGGACCAGGTAGCGTTAAGGTTTAATGAAATGTCGGGCAAACTTGAAGCCGCTTATAAAGAAATAGAAGATTGGTCTGAAAACTTAAATAAAAAAGTACAGGAAAAATCCGATGAGTTAAAAAATATTTATGAACAGGTAATGCAGATAGAAAAACTTGCCTCGCTGGGAAAACTATCCGCAACAGTTGCTCATGAATTAAATAATCCCCTGGAAGGAATTTTAACATACAGCAAATTGATACATAAAAAGCTTAAAGAACATCCGGATAGTAAAGAGTTTGAAAATTTGATTGAATATCTTGAGTTAATTTCAGGTGAATCATCGCGCTGCGGAAAAATAGTTAAAGATCTGCTTTTATTTTCTCATAAAGATGATGATAAATATTTAAAGACTGATATAGTTAAGCTTTTGGATAAATGTATAAAACTGATAAGTCATCATCTTGAAATGAATAAAATTATTCTGTTAAAGGAATACACACGCCCGTCCCTTGAATTATTTTGCAATCCGCAAGAAATTCAGCAGGCTCTTATGTCTTTGTTGATAAATGCAGTGGAATCAATGCCCGGCGGCGGAAAGATTACAGTAAAATTAGAGATGAAAAAAAATTCGGCAATTATAAGAATAGCCGACGAAGGAATAGGTATTTCGGAAAAAGATTTTTCACATATTTTTGAGCCGTTTTATACTACAAAAGAAGCATCAAGAGGAACCGGGCTTGGACTTGCAATAGCGTACGGAATCTTTAGTCATCATAACGGTTATGTTGAAGTTGAAAAAACTTCTAATTTAGGTACAACATTTAAAATAACATTACCAATAAACGAAACAAACAGTTGAAGTATATATGATAAAAAAAGAAAGAATCTTAATAGTTGATGATGAAAAAATAGTAAGAGAATCATTGTATCATTGGTTTGAAAATGAAGGATATCAAGTTGAAAGCGCTTGCGACGGAGAAACAGCTTTACAAAGTTTTAAAAATAACAAATATGATTTGTTGCTCGTTGATTGTAAAATGCCTAAGATGAGCGGTCTGGAATTGCTCAAGATAGTTAAAGAAGTAAATAATGACACAATTGTTATTATGATTACAGCTTTTGCCTCCGTTGCTTCCGCAATTACTGCTTTAAAGAACGGCGCTTACGATTATGTAACCAAACCCATAGATCCGGATGAATTAGCCCACCTGGTAGAAAAAGCATTGGAACAAAAAGCTTTAAAGATTGAAAATAAGCAGCTTAGAGATAATATTGAAGTTATTGCTAAACCGCACAATTTAATCGGCGATAGCTTCCAAATGAAAAAAGTTTATGAAATGATTCAAACAGTATCGGCATCCGATTCAACCGTAATTATAAACGGAGAATGCGGAAGCGGTAAAGAACTTGTTGCAAAAGCCATTCATACAAACAGCCGAAGAAAATACCATCCGTTTATTTCTGTAAAATGTGCGGCGCTCAACGAATCATTACTTGAAAGCGAATTATTCGGAGAAGAAGCCGGGGCTGTTCCCGGAAGCCGGATAGTTAAACCAGGTAAGTTCGAAGTAGTAAACGGAGGCACCTTATATTTGGATGAAGTAAGTTCAATTTCACTAAAAGCGCAAGTGGAAATTCTTAAGGTTATTGAAACTAAAAAGTTTTCCAGATTAGGTGGGGACGAAGTAATTAACACCGATTTCCGTTTAATTGCAGCCGATAATGATAAAATTGAAAAACTGGTTCGAGAAGGTAAATTCCGCGAAGATTTGTTTTATAAATTAAATGTCTTCTCTATTTCCATGCCGCCTCTCAGAGAAAGAAAAGAAGATATTATTCCGATTGCACGTTCTTTTGTTAATAAGTTTTCTACCGCCATGAACAAACCGGCTAAGGAAATTTCAGATGATGCTTCCGATTTTTTATTAAATTATGATTGGCCGGGTAATGTAAGGGAATTGGAAAATGCAATAGAAAGGGCAGTTGTTGTTGGGAAGTCGGAATTAGTTATGGTAGACGATTTACCGTTCAGAATTGCTTCCGGTCCAATTGATTTTGACGACGGGAATAAGAGTTTATCGGCGGTTGAGAAAAAATATATTCTTAAAGTATTAAATGAAAATAATTGGAATATTTCCAGAAGCGCTCATGTACTGGAGATAGATAGAGTTACTTTATATAATAAAATAAACAAGTATAAATTGAGATCTAAAGTCCATTAAGTTTTTTTTACTTTAGATTTCTTTTCAAATTAAAGTATCCGAAGTAATATACGATTTTAAAATCAATTTAATAGTAAAAATTTGGAAAGAATAAATTGATTTTAACAGCGCGCTGATTTTTATGATTTATTAAGATTAACTCATTTGAAATTAAAGAACTTCGTAATCAATCATATATAATCATAAGAATCAGCGTTCTATTCTTTTTGAAAAACAATTTCAGTACCGCCTCCCGCTTATTATTAGCACGGCTAGATTATATACCGAATTCTTCTTTTACTTCTTTAAACATGCTTATTGCAAAATCCAAATCATCTTTGGAATGAGCCGCTGAAATTTGAACTCTTATTCTGGCCGTTCCTTTCGGAACCACAGGATAAAAGAATCCGATTACGTAGATACCTTTTTCAAGCAGACGCGCCGCCATCTTTTGCGATAAAGAAGCATCTCCAATCATTATAGGAACTATAGGATGTTCTCCCGGCTTTATATTCAAACCTGCTTTTGAAATTCCCTCGCGGAAATATTTTGTGTTATCTTCAAGTTTATCTCTTAGTGCGGTAGAAGATTGAAGAAGATCTAGTACTTTTAATGATGCTGCAATAATGCTCGGAGCTACGGTATTTGAAAATAAATATGGGCGCGACCGCTGCCGGAGCATATCGATAATTTCTTTTCTGCCGCTGGTATAGCCGCCGCTTGCACCGCCTAATGCTTTTCCCAGCGTACCGGTAATTATATCTATTCTACCCATAACATCATTATATTCATGAGTCCCTTTACCGTGTTTTCCCATAAATCCCACAGCATGAGAATCGTCGACCATAACCATTGCATTGTACTTCTCTGCGAGGTTACAAATGTCTTTTAAATTCGCAATAAAGCCGTCCATTGAAAAAACGCCGTCAGTCGCAACCAACCGAAATCTTGAAGTTTGAGTTTCCTTTAATCTTTCTTCAAGATCGCTCATATCGCTGTTTTTATAACGGAATCTTTTAGCCTTGCATAATCTAATACCGTCTATAATACTTGCATGATTTAATTCATCGCTTATAATTGCATCCTCTTCAGAAAGTAAAGTTTCGAAAAGTCCGCCGTTTGCATCAAAACATGAAGTATAAAGAATAGTATCTTCAGTTCCGAGAAACTCCGTAATCTTTTGTTCCAGTTCTTTATGTATTTCTTGTGTTCCGCAAATAAAACGGACGGACGAAAGTCCGTAACCCCATTTGTCATAACTCTCTTTTGCTGCTTTTATAATTTGCGGATGATTAGCTAGTCCTAAATAATTATTTGCGCACATATTTAAAACCGGCTGCCCACCCTTAACATCGATCTTTGCACTTTGGGGACTGGTAATTATTCTTTCTTTTTTAAATAATCCTTCGGTCTCTATTTGTGTTAACTGTTGTTTGTAAAAATCTTTTGATGATAATGTCATAGCATATTCCTTTAACTTTTTTAAAACAATTTTAAGATTTTAATAGTTCTTAATCAAAAAAATAATTGAGAAATTGAAACAAAAAATCCCGGTTATATTGAACCGGGATTTGCTCAAAGATATTCTTTATAAAGATTGATATTGTAGTTGCCGACGGCATGAAATAACTTAAGCACCTGTCATCTATAATTTTTTAGAAATTAATTTCACATAAAATTTTATTGCCATTCAAGAATAATTTTTCCCGAATTGCCCGACTTCATCAACTCAAAGCCTTCTTTAAATTTATCATATGGAAAATGATTAGTAATGATAGGCGAAATATCCAGGCCCGATTGAATCATAACTGTCATTTTATACCACGTTTCAAACATCTCCCGGCCGTAAATTCCTTTTAAAGTTAAACCGTTAAATACAACCGTTTCCCAGTTTATTGCCGCATCACTAGGCAGAATTCCAAGCAATGCAATTTTTCCACCATGACACATTACAGGCAGCATGCTTTTAAGCGCTTCTTTACTTCCCGACATTTCTAATCCTACATCAAAACCTTCTTTCATATCAAGTTCATTCATTACACTTTCCAAACTTTCCTTAGAAACGTCAACGGTTCTGGTTACATTCATTTTTTTTGCAAGTTCAAGACGATTAGGATTAATATCGGTTATAACTACATATCGAGCGCCTGCATGTTTTGCAATTGCCGCAGCCATTATTCCGATTGGCCCGGCACCTGTAATTAAAACATCTTCTCCCAGCAGATCATAGGATAAGGCTGTATGTGTAGCATTGCCGAACGGATCGAAAATAGAAAAAATATCTTCCGGTATCGAAGGATCACAATGCCAGACGTTGGAAACCGGAATGGAAAGGAATTCTGCAAAACAGCCCGGTCTGTTTACGCCTACTCCCATTGTGTTTTTGCACAAATGTCTTCTTCCGGCTAAACAGTTCCTGCAATGACCGCAGACGATATGACCTTCTCCGCTTACAAGTTCTCCAATACTAAAGTCATGAACATTGCTGCCGATAGCTTCTACTGTTCCTACATATTCATGCCCCGTTACCATAGGTACAGGTATTGTTTTTTTTGCCCAATCATCCCAGTTGTATATATGAATATCTGTGCCGCAAATAGATGTTTTATGAATTTTTATTAAGACATCATTTATTCCGATTTCCGGTACGGGTACTTCATCAAGCCATAAACCGGGTTCGGCATATTTTTTTACCAGAGCCTTCATCTTTTTCATTTATTGTCCTTTTTTTAAAATTTAATCTGGATTTTCTTCTGAAGTATTTTGCATAAAACAAAATTTAGATTTTGAGATGAAAATTAGAAATTAGAATAACAAACAACAAATAAGGAAACTTTATATGTATTTAAATCTATTCCTAAAAATTTAATAAATAAGATTAGAAAGAAGAACGGCTCATCCGCTGAAGGTTGATTTTTTCCTTAGTAGTTTCAATTAAGAAAAATGCTGCTATATTATTGAAAAAAGGGCAAATTCCGAATTTGAAATAGTATTGGATGAATCTTTTTGCTTATTGTATTTTTCTTCGAACCACTCGTCAACAATTTCATTTTCAATTGCAGTAGCTTTCAGCCATCCTATTTCTTTTTCAGAAATCATCATATCGGAAAAAGCCAGACGCAGTCCGTCGGAAATAAATGATTCAGCTACTTTTTTATTGGAAAATTTTATCGGGTCTTCCAAAATATATTTGTTCGACAATAGACTTCTTAAAGTATCTTCATAAAAGTCGGTAGCAAAGCCCAATCGTACGGCAATATCTCTTAGAATTTTTTTCTCAGGCTCTGTTAATTGATTATCTTTTTTAGCGACAATTAATAAACCTTTTAGGTAATTGCTTTTATCTCTTAAAGTAAACTCCATCAAAAATCTTTCTTTATTATAGTGTAAAAGTACAAAAAATAATTAAATTCTCTAAAACGATTTTAGCGGTCCTATTTTAGCAATAATCCGGGTCTGAACTCTTAACCCATGTTATTTATAGGAATTAAACCGGTTAAATTGTTTTACCGCCTTAATGCAATTTTTTAATATTAATTTTTTATTATTGAAAGTTACAGAAGGACTATAAAATTTCCATTTGTAATTAATTCGAAATTTATCCTGCTATAATTTAGCTGTTTTCGCTAGTCTGCGGCAAGGAACAAATATTTACTTATTTCCTCATGAACAAATTTTTATAATAAGCGCTTAGATTAAAATATAATACTAATATTGCTGTACCTGGGCATCTTCTTCCGAATATGAAAAAAGCTGCGGAAGATTGTGCAGAACTATCTTGCCTATTATTTCCGCAGTATTTTTAAAACTTATCGATTCAGTGTTTATTACCAAATTGTACAATAACGGATCATCTACGTCCTTATTAAAATACTTTTTTAAATAATTTTTCCGGGCTAAATCTTCTTTCTTGATAAACTCATTTGCTTCTGTTTTATTTATATTATATTCACTCATAACATACCGTATCTTCTTTTCAATTGGCGACACTAATCTTATATGAAAAGAGTTTTTTAAGTTTGCGGTAATAATATTTCCCGCTCTTCCTATAATTATACAATTACCTATTTGTGCAAGCTGCAATATTGTATTGCTGGTTTTACTTACTAAAATCCATGTGTTGGGGTGAAGACCTAACATTTCATTTACCGTTGATTTTAATTCGGATAATTTATCTTCTACAAAATATTGGCTTAAAGCTTGCGGCAGATGATGATCTTCAAGAACTTTTTCAATTAGATTTTTATCAAAAAGAGTCCAGGGGGGATAATTCTTATTCCAATAAGGCTGAAAAAATTCAATTAGCGCTTCACCTATCTTATCCGCTCCTGTACCGGTTTCTCTTGACACGGTAATGCACGGACCCTGTCTTTTCTTCTTTTGTTCTAAATTTTCGGAATGTGATTCAATGTAATGCTTTGCTTTTTCTAACGACCCTTTTACAATCATATCGATACCCTCCGTTTAATTAATTGTTCTTTAATTATACAGGAGAAGAGATATAACTAAAACAATATAAAGTTTTTTTAGATTAGTCTAAATATAAAACCGCCTCCCTTTATCTTAAACGTTTTTAATTTTAGATTTTTTACAAATTAGTGAGGTGCAAGAAAGGTACATCCTTAAAAATAATTGCTTCTAAAAAATATTTCAGTCACCGAGAGAAAACATTTCCGGGAATTTTTCAATTACCGCTTTCCCGATCATTTCGGCGGCTTCTTCATCGGTAATCATATGAGTATTAATTAATAGATGATAAAGCAGGGGATCGTTAATATCTTTATGGAAATAATTCATCACATAATCTTTTCTGTCGAGATCTTCTCTTTTTATATAATCCATTGCGCTTTTCTTATCAAAGTTGTACAAGCTTTGAACATGACTGATCCGGTTTTCCAAGGGAGCTACCAGACGGATATGAAAAGTGTTCCATAATTTTGAGGTAATAACATTAGCTCCTCTATCAAGAATAATTACATTTCCCATCTGTGCAAGCTGTAAAATAGTTTCGGTGGTTTTATGAACAAGACTCCATATTGACGGCTGCCCGCCTAATAATTCAGCAGTAATAGACTGAACCGCAGAATATTTTTTTTCTTCCAGAAGTTTACTTAATCTTTGCGGTAGTTGATGATCCTGTAAAACTTTTTCAATTAAGTTTTTATCGAACACTGTCCACTGGATGGGGTTGTTGTTGTAAAATTTTCCGAAAAAATCAATAAGTCTTTCGCTTATAATATCCGCGCGCGCACCGGGCTCACGCGAGATTGTTATACAAGGTCCCGGTTTAATTACTTGATTATTTTCTTCAAGTTCTTCTTCAAGTTTTTGTTGAGATTCCACGTATAATCTTGCTTTCTCAATAGGTCCTTTAACGAGCATCTTAGGCCTCCTTTCAGGATAAAAGTATGCGCGGAAAAATTCTGCTTCATTTATATTTCCGGAAGGAAAGATTGATTGACTTTCCGCTAAGTCATTTTAAAATTAATAATAAGTGAATAATCTTTTTATCGCTTATTACAATATTTGTTCAGGATTATTTACAAATTTACCTAATAATTTTTTGTGACAAGAAACAAAAACCTAATTTGTTTTGAATTTTTTATAACGAAGATTTTGCATATATAATTTTTAAACTGTTTTTAAATTGCTTTTAATATTAATTGTTAGTCAAAACTATCGATAAAATATTGTAAATTATAAGTATGAATTTTTAGATTGGGGAAACTTTTATATCCCCAACAAATATTTAATAGAAAAATTTGGAGTTATGCCTTATGGAATATAGAGTAGAAACCGATAGCATGGGAGAAATGAAAGTCCCTGTTAATAAATATTACGGCGCACAAACAGCCAGATCATTAATGAATTTTAAAATAGGGGGAGAAAGATTTCCGCGTGAATTAATAAGAGCACTCGGAATTCTAAAAAAAGCTGCGGCACTTACAAATAAAGGATTGGGAATTTTACCTGCTGAAAAAGCCGACCTAATTATAAAAGCTGCGGATGAAGTTATTGAAGGCAAACTTGACGAGCATTTTCCGCTTGTTGTTTGGCAGACCGGAAGCGGAACACAAACAAACATGAATACCAACGAAGTAATTTCAAATAGAGCTATAGAAATTTCCGGCGGGGTTATGGGCAGTAAAAAGCCTATTCACCCGAACGACGATGTTAATAAAGCGCAGTCATCTAACGATACGTTTCCTACCGCAATGCATATTGCCGCTGTTGAAGAAATTCATAGAAGATTGATTCCTATGGTTACAAAGCTTAGAGATGCGTTAAATGTAAAATCAAAAGAGTTTAAAGATATTATAAAAATCGGTAGAACTCATTTAATGGATGCTACTCCTTTAACGCTCGGACAGGAATTTTCAGGTTATGTTCAGCAGCTTACAAACGGACTTGAAAGAATCAACGGTTGTTTAACTAGGCTTTATGAACTGGCACTTGGCGGTACTGCTGTCGGTACGGGTTTAAATACTCATCCGGAATTTGCATTAAAAGCGGCATCTCAAATAGCTTCACTTACGGGTAAACCGTTTATATCTGCTAGAAATAAGTTTGAGTCACTCGCTGCCCATGATGCTTTGGTTGAAACAAGCGGAGTGATGAAAACATTGGCTGCTTCATTGATGAAAATTGCAAATGATATAAGATGGCTCGGTTCCGGCCCGCGCTGCGGAATCGGCGAACTGCAGCTTCCCGAAAATGAGCCCGGAAGTTCCATAATGCCAGGTAAAGTGAATCCAACTCAATCGGAGGCAATGACAATGGTTTGTGCTCAGGTAATCGGCAACGATACTACCGTTACTCTTGCCGGTGCGAGCGGTAATTTCGAGTTAAACGTATTTAAGCCGGTAATCATTTTTAATGTTCTTCAATCAATAAGATTAATTGCCGATGCTTGTGAAAGCTTTACTGACAATTGTGTTGTAGGTATTAAAGCAAATGAGGGAAATATTAAAAAGCATCTAAACGATTCATTAATGCTTGTTACTGCTTTAAACCCTCATATTGGCTATGATAATGCTGCAAAAGTTGCTAAGAAGGCTCATAAAGAAAACAAGACGCTAAAAGAAGCCGCAGTTGAACTAAACCTGTTAACTGCCGAAAAATTTGATGAAGTAGTAAGGCCTGAAAAAATGATAGGTCCCAAAGCATAACAAAGGATATTTGGTCTTTTGCATCAAACTACTGAAACCAATATTACTTATTCTTAATTTATAAACCCGTTTCTATTTGGGAACGGGTTTATTTTTTAAAAGGGTGTATTACTAATGAACTGGAATGGAATTATTTCGCTGCTTTTTGCCTGCATTGAATTTATTCTTTTGATCAACCTAATCGTCTTTGCAGAGAAAAACATAATAAATAAAATGATAATGCTGTTAGTTGCAATCCTTACAGTTTATCAAACTTTTGAATTTTTAATCTGTAATTTATTATTTAACAATTCGTTGTTGGCATATTTGGCTTTCGCTGCCATATCTTTTTTGCCTCCTTTGAATTTGTTATTTAATTTCAGGTATTTTAATTATAACCGCAAAATTTTAAGACTGATTTTTCTACCTGCAGTATTTTTTATTATTTATTATCCGTTTGTAATAGAAAAATTCGAGGTAGTTAATTGTACCGTTTTCTATGCCTCGTATAATTATCCGTTGGGTACCCTATTCGGATTTTTCTATTATATCCCAATTATAATTTCATTATTGCTTTTATCCACAAAAAAGATGAAGATGCAAGATAAAGAAAGAATAAAGCAGGTTAATGTACTTATTTACGGAGAACTTTTTATTTCTTTGCCTGTAATTTTAGCTTTTCTGATGTCTGCATTTCATTCTTACAAATTATTAAATAGCATTGAAAGCATTATGTGTAAATTTGCATTTGTATTTGCAATTAGTCTGGTTTATTTTGCTCTGAATAATAAAAAAGTTCTTAATGAATGAAACTATTTTAAATATTTATCTTATAATTAATAATAATCTTGTTGTTGAATTCAGAGCAATTGGGTATGAAATGGAAGGCGGAGACGATAACAAGATTAAATTTTTAAAGAGCAAAGCGGTAGAAGATTTTCCTAATGCTTACCATTTTGATGCACCGACAAATGCAAAAGGAAGCTTTATGCCCTATAAAAAGTTTTCGAAGCTTGAGAAAAGAGGCAGGCAATTTGAGCTCTTTGAAGAAATATTTAAAAATTTCAAAGTTCCGCAGAATCCGCTGATTTGTGTTACACCGGTTGTGGACGGTAAAATTTTAGCGGGCGAATAAATCAAATTCAGTTTATAAACATTTCATTACTTACTTTTAACTTAAGATTGTTGAATTTGAATTCTAATCAAAGGACGGGTTAATAATCAGCTTTACAATTACTAAATATAAAAGCAAGTTAAAAAAAGTTTAAGAAGGTAAGGCGGTGATATGAAAAAATTTATTTTATTTTTTATCATTCTTTATTCAATAGTTATGGCAAAATCAAATATTCAATTTATCGGAAACATAAAATCACATAAAGTTCTTAATAATCGTATTGAATTTATTTTGGACAATGCTCTGTTCAATGTATACTTAGTAGATAATAATATAATTCGTTTCCGGTATACCGATAATAAAAAATTTTCTCCCGCTCCTTCATATGCAGTAATTGAAGGCAAAGCAGGCGATGCAGGAAATAGACAGACTGAAGTAAAATTTACATTTAAAGATAAGGGTAAATATTTCCTTCTCGCCACTTCGGTTTTGAATGTTGAGATTTATAAATCACCTTGCCGCATTTCCATTTTCGATAAAAATATGAACTTGATTAATGAAGATGAAAAGAGCTTTGGTGTAAGCTTTGTAGGTGAAAGCGTTAAATGCTATAAAAAGCTTTTTAACGATGAAAGATTCTTCGGCTTAGGTGAAAAAACCGGAAACCTGGATAAACGCGGGAACCAGTACACAATGTGGAATACGGATCATCCGGGATATGACAATACCTGGGATCCGTTGTACGTTTCCATACCATTTTTCATAGGAGAAAGGGAACACAAGGCATACGGAATATTTTTCGATAATACATATAAATCCTACTTTAATATGGGAGCAAGCAACAACCGATTTTACTGGTTCGGTGCAGACGGCGGCGAGATGAATTACTATTTCATCTACGGACCGGGAATAAAAAAAGTTATTTCATCTTACACGGAACTCACCGGAAGAATGCCTCTTCCTCCCAAGTGGGCGCTTGGATACCAGCAAAGCAAGTGGAGCTATTACCCTGAATCTGAGGTGAAGAGGATTGCGCAGACATTCCGCGATAAAAAAATTCCATGCGATGTCATTTACCTGGATATAGACTACATGAACGGCTACCGGGTTTTTACCTGGAATAAAGATAGATTTCCCGATCCTCCTAAAATGTTAAGTGAACTAAAGGATGAAGGATTTAAAATTGTTCCCATAATTGACCCCGGCATTAAAGCAGATACTAATTACTTTGCGGCAAAAGAGGGATTAAAAAAAGATTTGTTTGTTAAATATCCCGATGGAATTGTTTATGAAGGACAGGTCTGGCCTTCATGGTCTTATTTTACGGACTTCACAAAAAAAGAAGGCCGGGACTGGTGGGGAGAAAAACTTTCCGTAATGCTTAAGCAGGGTGTCGAGGGATTTTGGAACGATATGAATGAGCCTTCAGTATGGGGACAGGCTTTTCCGGACATGGTTCAATTTTATGATAACGGATTCGGTGCGTCTCACAGAAAAATTCACAATGTTTATGCTCTTGAAGAAGCAAAGGCAACTTATAATGCCTTCCTTAAATATTCTCCCGGTAAAAGACATTTTATGTTAACCCGTGCGGGATTTGCGGGCATACAAAGATATTCCGCCGTTTGGACGGGCGACAATGTTGCCAACGAAGAATCTCTTAGACTTGCGTGTACCATGCCTCTGGGTATGGGATTAAGCGGATTGCCTTTTGTTGGTTCGGATGCAGGCGGCTTTATCGGGGTTCCTTCTCCGGCACTTTATACAAGATGGATGGAACTTGGCGCATTTACACCTTTCTTCCGCGGGCACTCCGCAATTAACCAAAAAGACAAAGAGCCTTGGGCATTCGGGCCGGAAGTTGAAGGCTGGATCAGAAATATAATTTCATTACGATATGAAATGCTGCCGTTTTTATATAACGAATTTTATAACTCAACCCGAACCGGTTTGCCTATCATGCGGCCGATGTTGCTGAATTATCAGAATGATGATGAATGCTATACCGATGCGGCGCAGTACCAATTTATGATCGGTGAAAATTTACTGGTAGCGCCTGTGTTCAACGAACACAGCAATTTCAAAAAACTTTATCTGCCGGAAGGTAAATGGTATGATTGGTGGACCGGAAAAATTTATAACGGAAATCAATGGATTATTATAGATGCGCCGGTTTATCAGATTCCGTTTTTTATAAAGCAAGGCGCATTTATACCAATGCAGAATGTTGAACAGTTCGTCGGTGAGAAGAAAATGACAGAACTAAAAGTTGTCGTCTTTCCTTCCCCGGATAGTAAATATTCATTTTATGAGGATGACGGTATCAGTTATAATTATAAAGAGGGTAAATATTCATTAACGGAATTTGAATCGAAACTTGGAAACAGTTCGAGGGAAATCGACATTAAAAATATTTATGATGGCTATAATACCGGCCGGAAAGATTATTTGCTTAAAATATTAAATACGGATAATGCCGCGGAAGTTTTTGTTAACGGAGTTAAGCTAAATAAATTTCACACTGAAAAGGATTTATATAATACAGATGACGGATATTATTTTGACAAGGATGTAAAAACATTGTTTGTTAAAGTAAAGAATAAAAAAAGTTTAGAAATTAAATATTGAGTATTTACTTAAAAATATTTGGATCTGGTCTATGCAAAGTGTGAAGTGTTTTATTATATAGCCGAACAATTGCGTGTTTATATTTTAATAAGGTCTATATGTATCTCAATTGTAATTATTTTTAAAATTTAATTGTTAAATATAAATTGTGTAATAAGATTTTTTATGTTTGAAAATCAGAAGTGCTAAAAAAAACGAAACATATCAAAATAATTTTTACAATTTTAATTTTATTATTAACAAAAATTAATCTGGAAGGTATGCATTTGTTCGTAGGTGATAAAAGCAATGACCGGCATGAGGAGATTAAATATACTGCCGGCAAGAAATATTTAAACAAGTATTATTCCGATAAAAAACTCGGTTCATTTGTTGAAAACGGAAAAACTTATTTTAGACTATTTTCACCTGATGCAGAAACAGTAACCCTTGTAACTTTTAATAAAATTACGGATAAGACTGGAACTCAATACAAAATGCATGAAGATGGCGAAGGCATTTGGGAAACTTCAATCGATGGGGAAAATTACGGATTGTACTACGGATATATGGTTTTTAATCCCAAATATCCGTCGACTAAAAATATAGTTTGTCTTGATCCTTATGCCAAAGCTGTTGCTTCATTCAATACTTACTACACACCACGTCGTGCAATTGTTGTAAAAGATGGAAGTTATGATTGGCAAGGAGATCATTGGATACAGCGTGACTGGAGAGATTTAATAATTTATGAAATGCATGTTAGAGATATGACCGCTGATCCTTCTTCCGGTTCCGATAAACCCGGAACTTACGAAGGATTAATAGAACACGGCAAAGCTGGTGGAATAGATTACATTAAAAAATTAGGTGTTAATACTGTTGAATTAATGCCGTCTCAGGAATTTGCAAATATAGAAATACCTTATGAGGATTCGTTAAACGGAAGTTATAATACATGGAATCCTTATGAACGCAACCATTGGGGATATATGACCGCCGCTTTTTTTGCTCCCGAAACTTATTACAGTGAAGGAAAATTAAAGTGGGACACGTGGAGCGGTACAACGACTAAAGCTATTAACGATTTTAAAGATATGGTAAAAGCTTTCCATAAGGATAGTATCGCTGTTGTGATGGATGTAGTTTATAACCACATATCCGAATATGAACTCGGTAATCTCAAACAAATTGATAAGGATTATTATTTCCGTTTGGATAAAAGAGGGAATTTTATAGCTCAAAGCGGCTGCGGTAATGATTTTAAAACAGAAAGGCCAATGGCCCGGCGAATGATTATTGAGAGCATCCTTTATTGGATGAAGGAATATCACATTGATGGCTTTCGATTCGATCTTGGGAAATTAATAGATTGGGAAACTGTTGAAGAAATTACACTGGAAGCTAAAAAGATTAACCCCAATGTTATACTAGTATGTGAACCCTGGGGCGGCGGCTATGATCCCGCCGGCTTTTCGTTGCGCGAATGGGGAAGCTGGAACGATCAAATAAGGAACGGAATTAAAGGTGAAAATCCTGTTAACGGTCTCGGTTGGATTTTCGGGAAATGGTATGGAAATAATAATCCTTCAAGAATAAGAAGCTACGTTAACGGCACTTTGGTTAGGGATACTTTAGGATTATTTCAGAAAAAAGAATATTCCGTTAATTATTTAGCATCACATGACGGATATACACTCGGAGATTTTATTAGAATCGGTACTGGTTCTGTAAAGCCGGATGATGTAATAAAAGATATTGATTCTTTTGTTAAGCTTAATCCGTTGGAGTTGACATTGAATAAGCTGGCTGCGCTGTTCCTTTTTACATCGCAAGGCATAACCATGATTCAGGAGGGTGCTGAATTTGCCAGAACGAAAGTTATACCTTATAATGAGGATATTCCCGATGCGAATAAAGGACGAATTGATAATAATAGTTATGATAAAGATAATTCCACAAATTATATGAATTATAAACATGCCGAAATAAATTCCGATCTTGTGGATTATTATAAAGGACTGATTGCTCTAAGAGAAAAATATCCTGCATTCAGAAGAGCTAATTATAATAATGTAATTTTTTATAACACAAATGATAATCCTTTTGCTTTGGGTTATCATCTGAATTATAAGGATGAACATTTTATTATTTTATTTAATGCCGACAGAGAAAAACCCGAAAGTTTTGATTTGCCTGAAGGTGAATGGGAAATTTTAGCCGATAAAGATAAAGCCGGGGTGGAACAGCTGGGCGTTTTATCGGAAAAAGTTGAACTACAGCCCTCAACCGGCATGGTTTTATTAAAAAAATAGTTTATCTAATTTTTTATTCGCGACCCAATATCTATGTCGAAACCTTAGTAACAGATCAAATCACATACTCCATAACATTATAACCTTATTTTTTATATCAATTGGAATAATGATTACGTGTCTATATTTTTAATACATATTTGAACAAGTAAACTTTTTTATGCTATTGATTTAGGTATTACTATCTTAAAGTATTTCTTATTGACAATACGGAAAAATTTTTAGAATTTATTTTATAATAATTCTAAAATTTAAAAAGATCCTTTCCAATAAAATAAAGAGGAGTGCCAAATGAGTGACGACGAAAATACTACCTTTTATAAACATGAGAAAAAAACTGTCGTAAAGGATTGCGGGATGTCCGGCGGAATATACGGCATGGCGTTTATCGGTGCGGCGATTTATTTTGTTCAGCATGCAGCTACATTCTGGATGGGTATACTTGGAATACTCAAAGCTATTATCTGGCCGGTATTGCTTATATATAACTTATTGGATTTCTTAAAAATGTAGCCTTGCAGATTATAAAGAATAATCTTCGCGTAACGATTATAGTTATACTATAGGAAATTGACTTTGAAAATTATAAGTTTCTAATTACTGTGTATGGATAACCTTATCTTGCTCCTTATATATAATTAAAATTTTACAGATATTTTTCACCATTTATGCAAATATCAATTCTAAAAATAGAGAAGCATATTAGTAATACTGTTTCATAAACACCTTTCATTTACCAAATTTCATTATGTTCTGCAAAATTATCCACTATTTAATAATGGAACGTTTTTTGTCATTAATTACAGAACAAATACAAAAAAATTTGATTCATATAAAAACGGGGATAGATGATATATTCTGTTTCTAAATATGAGAGAAAACAGATAGCCGTAATGGGCAGAAAAAGTGTGGGAAAAACCTCATTGGTAAATGCACTTACCGGTAAAGGTTCCAAAATTGTAAGCAATAAAACCGGAAAACCCAACAGGACAATGGAGCTTTTACCATTTGGCCCGCTGGTTTTATTGGATACAGGCGGAATAGACATTGACGGGGAACTCGGGAAAAAATTAATCAGCGGGACGATAAGAACAATATCTACTGCGGATTTGGTTATACTTGTTCTGGATGCACGCGAGCGTATATCACTTAAAGAGTGGGAGCTAATTAACTATTTAGATAAAATTTCCGTACCGTATTTACTTGCCGTTAATAAAATTGAATATGGTGTCAACCCGGTTTTGCTGTCTGAGATTAAACTTCTGAAAACAACGCATTATGAAATTTCATGTGCTGAAAATGTGGGGATTGGCAGTCTTAAAACCAAAGTAATGCGTATGCTGCCTCAATCGGATAATCAACCGTTTATCAGTGATATAGTCTGCCAAGGTGACGTTGTTGTGCTGGTAGTTCCAAATGATTTAGATACCCAAAAGAGAAGAAAGATATTTCCGCAAATTCAAGCAATTAAAGAAGCGCTCGATGAAGATACAACGGTTGTGATAACAAAAGAAAAAGAATTAAGATCTACACTTTATACTTTGAAAAATTCTCCCGATCTTGTGCTGATTGATAACCAGGAAATAACAGATGCATTTTCAAAAATGCCTGATGATATGAAGCTGACTACATTTTCTATTTTAAATGCACGCAAAAAAGGGGACCTGCAGACATTTATAAAGGGGTTAAAAGCTGTCGAAACACTTAAGGATAATGACAGGATATTAATAATCGAGGCTTGTAATCATCATAATAGAAATTACAATATTGGAAGAGAAGAAATTAAAAAATGGTTGGAGCTGATATCGAAGAAAAATCTAATTATTGATTTCCATAACGGAATAAATTTTCCTTTAGATCTTACCGGATATAAATTAATAGTATATTGCAGCGGCTGCACATTAACCGGCAAAACAATGCAGGCAAAAATTAAAGAAGCAATTTCATTGGATATACCGATTGTAAATTATGATACTTTTATATCTTATAAAAATGGTTTGTTTCCGCGTGTTTTATTCCCCTTTGAAGAGGTTCTAGCCGAATGGGAAAATCCCCTCTAAATAATTTTCCGAATAAATATAATTGTTAGAATTAATCATCCATTTTATGGCAATAAGTTAAAAAATAACTTAAAAGTCATTGCCGAATAAGAATTATTAGTTGTTGCTAATCGAATATCTCTTTTGAAAAGAAAAATTTCCATTCTTAGGAAAAATAAATTCTCTTATTTGTACAGCATTCAAATTGTTATTTAAAATCATTTTCTATTTAAAATTTTGTGGCATTCAATATGAATGATGTAATAAGGATATAAAAAATATAATTTCATTAGATTTATAATTAAAAGGGAACCTACATGTCTTTAATAGCAATCATTGATGATGATCCTGATGTTTTGGATGCCAGCAGCCTGGTACTTACATCTAAAGGATATGACGTATTGACCGCGTCCAACCCGGACGATGGTTTCAAAATCGTAAAAGAAAACAAACCCGATCTGATAATTTTAGATGTAATGATGAATGAACCGGATGACGGTTTCTTCCTAGCACAAAAATTTAGAAGAGAAAAAATAAATACTCCGATTATAATGTATACTTCCATATCCAAATCTTTCGGAATTGATTACGGTGTGAATGAAATGGTGCCTGTAGAAGAATTTGTTGAAAAACCTATTTCTCCCGAGCTGCTGCTTGAAAAGGTTGAGAAACTTTTAAAATTGAAGAAAGGGAGGTAATTATGCTGGTAATGGAAAAAAATTCATTGTCCGAAGAAATTGAAGGACTGGTAAAAAAATACGGTAAAAATCGTTCCGCGCTATTGCAGATTCTTCAATCGATTCAAAGAAAACATAAACATATTTCCGACTTTGCACAGCAGGAAGTAGCTAGATTGTTAAATATTCATCCTGTTGAAGTTTACAGCGTAATAACGTTCTATTCTTTTTTATATACCAAACCGAAAGGAAGAAATATTGTTCGTCTTTGCCGTACTATTTCATGTGATCTTGCCGGTAAAGAAATGGTTGAATCAGCTGTTAAAAGGGAACTTGGAATTTCTTTTGGAGAAACAACAAAGGATAATAGAATTACACTTGAATATACAAATTGTCTTGGGATGTGCGATCAAGGACCTGCTATGCTTGTTAATGAAAAAGTTTATACACACCTAGATCCTGAAAAGGCTGTAAATATTTTGAACGAAATTATATAGAGGGATATATGGAAAAATTATTTGAAAAAAATAAAAAAAGAACCGGGTCGGTAATTTTCTCTAAATACATCAGAGGTGAAGCAATAAAAAAAGTATTGGAGTTAGGCAGGGAAAATATTCTTTTTGAAATGAAGGATTCCGGATTGAAGGGAAGAGGCGGAGCAGGTTTTCCTACAGCAACAAAATGGATGCTGACCGCCGCCTCAATTGCAGAAAAAAAATTTGTTGTATGTAATGCAGACGAAGGCGAACCTGGTACATTTAAAGACAGAGTACTGCTAATTGAATATCCCGAACTGGTTTTTGATGGAATGGTTGTTGCCGGTTATACTATAGGTGCAAAAACAGGAATAATGTACCTTAGGGGTGAATATGAATATATGCTTGAATACCTGGAAGATTATCTAAATAAAATGAGAGAAGATAATCTCTTGGGCAATAATATTTTAAATAGACAAGACTTCGATTTTGATATATCAATTCGCTTAGGTTCCGGTGCCTATGTATGTGGTGAAGAAACAGCATTAATTGAATCACTTGAAGGTAACAGAGGTGAACCGAGAAACCGTCCCCCTTACCCTGTAAACACCGGTTATTTGGGATATCCTACTATTGTAAATAATGTGGAAACATTAGCTTCGGTGGCTCATATAGCAGTTAAAGGAGGAAATTGGTTTAAAAAATTCGGAACGGATAAATCAACTGGGTCTAAATTATTTTCAGTTTCCGGTGATTGTGAAAAACCGGGTGTTTACGAATTACCCTGGGGAACTAAGATTAAAGAGTTATTGGAGTTGGTCGGTGCAAAAAATACAAAAGCCGTTCAGGTCGGAGGAGCATCGGGAACATGTATTCCCAAAGCTCAATTCGACCGCATTCTTGCTTACGAAGATGCTGCTACCGGCGGATCAATTATGATATTTAACCAAAGCCGGAGTATGATTAAAATTTTAAAAAACTTTATGGAGTTCTTTATTGAAGAATCATGCGGACAGTGTACGCCTTGCAGAGTAGGAAATAGTAAATTAATGGAAGGTGTAGAGTTGATAGAAAAAGGAAATTATACTTTTTCTTATATCAATAGTCTGAAAGAACTCGGAAAAACAATGCAGGTAGCTTCTAAGTGCGGACTTGGGCAATCCAGCCCGAACTCATTCATTTCAATTTTGGAAAATTTTAAAGAGGAAATCTTCCACACAAACGGGAAAGGTAACTAAAATGGGAAAACATAATGATAGAATACCGGTTAGTCAGAGGCCATTAATAGTTGAAAAGCCGCAGGATACTTCTGCGATAGGAGGTATGATATCAATTCAAATAAACGATAAAAAGGTTTCGGTTCCGCTGGGAACAACAATACTTGAAGCATGCAGACAAAATCAAATTCATATCCCTACTCTTTGTCATCATCCGGATTTATGTATTGCAGGTGTCTGCAGAATTTGTGTAGTAGATGTAGAAGGAATGCGAACTCTTCAAACTGCCTGTTCATTTCCAATTACTTCTCCTATTAAGATCAAAACTTCGACCGAAATGGTAAGGAAAGCAAGAAGACATATTATCGATCTTTTATTAAGTGAACATTACGGTGAGTGCTATTCGTGTATTAAAAACGGGAATTGTGAACTGCAGTCTTTAGCTAAAGAATACGGAGTTGATAATTATACTTTCGGGCATGTGGAAAAACCAAAATTTGAGGTGGATAAATCCTCGGCGGCTGTTGTTAGGGACATGAGTAAATGTGTCCTTTGCAAACGCTGTGTAAGAACATGTATCGATTTACAGGAAGTTGGTGTCCTCGAGGCAATAAACAGGGGGCATGAAACACACATCGGGACATTTTTTGACAAACCTTTGGCCGATGTAATATGTATAAATTGCGGTCAGTGTATAAACCGCTGTCCTACAGCCGCACTTCATGCCAACGATCCTTCGGATGAAATATGGAAAGCTATTGATAATCCCCAGAAGCATGTTGTTGTTCAAACTGCTCCGTCTCCCCGTGCTGCAATCGGGGAGGAGTTCGGTGTAGAACCCGGACATTCATTTACCGGCGAGTTGAATACGGCTTTGAGAAGAATCGGGTTCGACAGGGTATTTGATACTAATTTTACTGCCGATCTTACAATAATTGAAGAAGGGACCGAATTACTGAACAGGTTAAGAAAAGCAATCGTCGATAAAGATGAATCAGTTAAACTGCCGCAGTTCACTTCATGTTCGCCCGGCTGGGTTAAGTTTATTGAACACTTCTATCCCGAATATCTTGATTATCTTTCAACCGCAAAATCTCCTCAGCAAATGTTCGGTGCATTAATGAAAACATTTTATGCAAAGGAAGCCGGGATCGACCCAGCCGATATAGTAACCGTAGCCTTGATGCCGTGTGCCGCTAAAAAGTTCGAATGCAACAGACCGGAGATGGATGCCTCCGGTTTTAAGGATATTGATTATGGCCTTACAACAAGAGAGATGGCCAAAATGATAAGAGAAGCCGGAATATTTTTACCGGAGATGCCAAAGTCTCATTTCGACGAACCGTTCGGTGATGCTTCCGGTGCCGGCTTAATTTTTGGGGCCACGGGCGGTGTTATGGAAGCAGCTCTTAGAACCGTATATGAATTAGTAACCGGAAGGGAAGTTCCATTTAAAAATTTGATTATTGAATCTTGTCGAGGATTTGAAGGTGTTAAACAAGCATCCGTTAAATTGGAAAATTGTGTTGAGAAATATAAATTCCTTGAAGGTGTGGAATTGAAATTTGTAGTTGCTCATGGAACTGCCAATGCTAAAAAGGTTATGGAGATGTTAAGGCGTGGTGAATTAAGCGATGTTCACTTTGTAGAAATAATGGCTTGTCCTGGTGGATGTTTAGGCGGCGGCGGGCAGCCTATTCCGACTAATGAAGAAATTAGAAAAAAACGAGCGCAAGCAATTTATGAAGAAGAAAAAACACTACCGGTTAGAAAATCGCATGAGAATCCTCATATAAATTATATTTATAAGAATTTTCTTACCGAGGGTCCGTGCAGTAAGCTCTCTCACGAACTTCTTCATACGCATTATACTAAAAGAGGAAAATATATTTCGTAATTTGTATTTTACAATTATTAAATCCTCCCTCTTAAGAAAGGGAGGAAGTTTTTTTTCGGAGGACATAAAAAATTGTTCTTATGAAGAAATAATAAATCCGGATTAAAAAAAATTCTTTCTTTTATTCTTAATCTTATTATAATTTTTCCCGGGTTGAGAATAAGGCCATGGTTAAGATTAAAATCAAGTTTAAGATCAAGAAGATTAAGGTTAGTTAATAACAAATTAATAATACGGGGATAGAATGATATCTCTTGTCCCATCCTGGGCAAATCGGTATCAGGAATATTGGGAAGCAATTAGGAAACGCAACTTATGGCTTATCAAACTTCGTTACGGTGCCGTAATTATGCTGTTCATGTTTTTAATTTCTTCCAAATTTATTCTGGGATTAAAATTTACGCAGACTCAGCTTGTTGCTTTGTCGTTAATTGATGTTTCTGTCCTTTTTTATAATATCATTCTTCAGCAAATAAGAAAAATACTTAAGTATACACCGGGTAAATTTAACCCGCTCCATTTTTCTCTTCTTCAGATGATTCTTGACCTTACTGCTTTGGGATTGATAGTTTACTATACCGGCGGTATCGAAACGCCGCTGTTCATGCTTTTTGTTTTTCATATGATAATAGGAAGTTTAATTTTACCCGATTTTGTTATTTACTCTGTAGCGGGAATTGTAGTTGCATTTTTTAATGTCCTGATTTTTGGTGAATACTATGGAATTATCCATCATCAAACTATTCAAGGGCTGCTTAATTTCCCTGTGTATAACAATATTAAATTTCTTATTGCGTATGATGTTGTGTTTACATTCGTAATTTTTATAAGCGTGTTTCTCGCAAATAAAATTGCAAGACAGCTTTATCAAATTGAACAGGAGCTTATAGAAACGATTGATAAATTAAATAAGGCGGAAGTTGAAAAACAAAAATATATAATCGGAATAGTACATGAATTAAAAACACCTCTAAGTGCGGTTCATTCATATCTAGATATAATTCTAAAAAATTTTCTGGGTCCGCTGGACAAACGAATTGAGAAGAGACTGAATAGAGCTATGATTAGATCAGGTGAAGCTATTGATATGATAAACGATGTTCTTAAAATTTCTAAGCTGAGGCTATTGGATGAAATTTCTACGGAGGAAGTTGAACTTAGTAAAATTGCGGTAACAATTATAAAAAAGTTAACCGCAAATATTAAATCAAAACATATTATGCTGAATTTTATTGACGGAAGAACATTTAAGGGAATTTTAAAAGGTGATAAATTATTATTTGAGATTGCTTTTTCAAACTTAATCGGGAATGCAGTAAAATATGTCGGAAATAATGGTCTTATTGAGATAACATTTACCAATTCAATCGATGAAGAGACCATTAAAATAAATGATAACGGGATAGGAATACCTGCCAAGGATATAGATAAGATATTTACCGATTTTTACCGGGCTTCGAATATCAAGGAAAAGAGCTACGAAGGAACAGGTTTGGGATTATCCGTTGTGAAACAAATAATTGAAAGACATAACGGTAAAATCAGCGTTGAAAGCCCGTCATGCATAGCATCGGAAAATAAGCCGGGGTCATCATTTACAATAACATTACCTTATTCAAAATAATTAATGCCGGGATTGAATTTTCTTATACATGTCCCATAATACCTTTTTTTAGAGATTTTTCAACCGCTTGCTTAAAACTGTTTAAATTAACCGGTTTTTGAAATACAAATTCAACCCCTAATTCATGGTACTCATCAACGATTTCTCTATCAAGGTCGCCGCTTAAAATCATTACCGGAGGTTTTCCTTTTATTTCCGCTTTTTTAATTTCCAATACAAGATTATATCCGTTCATCCTGGGCATAAGGTGATCTGTAATTACTAGAGCGGGAGGAGAGACTAATATTTTCTCAATTGCTTCTTTACCGTCGGAAGCAATATCAACATTGTAATCCGGCGTTATGTTCTTTAAAATTTTCGAATACAGTAATTTGTCTGTCTTACTGTCATCTACCAAAAGTATATTTGCAGATGCTGTCGGAAGTGTAAATTTAAATTCGGAGCCTTTACCAAATTCACTTTCCACCCAAACTTTTCCGCCGTGCTTGTCAATTATCTCTTTTACCAAAGAAAGCCCGAGCCCGGTTCCTTTTTCACCTTCCGTACCCTCGGATGTAAATTTAGTATCGACTTTAAATAATTTTTTAATGTCGTCCGGTTTAATTCCAACACCGGTATCCTTAATTGAAAATTCAATAAATCTCATTCGTTCCGAAGGCTTTATCGAAATAGTAATAGTTCCGTGTTGCGGAGTAAATTTGATTGCATTTGAAATTAAATTGTTAAATACCTGTAACATTAAATCTTTATCAATAAAGATTACGATATCTTTACTTATATCGGAAATGATTTCAATCTTTTTCTGAAATGCTACTCCGGATAGAGCATTCAAAGAACTGTCGATTATTTTGTATGCTTCAATTTTTTCGGGTTCAAAACGAATTCTTCCTGTTTGAAGTCTTGTCCAATCCAATAAAGAATTAACCAGAGATAACATGGATTTTGAAGATTCTTTTATAAACTCAATATATTGTTTCTTTTCCAGTTCGGTTAGGTCGCTGTCGCTTAATAATAAATCCGTAAAACCTAAAATTGAACTGAACGGAGTTCTTAGGTCATGTGAAATTATGGAAATAAATCTGTCTTTAGTTTCATTTAGTTTTACCAGGTTATCGGTGGACCGCTTTAATTCGTCTTCGGCATTTTTTCTTAAAGAAATATCACTTACAAGGCCGTAAATTTTTAGGATCCTTCCTTCGTTATCTCTTACTATATTTAACTTATTCCTTATCCAAACTACGTTGCCGTGTCTATTTATAATTCTAAATTCAAATTCACCGGACAATTGAATTTTACTTTTTAACAGGCTGCTTAGTTTTTTCTTTAGTGATAGAAAATCATCCGGATGTATAAGCTTAAAGATAAGCCTGGAATCCGTTAGAAAATCGGTTTGATTATATCCGGTTATTTTTTCTACGGATGAAGTATAAAATACAGGTCTTAAAACAGAGCCTGTCTTTTCAAATGTATATAAAAAGTCATCTATGTTTTCGGTTATATTCCGGTATTTTTCCTCAGACTCTCTAATCGCCTGCTGGGTGCGTTTCCGTTCGGTAATATCTCTTGCAACCATAACGACGTATATTTTTTGGTCGCTTTCAAATGCAGATAAGGAAGTTTCGGCAAAAAAGTTTGAACCGTCTTTTCTTTTGGCGAGAAATTCAAATCTCTCGGGTATTTCCTTGTTCCTGCCGATTAATTGAAAATAGCCCGTAACCTTTGGAATATCGTTTGCAGCTACAAGATCGAATAAATCTTTATCCAACATTTCTTTGGAATTGTTGTAACCGAAAATTTTTGCAAAAGCTTCATTTGCTAAAATTAATTTCCCTTCGCATTCGGCGGCAACTCCGTCTAAAAAAGCGTTAAACATCGATAGAAAAATCATTAGGTTTTTCTGTGTTACCTGCTTTTTAGTATGGTCGGTAAGAATTAAATTGAAATAGCTGAGATTATTATTCTGAAATGAAGGCGAAATTATCGCGTTCAAAAAAATAATGTCGCCTGTTTTTGTAATACCTTCAATTTCAAATTCATGGACGCCCGGTTTTTCATACTTTCTTAAAGTAAAATCATCTTCCGAAACTACTTCCTCGGATAATATATCCTTTATGTTTTTTGTTAAAATTTCATTTTCTGAATATTTAAATACGTTTGTAAAAGCTTTATTTGCAAAAATAATTTTTCCTTCAGGATCAAGATTGCAAATTAATTCAGAGGCTAAAGAAACAATCGACTTAAATTTTTCTTCGGAAGCTTTTATCAGCTGCTCCGTTGTTGCCCGTTCTGTAATATTACTGCAAACAACTACTATCATTCCGGAATTGTTATTAGCATAAGAGAACTTGGCTTCAATAATTTCCTTTTTACCGTCTTTTTTATAGACTGTTAAACTAATTTTCCAAATTTTGGATTTTTCTAATCGTTTTTTAATTCCTTCAAAATATTCAAGATCAAAAACATCAAAAGCTTTCCCGAAAAATTTACCGTATACTTCACTGCGAGTGTAACCGAAAAGCTGTTCGGAAGCTTTATTCCAAAAAATTATTTCGCCTGCGGATTGCAACGCAAAGATTGCATCCGATACGGCATCGGTTATCAATTGATATTGTTTTAATTCTCCGATTTCACTTTCCAGTTTATTCCGCTCGTTAATAAAATCGGATATATCGCTAAAAAAGAAAAACAAAAACTGAACTTGCCTTCTCCAGTTTAAGAGCGGTTCAATTCTGCATTCAAAGGTAAGTTCTTCATCTTTTATTTTAATTAAAGTATTTATCTTTTCCGATTTTTTATTTGCCGCGACGGCTTCAAGCCCTTTTTGTATTTTTTCATCGGCTTCAAATCCGAATAATTTATTAACCTGTAAATCATTCAGACCGAATACAGGTGTTTTAAGCTTTTCAATACTTTTTCCGAATGAATATTTTATTTTACCTGAGTTATCGGTGATAAAAACCAGGTCGTTTATTCTGGATAAAACATCGCTTATTTTATCTGATTGCAATTCATCTTTAGAATGTTCAGATGAAATGGTTTTCAAATCTTCAACAATTAATATTCCGCCGCTGAATTTATTGTTTTCAAATAAAGGAGAGCCTTTTACAATTACACTGATTTTACCTTTGTCCAGCGTACTTATATTTTTAACTTCTTTTTCAAAAGATAAACCGTTCTTCAATTCTAGTAAATCTTCTTTTATGTCTATGTCGGGGAAAATATTCGCATCAAGTATATTTATTCCCTTTAGAGATGAATGTTCAAATTGATATAGAATTGCGTATTTAACAAAAGCTTCATTAATAAAGTTTATATTCCAATCAAGAGAGAATGTTAATATTCCCACCGGAGCTTGAACTATAAACTCAGAAATATAATTATCTTTGTTCATGTCCCTTAAATTTTCAGTAGTATTTACCATATTCTTTCAATCTAATTGAGGGAAATATAAAATAGATAGCAATAATAATGCTAAAATAAAGAAATTGAATTATCAAATTATTTAAAAATTATTATTACCTGTAAGTACTTAAATTCGTTTGTTAATCCCTTTTTATATAAAAGGTTAATTAAAAAATTATTCATCTTTATGCGATTTTTTAATTGAGTATTGTCAATTAATGCTTTTTAAAATTGAATAAAAAAATGTATCATTTTGGGTCTGTGCATAATATTGAGCAATTACAAAAATTATGTGAAAATGATTACTCCGCAAATTATGATCTTTAAATTTAAAGATTTAATAATTTTTATGAAAGATAAAAAGTTATAAATCTAAATTAATCCAAAAGAATTAATAGTCTAAAGCAAACCTTATAAGATTTATAAACCTTTGCATCAAATAAAAACTGATGATAACAAACCTTATTTCATTATTCATTTTTTAAAGTTTACTTTAGTTCCGTATTATTTAAAACAACTTAAATTTATAATTCGTATTTAAAATAATTAGATTGAATTAATAAATCTTTTCTTTTTATTTTCTGAAAAATTCAGGATAGAAATGCATATAATTTTTATTAAATTGGTTATATAAAATCTTATATTTATTAGTGATTAAAAAATTTTTACAAAATCTCGGCAAAAAGACCTTAAACTTTTTTAGAGAAATCGGACAAATTTCTCAATTGTTTTGGGGTATTGTAAAAAGTTTTCCTATGATACCGCGCAGCAGGGGAATAATCGTTTATCAAATGGAACATATCGGAGTAAATTCACTTCCACTTGTTTTAATTATTGCAATATTTACCGGCGCAGTAGCTGCATGGCAGGCAGCATATCAATTAAAAGGAATTGCACCGTTATCTTTTCTCGGCGGTTCTACAAGCAGGGCTATAATTACCGAATTAGGTCCCGTATTAACCGGCATCGTAATAGCAGGCAGGGTAGGGGCTTCTATTGCGGCCGAGCTGGGTACAATGAAAGTTACGGAACAAATTGATGCACTTGAAACAATGGCTATAAGTCCGGTAAGATATTTAGCAATGCCTCGCTTTTTAGCTTCGGTTATAATGCTGCCGCTGCTTGTAATTTTTGCAGATACAATAGCTGTATTCGGAGCTTTTATAGTTTCAAATTATTTTCTTGGAGTTTCGTTTGCGGTTTTTTTCCTATCAGTAAAAAGATTTTTCTTAATGGGTGATTTGTTAGCCGGACTTTTAAAAACCGTTTTCTTTGGAGCAGTTACTTCGCTGCTCGGATGTCATATAGGTTTTAGAACAGAAGGCGGGGCAGAAGGGGTTGGGCTGGCAACCATTCGTTCGTTTGTAATGTCCTCGGCAATGATTCTTATCTTAGATTATTTCCTTTGGACAGTACTTTTTTAAACAGCTACATTTTAAAGATTTTACTGCAACTTACCTTGCACTATCAACAACATTCGGAATGATTGTCGCTAGACTTTGGTTTGCCGTATTTGACCAGACCAACAGGCTGACTCTGACGAGAATGTATATAAAAAATAATTCAACTGTCACATTTCACCAATCTTTAGTCGAGTGCTTTATATTAGTTACTAATATAATCTATTCATTGGATATACTCTTTTTCTTTCCGATTTTGATTTAGACGGATATGCCTAATCTAAATAGTTATGTATTAACTCTTTAAAAATGTCAGTATGTAAAACTCAATAGAAATGTCAGTAAAAAGTTAATAAATTAATTACTTAAAGTATTGTATTCGGGTAACGGAATGAAGGCGTAGCCGGAATGGAGTTACCCGAATACTGCAGCGAAAAAATTCCTCTGCTTGTCAATCGACATCTTCTGATTCATTCTCCTCCACGGATGATCTTTAGTCGGCGACTGCTTTCTATAGCCTTTCTTTTTGGGTTTTGATTTTAATACACTAAAATTTAATTCTTGCTCGTTGTAGTTTATATGTATTGTCCCATTAAGCCACTTGCTTATCGTTACATTCTGCTTTGGACGTGGTAGTGGCGATTTTCCCTTTAGTAACTGTATGTATCCACCGCTTAAGTTTATTGTGTAATCGTTTCTAACCTGACGAATTGTCTTATAACAAAATACTTCTTCCAGTTTTATTCCTTTTGCAGACATATGCACATCTGCTTGATTCTGGTTGATTGAAAACTCTTTGTTAAATTCACTAATAAAAACATTCTGAAGATATTTATTTGCCTCGGCTATATTGGATATACCTTCCCTTCTTAATGCCTTTACTAACCGGTCTTGTAGTGTTCTATTACACCTCTCGACTCGCCCTTTGGCTTGTGGAGACTTTGCAAAGATCAGCTCAACTTTTAGCTCTTTCATTGCTCTGCCAAAATCTGTCAGCTTCCCTTCAGCATAGTAAACACTGCCTCTATCGGTGTATATACTCCTCGGTATTCCGTACTTTTTTACGTATTCCCACATGGTTAACATTGCATCTGCCGTATTCTCACTTAAGGCAAATCTTAGATACACCCTTCCCGTTGCATCATCAACACAGTTAAGAAGACAACATTCAGCTCCGCGTCCTTCGAACCAATCATGAAAACTTCCGTCAAACTGGAGCAATTCTCCAAAGCTGCTTCTGCGCTGTCTCTTCTTTCGATGAGGCCTCTTTTTTCTCATCGAGGTTGTTATTGCTTCAGACCTTAACCATTTGCGGATTGTTTCATGGTCTACTGATATGTTGTGATATTTTATCAGCATCTCTGAGTATAATGTAGGTCCGTAGTCCGAATAGTTCTTTCTGTATATCGTTATTACCTTTTCCTTCAATTCCTTTGGATATCCTCTGTTGGAAGGCTTTCCCCTTAGTTTATGTATTACTCCTTTGGCTCCGCTTGCTCTGACTCTCTGTAGTAGACGGTAAACTTGCCTTGGGCTTATTCCTAATAACTCTGAGGCTTCTTCAATCGTTATTAATTTCTCTTCTATTTGAGAGACTATTTTATATCTATCTGCCTCTTTTTGACTCATTGTCAGTATTCCTTCCATTTTGAGAACTCCTTTTTTCTGAGTTCTCTAATCTAATTTTTACTGACATTTCTATTGAGTCGAATCTATGTCATTTCTATGGAGTTATTACA